>CAZNSM010000356.1:0-3530 GCA_964575615.1 uncultured Pirellulales bacterium | reverse complement strand
CCAGCGCCTCGACAATCTGGAGGCGGATGGGGTGGGCAACCGCCTTAAGCACCTCCGCGGCCTGGGTTGCCAGTTCCTTGTCCATATTCGGGCCCTTCACATATCTACTTATTACAATATAGCTATACTACTATGTTAATCACCGGCGGTTCGTAGAACAAGAAAAAAAATGTGAAAACTGCGCCGCCCCCGCCCGGGCGTCCCCATACCGGCATCCGCCTCGGATGGAGCGGCCAGGTCGTCCCCCATGCGACGCTCCTGGCTACGAGGCCTTCATCTCCATCCTCTCCGGCGGCAAGGCCAATACGGCGATACCGTCTGTCAAAACCCGCCCGTTCCGTCGAAGCAATCCCCCAAGCCGCACATATCTCCCTCTCTGAGCAACTTGCCCAGTCGAAGTTGATTTCCCTATTCAAATGTCCGCCTGCCAAAGATGGTTGTATGAGCGATAATGCGAAGACTGCCGCCTTCAGGCGGAGTGTGCAGCAAAGGTATTGACTTGGGAGTGACTGCTGGCAGAATGGTGAAGCTGCGGCGTGACACACGGGCGCGTGAACCCGTGGATGGACAGGCCGGCAACCACAGTCGATAGCCGCCGACGAAATGCTGCCGGCCGTGACGGAGAGACGGAGGTATGGAGACAGTCGGACGCGTGACCTACCACGTGGCCTTTGACGAAAAACGTGGATGGAACGTCGTGCAGGAGAACTCAGGTCAGGTGATGAGCACGCACCGCGCGCGCACCGACGCCATCCTCCGGGGGCGCGACCTGGCCAGGACGCACCCCTACAGTCTGCTGGTCATCCACGATCGAGAAGGACGAACGGAGAAGCAGTACAATTACGGCCGGCGTCCTCGTGACGTTGCGGTCTGAGCGTCGGGTCTCTCCTGCCGAGTCACCCTCGGGACGTCCCGGTCTGCCCTTTGCCACATCGCGACCGCACAACGTCAGATAACATCGCCTGCTACAGCACAGAGAATGCCCCGCCTGCGTGTTGCATCGGTCCGGCTCCCACGCAGGGGCGAATGATGATTCGCCCCTGCCCGATGTCCATCTCCGATAAGAATTTAGGTATCATGGTAAAAAGCGGGGGTTCGGTGCTTTTTTCGACTTGACAAATTGCCGGACCGAGGTTAATGTGGGCCGTCAAGGTAACCTGGAAGAGCCTTCTGTCAAATGGAGTTGGCGCAAAAGGAAGGGGCAAGGATGAAGGATCTATTCACCACCGGCGAGGCCGCTGAAATCTGCCGTGTCAGTCAGCAAACCATCATTCGCTGTTTTGACTCGGGTCGACTCAGGGGCTTTCGTGTACCAGGATCGAAGTTCCGTCGCATTCCCCGCCAGAATCTGATCAAGTTCATGAGGGAGAACAACATCCCTCTGGACAATCTGGATTCGGGCAAGAAGAAGGTGCTCGTGGTCGATGACGACGCCGAGATCGTCGAGCTGATCAGTGACATCCTGACGCGGGATGGACGGTTCGACATCCGGACGGCATCGAGCGGGTACGAGGCGGGCATGGCCACGCAGCAGTTTCGACCGGACCTGATTCTGCTCGATTACATGCTGCCCGACGTCAATGGCAACGTGGTCTGTCAGACCATCCGGAGCAATCCGGAATTCGAGAACACGCGGATCATCATCGTCAGCGGCGTCATCAAACAGGAGGAGATCGATCAGCTCCTGCGATCGGGCGCCGAGAATTTCATTCGCAAGCCGTTCACCATCGCGGAGCTGACCGAGAAGGTCGACGCGGCTTTGCAGTTGGCGTGAGTGCGACGGGGCCCCTGCGGGGTGATGGGCGCGGGGAATCTCTGGACTGACGAAAGGGCGTGTTGCTTCCTCGAGGCGGGTGAGCGACAGCGAAAGGACGTAACGAGGACACCGGCATGGCCGAACGAAGTGTGAGCGCAGCCGCTTCCCGCAAGGTGGAACTGGCCGCAGGCGAACTGGAGGCCCTGTCGGTGCCACCGTGCGTGGCCGTTCAGTACCTCACCAGGATGCTCCAGGGCCGCTTCTGCGCCAGCTCTATCGCCGATATCGCGCAGTGCGAGCCGGCTCTGGCTGCCCGTGTCCTGTCGCTGGGGCAACGCTGCCCTGCCGCACCGGCCGGCCAGCGACATGCGATCCACCTCGTGCTCGACCGTCTCGATCCCGACGAAGTCCGCGACGCCCTTCTGGGCCTGAAGGTCTCAGCCGGCTTCGAGATCGAGTTCGGCCAGAACCAGCCTGCCTCGCCGGCCCGCCACGATCTGATCGTCCACAGCCTGGCAGTGGCGGTCTGCGCCAAGCACATCGTCGAAGCCTGCCAACCGGCCCTGGACCCGCACATGGCCTACTCGGCCGGGTTGCTGCACGATATCGGCAAGTTCGCCCTTCAGGACATCATGCCCAAGAGCCTTGCGGCTATCGTCCAGGAGGCGGAAGCCACCGGATCGGGCCTGTACGCCGTCGAGCAGAAGCATCTCGGAACCCATCACGCCATGCTCGGCAAGCAGTTGGCCCGCAAGTGGCGCCTGCCCGATCCGATCACGACGGCGATCTGGCTGCACCACAGCAACGCGGTCACAGCGCTGGAAGGTCTGCCCGAGGCGGCTGTTGCGCGCATCGTGTGGGCGGCCGACCATGTCGCTCGGCACATCGGAATCGGTCGCTCCGGCAGTTTCGACCCGCCCGAGCGGCTCAGCGCCGTCGCCAAGACAATCGAGGCCGACATGGAAACGCTGGCCCGAATCGCGGACGGCCTGGCGCAGGAGGTCGCGACCAGGGCCGAGGCCTTGGGTCTGACCATGCCTAACGCGGCGGCCAGATACTGCGATGCGATCCAGGCCGTCGCGGCGAAGCTCTCGACCGGGCAGACGGCGCTTGCTGTCGAGGGGCGCGACCTCAAGATGGCTTCGAGCTACCTGGACTTCGCCCGTGAGTTCCTTGGGGATATCGGTCCCAGCGCCGGCGCCGTGGCCATCGCGGAGAACCTGGCTCGCCGGTGGCAGCGTTTTTTTCAGACCGGGTCGATCTGCCTGTGCCTGGCCGGTGGAACGCACACCGGGGCCATCGATACCATCGTGGTCGAGGCCCTGGGACACAGCCACAGGATGGTGCTGGAAGCGCCTGAAGACCGGCCTGTGGTGCCGCGTTTGATTGCCGAGCGTTTCGCCGTGGCCGATGCGCAGGACCACATCGACTGGCTCGTCGAGCAAGTGGACGTGGACCTCGAGCTGGATCGGACAAAGCTCGTTCCGCTGCTCTGCGACGGCCGGGCGGTGGCGATCGTGGCCTTCGAACTGAACTACCCGGGCGATGCCGCGTTGTTCGCCGAGAAGTTCCAGACGGCCGCATCGATGGCGGGAGCCGTGCTCGGACTGGCCCTCGCCAAGGAGAAACAGACGCGGTTCTCCGAACGGCTCGTCCGGGCGATGAGCGACACCAGACCGGCGGCCGAGCCCAAGTCCGTTGAGAGCCCGATCGAGGCCTTGGCCGAGATGGCCGCTGGTGTCGCCCATGAGCTGAACAACCCGCTGTCGGTGAT
>CAZNSM010000355.1:0-3533 GCA_964575615.1 uncultured Pirellulales bacterium | reverse complement strand
CCTCTACTCTAATTATCGGCAAGGAACTGTCTCACGCAGTCTGACACAGAGGGTCTCGACCAGTGCAGAAGCCCATGCCTATGTAAGTATGTCTGTTGTCCCAGATCCGTAAGTAACTCGCGCGGAGGGTCCGGCAACCAGGTTGTCGGACCCTCTACCGCAAAACCTCTTGCGACGCCCATAGCGAAAAGGGACTCCACTCATGTCTGATTCGCACAATGAGTTACCTCCTCTATTTCGACACATTGACAAAACGCATCATCTATCGCTTATCCTGAATTCCTTGACCATGTTATTCGTGCTGGCTGCGGCAACAACGGCAGATACTCAGAAGGCACCCGACAGAGGCACTAGAAACATCGGTGCTTTTGGGGTTACGTGCGAAGCATACCTGCCGATCGGGTGCAGCCGGTTGTATGCCCGGATGATCAGTGATGGGATTCGCCGTCGGGCTGCCATCTACTGGATCGAACCGACACCCTTGCGCGAGGGTACGCACTTTCTGCGCTATGGTGATTTCCTGTTCTCTTCGGATCTCGTTCAGTATCGAATCGACGGTGTGGGCGCTACGCAGAGCTTCAGCCCATCGGGCGGTGCTCGTGAGGTCTTGCTCCCGAACGATGGCTCTGCTTCCACGGTCGTGCACTGTGCCCTGGCGATCGTGGCGCGGATGAGAGACTCGCAGGGCCAGACAGGTCCGCCGTTGGAGGTCGGCCAGTTCTTCGTTGGCGCTCAGGATCGGCCGGACCACAGCCTGGACGTCCTGGCCGGCGAAGGCGGTTCGCCGGCGTCGGGCACTTCGGATGTCGATCTGCTCAACGGCCTGCCCTATGGGCGACGCTATTCAAAGGCCGTCCAGAAAGATGGTTCAGTCCTCTGGCGGGCGGAAGGGGCCATGGATGGTCGGCCCCTTTTGGCCGTGACCATCAGGCCTCTTGCGGATGCCACTGAGCAGGCCAGGCAGCAAGCATTTGACCCCAACAGTCTCGGCCGATGGAGTCTGGTGCCGGAGGCGTATCACGTCTACTGGTCTTTCAGCCGGCGCTATGAGAGTCTGGGTGAGCCCAAGGACGGGCGTGCCGAAGCGCTCGCGCTCTGCGATGAGATGGACGCGTATCTGGATATGACGACACCCGTCGAGGTGCGTCGCGCACTGGATCGGCTGCGATTGAAGACGGCGCTTCGGACGGATGATCCATCGCGTATCCAACGGGCTGCACTGGCGACCTTGGAAGGTCTCTGCTGTGACGAGACGGCCAGTCCCTACATCGTGCTTCTCGAACTGGCAGAGATTGCCTCCGACATCGAAGAGCAGTACCCCGAGCAGGCAGAGACATGGCTCCAACCGCTCGTTGCGCAGGCGCTCCATGGTGCGGACGAGGATGCGAGCCCGCACCTGCAAAGACTCGTCTCGCCCATCGTCAACAACAAGTGGTACGCCTATGGGCGACTCGTGCTCGATCAAGCGAAACGCCAGAGGCGCGCCCCTCGCGAGACCATCGATGCACTGGCTGAGAAGCTGGATATCTCGGAAAAAGCCGTTACCGTGATACCCCCGGACCCGAACGAAGCGCCGCCCAGCGTGAGACGCTATCTGGTGCAGCTCGACGCCGAGCCTCCCCAGGGGACCATCGATATGAACAGTGTCCGGTGTATTCTCGACGACGGTCTGGCCGGGCAGTTTACGGACGCGAACGACCCCGCCAAATGTGCTCTCGTGGAAGGCGTGATTCGATCGATTCGGCTTTGCGTCGGAGATGGACCCTTTTGTGGGGATCGGAACGCATTGGTCGAGGCCATGAGACGGTTCTCGGATATCTACCTGGGGGTCCGCAAGATCGGCACACCGGTCGAACCCATCCTGGCGACGTTCCTCGCCTTGTCGTTCTGCGACATTTCAACGGCCGAGGACCACGAGGCGCTGCGCGGTCAGTATCACAGCCTTGCGGCCGATCTCGAATCGCAGGTCAACGCGCTGCTGGCCCGGTACGAGTTGGCTGCTCTCGTCGGCCCCAACGACGTCGCCGAGACGTTCGCCGAGCAGGAGGCCATCTTTCGCAGATACGTGGACGATCCGCTGTGGCCCACGTTCAGGTTCCCCTGGACCGCGAACGAACGCACGCGCCTTACCAACAAGTTGAAGCTGCGTCTGGAGAAGATCGAGCCGCTATTGGACGAGATGTCGGACAAGGTCAGGTACCGAGGCGTCGACGAGCGACTCAAACGCAGAACCGTCCAGGAGATCGCATGGGTCTTCCAGCACTTGATGGTCGAAGCCGCATTTCAACGCAGACCCGCTTACCCTGGGATCTCCACGCAGTATCGGGGCAGACATGGCTTCACCGCCGTGATCGCCGGCCCGTTCTGTGAAGATCGGCCGAAGGAGAGATTCAGGGCGATGAAGTACTTCCACCTGGGGCACCGGCTCGAAGAGGTCGTCCGCGCCGAGCGCGAGCTGGCCCGACCACCCCGGCAGGCGGACAATGCGCAGGAAAGCCCTGCGGAAGAGCAGGGACCGTAGCCGCCGGGCCGCACGGAGTTTTGAGTGTTGAGTTTTTAGTGGTGAGTTTGCGGCGTACGGCCCACGGGCCACGAATCACGCTTCACGCCTCACCCCGTACGCAGGACGCATCACGCATTGCACTTGCCGCATCTACGCTTCTACCCATCTACGCGTCTACGTGGGTGCAGGCCGGAGGAGGGGGGGCAAGGAGTTTTGAGTGTTGAGTTTTTAGTGCTGAGTTTGTGGCGTGCGGGCCACGGGCCACAGGGCACGAACCGCGCGTTGCGAGATACGAGATTCGAGCGACGAGCGACGAAAAGGCGGTTGCCTTTCGGGCGGGAAACGGTAGAATCGCAGGCGGTTCGGGGGGCCGGGGGATGCGGTTTTTGCGGGCGAAAAGGGCCTTTGGAAGAAAAGTGAAGAATTTTTTCATTTTTCGTTAGACAGGGGGTTGACGCCATCCGATTTGCGCGTAGAATACCAAGACTACTGGTGGACAGGCAACCTTGACTGACTGCTTGCCCACCCGTTTAATTTGTGATCTTTGACAAGTGAACAGTTAAGCCATATGAGCAGCGAAAGTGCACCGGCCCGGCGGGATTCGCCCCGGCGAGGCCGGGAAAATTGCAGTAGCCTTTTTTCAGCACTTTCGGTGCGAATATACCAGAAGTGTTGAGCCTTTAGTGACGAAATCCGCTTCGGCGGTTTCGACGATTCAAACTGAAGGGTTTGATCCTGGCTCAGAACGAACGCTGGCGGCGTGGCTAAGACATGCAAGTCGAACGAGCTAGGCAATTGAGCAATCGAACGCCTAGTTAGTGGCGAAAGGGTTAGTAATGGCTAGGTAACGTACCCTGTACTTCGGGATAGCGTCTTCCCGACTTGTCGGGATTCCGAAAGGGGCATTAATACCGAATAATATCCCCCGTCGATGGGCGGGTGATCAAAGATTTATCGGTGCAGGAGCGGCCTAGTTCCTATCAGCTAGTTGGTGAGGTAACGGCCCACCAAGGCGATGACGGGTAGCGGG
>CAZNSM010000354.1:0-3545 GCA_964575615.1 uncultured Pirellulales bacterium | reverse complement strand
TGCTGTTGGCGATGGCCCTGCTGAACGACCGCAGCGCCTGCGAGGACGTGGTGCACGATGTCTTCGTGTCGTTCGTACGCGGCCTGGACGACTTCCGGTTGACGGGCAGTCTCAAGGGCTTCCTGCTGACCTGCGTGGCCAACCACGCTCGCAACTGGAACAAGGCCGAGCGGCGACGCGGGCGGTTAGGGGCTGGTATCGATGACACGACGCCCGTTGATGCCGATGGACCCGTCGAGGCGGTCGAGTGCAACGAACAGCTCGGGCGGCTCAGCCTCGCGATGGCCGAGCTGCCGTTCGAGCAGCGTGAGGTCGTCCTGATGCACCTGCACGGCTCGATGACCTTCGGCGCCATCGCCACGGCCCGGCAGATCTCGCCCAACACGGCCAAGAGCCGCTACCGTTATGGAATCGACAAACTGCGGTTACTTCTCAACGGTGAGGCAACCCGATGAAACCGGCAGATGAGATAAAACGACTGATCCACGAATCACAGATTGCCGCCGGCCCGGGGGCGGACGAGCGAATGCTGCGCGGCGCCCTCAATGAGCTGGAAGAGCGCCGCCGGCGCGCGACAGCGCATCCTGAGCCGGCGCTATGGAGAATCATCATGACCAGCAGAATGACGAAGATAGCCGCCGCGGCAGGGATCATGATCGCGGCGCTGATTGCGTTTCACTTCCTCGGCAACCCCGTGGGCTCGACGCTGACCTTTGCCCAGGTCATCCAGCCCATCCTCAGAGCCGGCACCGCCGAATTCGACATCATCATTGGCCCCGAGGACGACAACGCCCCTGTCATCCACGATATGGTCATGGGCTCGCGCATCCGAAGAACCGTCGCCGGGATGGGCAATACCGTTGCGATCATTGACCTGGAGTCAAGCCGGATTCTGACGCTTTCCGAGGAGAAGAAGGAGGCGCAGTACCTGAGCCTGGAGGGGCTGCCCTCGATACCGAATTACATGGACCATCTCAAGAACGTCCTGCTTATGTTGGATAAGAGCCCCGATTTCTTCGTCGAGGATCTGGGTGTTCAGGAGATCGACGGTCGAGAGGTCGTGGGCTTTTTTGCCAAACACCCGCGTACCGAGATCACGCTCTGGGCCGACGCCGAGACCGGCCTGCCCGTGCGCATCGAGCAGAACGAAGGCCAGATGCGGACAGTCTGCAAGAACATGCAGTTCGACGTGCCGTTTGACGAGTCCCTGTTTTCCATGGATGTGCCCGAAGGGTATGTGTCCGCCGGTGAAACCACGCTTGACCTGCTGGGCGCGACGGAAGAGGACTTCATCGAAGGTCTGCGCATCCGGGCGGAGATCTTCGGTGACGGGTATTTCCCCGACGGCGTAGCCATCGAGGATTTCATGCGGAGCATCGAGGCGATGCAGGGCAAGGGCGAGGAACTGGGACTGTCAAAGGAGGAGGAAGCGGAACTGGGAATCAAGATGAACAAGCATCTGCTGTTCATTCGATTCTTCCGCCAGAAGGCCGAGGGCGAATGGACCTACAGAGGCCAAGGGGTGAAGCTCGGCGAGGCCCAAACGCCCATCTTCTGGTACCGACCCAAAGGCTCCGAGGCCTATCGCGTGATCTACGGCGATCTTCACGTCGAGGACGCGGCGGTGGAGAACCTCCCCGAGCCGCTTGATGCGGATGATGTCCCCGCGCCCAAGCCCGCCTACCAGCAGTGGGACAGGCCCGAATTCGTCGGCAGGCAGATCGACTACTGGATGATTCTGCCCGAGGGCAAGGCGCGGGTTAAAGCCTACCTGACGCTCCTGAAGGGCCCGCAGGACACCGCGCTTCTGTCGGTTCGCCTGCCCTACGCCGAGGCTCCGCTCGAAGGGGTGCTGCTCGGCCGCAAGGCGGACGCCCCGGTGACGGACACGGTGAGTCTGCCTTTCCACAAGACCGGCGACGGTACGTACGACATCGAGCTGCCCATCGACAAGCTGACCGCCGGCCGAAACACGATCATCCTCCAATGGCACGTCTCGCTCGACGATCTGAAATTCGAGCAGGGCTATTACATGACGAAGCTACAGAGCCTGGTTCCGGTCGTTTCCTATGAGTTGAAGGCCGGCACCGATCCGAACAGTGGCTTCGAGCCGATGGGTGAGACGCAGGGCCTATGGGCCCCCGCGTTCAGCCAGGGCCGTGTCGACAGCCCCAAGACCGAGTTCGGCGCCTGTGGCCTGCCCATCCAGAAACACCGGTGAAACCGCATACGGGTCCGCCTCTGGCGGAATGATTCGCCCCTACCCGGCCGGTTTTGGATTTACGATATATGATTTACGAATTATGATTTGGCCTCGTGCGTCTCCAACGCGACTCAATCGTAAATCATAAATCGTAAATTCGAATGTCCAGGTGGTGACATGAGAATCTCGAAGCGAACGATCGGTTTGGTCTGGGCAGCTCTGGTGGTTTTGCCGGCCGCGAGCCTGTTGGCTGTGCCCCCGAAAGTGGTCGAGACGGTACCGCGCAACGGCGATCTGAACGTCGATCCCGATTTGCGCGAGATGCGTTTCATCTTCGATCAGGACATGAGCACAGGCGGGTATTCGATCTGCGGCGGGGGGCCGCTGTTTCCTGAGACGGTCGGTCGGCCGCGATGGGCCGACAGCCGCACGCTGGTGATGCACGTGCAGCTCGCTGCCGACCACGAGTACCGGCTCAGCGTCAACTGTCCCGCTGCCCTGAAGTGTCGCAACGTCGCCGGCGAATCGGCCCCGCCTTATCCGGTGCAGTTCCGAACCGCCGCAGAGAACGACGCGCCACAGCCGGCTGCGGGTTCGCAGAGCAACACGCAGGCGGCCGCCAGGCTGCGCGAAGCGATCGACACGCAGTATTCGTACAAGGATCTGCGCAGCGTGGACTGGGCCGGCTTGTTTGCCGAACACACGCTCGCTCTGGAAGGCGCCAAGAATCCCGCCGCCTTCGCAGAGGCGGTCGCTAAGCTGCTGGCCCATGCGCGGGACATGCACATCTGGATCGAGGTCGCCGGCACGACCGTCCAGCCTTTCAGACGCGACATCGTGCGAAACTACAACCTCGACACGCTGGCCAGGGTCGTTCCCGCGTTCCAGAAGCGCAGCGCCGTCGTCTACACGGGCCGGTTCGACACCGGCGTCGGGTATGTTCGGATCGACAGTTGGGACGGCAAGCACACGGAGGCCCTCGAGCAGGTGTATGTGGCCCTCGGGGAGTTGGCCAGCGCGCGGGGCCTGGTCATCGACGTGCGTCCCAACAGCGGGGGGGCCGAGCTTCTCGCCCAGGAATTCGCCGGCTGCTTCATCGACAAGCCCGTTGTCTATGCCAAACACGTCTATCGCGACGCGAACGCGCCGGGCGGGTTTGGACCGCTCCAGGAGCGCCTCCTCGAACCCAGCAAGCTGCGGCCGAGGTATCGCGGCAAGGTCGTGGTTCTGACGGGTCCGGCCAACATGAGCAGTTGCGAGGCGTTCCTGCTCATGATGAAGCAGGTCCCCGGCTGCAAGCTGGTCGGTGCGGCCTCGTACGGAAGCTCGGGCAATCCCAAGC
>CAZNSM010000353.1:0-3568 GCA_964575615.1 uncultured Pirellulales bacterium | reverse complement strand
GCGAGGCCCAGTCGATGGCGTTCTTGAGCACGCCGGGCATGGAGAAGTTGTATTCGGGCGTGGCGATCAGCAGGGCGTCGGCCGCCTTGATCTCGGCTTTGAAATCCTTGATCTTTGCCGGCGGGTGGCTCTCCAGGTCCTCGCTGAAAGGGGGAATCCCTTCGAGATCGAACGTCCGAACTTCCGCCCCTTGGGGCGCCAACTCGCCGGCGGCGCGCAGCAGCGCCTTGTTGTACGAACCCTTTCTCAAACTGCCCGCGAACCCGAGAATTCTGACGGTCTGTACCATGTCGTTTGCTCCCTGCGAGGCGTCATATCATGTGGCCGCACCCACGCGCGTCCATCCTCGTGCACTACGATGTCCGGCCGGTCCAGGTTCCAATCGACCGGCAGCGGTCGGCGTCGATGTCGCACGCGTTTGTAGTGGCGTCGTCAGACGGTGCTTTCAAGCTCACGTATGCCCTTACGGGCACACTGCAAACGCCAACAGAAAAGGGTGAACCGCTGGGGCTCACCCTCTCGTGCTGTCGATAGAATGACTCAGTACGAAAGCCTCTACAGGCCCTTGGCGAGCATGTAGTACATCTCGTTCCAGCGGAGCTCCTTTTTGAAATCGTAGATCTTCGTGCCGGCGTCGATCTGGACATACTCGATGCCCGCCATCTCGGTGAAGTCCTGCATGTGCTCGCTGGTCAGGGCCATGCTGAAGCCCGTGTGGTGCGCTCCACCGGCGAGAATCCAGGCGGCCGCCCCGATCTTGAGGCTGGGCCTCGGGACCCACACGACGCGTGCCACCGGCAGCTTGGGCAGGGCGGCGTCCGGCGGGACCACGTCCACCTCGTTGACGATCATGCGGAAACGGTTGCCCATGTCGACCAGCGAGGCATTCAGGCCCGGACCGGTCGGGACGTTGAAGACCAGCCGGCACGGATCGTCCTTGCCGCCGATGCCGAGCGGGTGCACCTCCAGCGAGGGCGTGCCGTCGGCGATGGAGGCGCAGACTTCGAGCATGTGCGCGCCGAGGACCTTCGGGCCGGCCGGGTCCAGATGGTAGGTGTAGTCTTCCATGAAGCTGGTTCCGCCGGGAAGACCGGCGGCCATGACCTTCATCGCGCGGACGAGCGCGGCGGTCTTCCAGTCGCCCTCGGCGCCGAAGCCATAACCGTCGGCCATCAATCGCTGAACCGCCAGGCCCGGCAATTGCTTCAGGCCGTGCAGGTCTTCGAAGTTGGTAGTGAAGGCCTTGAAGTTGCCTTCCTCCAGGAAGCTGCGCAGGCCGATCTCGATGCGGGCCGCCTCGCGCAGCGCTTCGCGCTTCTTGCCGTCCTTGCTGATCGGCTGGGCGAGCTTGTAAGTCGCCTCGTATTCGGCCGTGAGCTTGTCGATCTCCTTCTCCGTGACCTTGTTCACGCGCGCGACGAGGTCGCCGACGCCGTAACCGTACACGGAGTAACCAAGCTGTTTCTGGGCCTCGACTTTGTCGCCCTCGGTGACGGCGACCTCTCGCATGTTGTCGCCGAATCGCACCACCTTGGCCCCCTGGGTGTCGTGCCAGGCGCATGCGGCGCGGGCCCACACGCCCAGTTCCGCCTGGACCTCCTTCTCCTGCCAGTGGCCGACGATGACCTTGCGGTTGCGGCGCATCCGCGTGCAGATGAACCCGAACTCACGGCCGCCGTGCGCGCTCTGGTTGAGGTTCATGAAGTCCATATCGATTTGGGCCCAGGGGATGTCCCGATTGAACTGCGTGTGCAGATGGACGAACGGCTTGCTCAGGGCCTTGAGGCCGGCGATCCACATCTTCGCCGGCGAGAAGGTGTGCATCCACGTGATCAGGCCGATGCAGTTGGGCGTGGTGTTGGCCTTCATGCAGAGATCGTAGATCGCTTCCGGCGTCGTGAGGACCGGCTTGAAAACCACCTTCACCGGCACCAGCTTCGAGCGGGAGAGGGCCTGGGCGATCTCTTTAGAGTCCGTGGCGACCTGTTCGAGGGTCTCGGGGCCATAGAGGTGCTGGCTCCCGGTGACAAACCAGGCTTCCAGTTTCTTGATATCTTCAATCATAGGGTTCTCCATCCAAATACCTGTTGTTCGGCCTGTCGTGGAATTCCCATCAGCTTACCACCGAGCCGGTCCCGATGTCCATCGGGAACTGAGGTTTTGTGGGCGGGGACGCCGGGACGCTCAAAGGGCTGTCAGGAAGTGGTGAATGTCTCTGCGGGGCGTAGCGGTTTTTCCCCTGCCCGGTCTGCTGCGAGACGCAAAGTGGCGATTCACCCTTCGGAATCTGTTTCCAGCCTCAGGCGTCAGACGACGTAGGTCGAGGCGGAGGTTTCGCCGCCGCGGCCGGTCCAGTTCGTGTGGAAGAACTCGCGTCGCGGCTTGTCCACGCGCTCGTAGGTGTGCGCGCCGAAGTAGTCGCGCTGCGCCTGGAGCAGGTTCGCCGGCAGACGGGCGTGACGGTAGCCGTCGAAGTAGGCCAGGGCGGTGCTGATGGCCGGGATGGGAATGCCCAGCTCGACCGCCGTCATTACCACGCGACGCCAGGAGGCCTGGGCCTTCTGCACGGCCTTCTTGAAGAACGGGTCGAGCAACAGGTTCGTCAGGTTGGGATTGTTGTCGAAGGCCTCCTTGATCTTGCCGAGGAAGACCGAGCGGATGATGCAGCCGCCGCGCCACATCAGGGCGATGCCGCCGTAGTTGAGGTTCCAGTGGTGCTCGGCCGCCGCCGCACGCATCAGTTGGTAGCCCTGGGCATAGCTGACGATCTTGGCGGCGTAGAGGGCATGACGCAGGTCCGTGAGGAACGCCTTCTTGTCGCCCTGGAATTTCGTCTTCGGGCCGGAGAGGATCTTCGAGGCCGCGACGCGCTCGTCCTTCAGCGCCGACAGGCACCGGGCGAACACCGCCTCGGCGATCAGCGTCAGCGGCTGGCCGAGGTCCAGTGCCTCGATGGCAGTCCACTTACCGGTGCCCTTCTGCCCGGCGGTGTCGAGGATCAGGTCGATTACCTCGTTGCCGTCTTCGTCCTTGTAGGCGAGGATGTCCCGCGTGATCTCGATCAGGTAGGAATCCAACTCGCCCTTGTTCCAGGTGGCGAACGCCTTGTGCATTTCTTCGTTGGTCATGCCGAGACCCTCCTTCATCATCTGGTAGGTCTCGCAGATCATCTGCATGTCACCGTACTCGATGCCGTTGTGGACCATCTTGACGAAGTGGCCGGCGCCGTTTTCGCCGACCCAGTCGCAGCAGGGCTCGCCGTCGTCGGTCTTGGCGCAGATCGACTGGAAGATGGGTTTGACGGCGGGCCAGGCCTTGGGCGATCCGCCAGGCATCATGGATGGGCCGAGCAGGGCGCCTTCCTCGCCGCCGGAGACACCGGTGCCGATGTAGAGCTTGCCCTGGCTCTCGACGTGCGCCGTCCGGCGGATCGTGTCGGGGAAGTGACTGTTGCCACCGTCGATGATGATGTCGCCGGTCTCCAGGTGCGGCAGGACGTGCTCGATGAACTCGTCCACCGGCGCGCCGGCCTTGACCATCAGCATCACCTTGCGCGGCTTCTTGAGGT
>CAZNSM010000352.1:0-3590 GCA_964575615.1 uncultured Pirellulales bacterium | reverse complement strand
GGCTGATCGCGGCCCTATTGGTGGGTCGGTGCGATGTGCAACCACTGACAGGCGGCTCTCACTACCGATGCATTGAGGCCGCCCGTATGGCGGTCGAAAGGAGTCGAGACATGAATCAACCCCTTGTGCCCCTTGAGGGGCCGGACATGATCTCCCAAGGCAAGGTCTACATGGACCTGGAAACGGCTCTGGGGGAAGTACAGGACCGCTTTACGCGGTACGTCATTCGACACGGCATCCTGGCAGCCAAGGCCAAGGCCACGGTCAACCTAAACGTCGAGTTCACCGTGGACGAAGCCAAGGCCGCGATGATCGGCGAAGGGAAGCAAGGGCCGATGGACATCAGAGCCCAGGTCAAGATCAAGTTGCCCGACGCGCCGCCGTACGTCTCCACCGGCATTGTCTGCCAGACGGAGCATGGACATCGCGTCTTTGTCCAGCGAGGCGGCTCGAAGAAGGACGATCCTCGTCAACAGGTGCTTTGCACCGACGACGGCAGGACCGTTGACCCCGTCACCGGGGAGATCCTCGAAGACGCGGCCCTGTAACGCTGAATCGGTTGTTCGCCTTCCCTTGCCCACCATGGGCGGGGAAGGCGACTTTTCTGGAGCGAACGACCATGAAACTGACTCGCCTACTGTCGCACCTGTGCGATCTGGGTGTCGGGGTGGTCATTGGATATGACGGACGAAGAACTTGATGAGATTGCCCGGCGGATTCGATGGCGAGGGATCAACGAGTCCATCGCCATCGCCTCCTGGTCTATCAGGCCGCGATGACCTACGCGATCCTCCGCGCGTTGCGGGAAACGAAAAACAAACTGGAGGCGAAGCGATGAGCTACCGATGGTGGCACCTTCCCGGCCGTGCCGTGCTGCTGGCGTGGGCGTTGGGCAGGAGCCTGTGGCACGACTGGTTCCCGCCGCGCGAGTGCCTCAACTGCTATTACGCGCGGGACAAGGGATTCACGACGCTTGACTGCACATTCGGATGCGGGGAAGGCTACGCCCGCCCGGTTTGGCGGAAGGCGGTCTGCGAGCACTACAAAACGAAACGAAAGGACTGAATCATGGCATGGATCAAGTACACCGGACGGACGCAACTGCCGGGGATACCCGATAGCGGCGAGCCAACGATGAGCGACCGCCCCGAAATCCCGCTGGCTCCCCTGGCGGACCTGCAACGCCGGGTCGAGGCCCTGGAGCAGGTCATGGTCCCCCTGTGCGAGCAGACGCAGGAGTTGATCCGCGAAGTGCTGGAGATGATCCACGACATCAGAAAGGAACGATCATGAGCAATCCCGAGATTACCGAGCAAGTCGTCATGGCCTATGGCTCGAAGCGCAAGTTCAGACAGGCGATGCGAAGCAAGATATGGACGGCAGGGCAGATCGTCCGTACCCTCGACACCCTGCGTGAGTTCCTGCCGGCCTCTGAGGACATCCACGACGCGAAGATCCTCCTGGACCGCATCCAGATGGACCTCTCGCAGAAGAAGTGGGGCAAGTGAAATGAAGATCACCGCAATAGCTCCGTGGTTTGGCTCGAAGCGCAATCTCGCGCCCCAGATTGTGCGACTGCTGGGCAAGCACAGGGTCTACTGGGAGCCATTTTGCGGTTCGATGGCGGTCCTGCTGGCCAAGCCACCCTGCGGGATGGAGACGGCCAATGACCTCAACGGCGACGTCATCAATCTGGCACGCGTGGTGCAGAACGCCGGCATGGCCGCCCATCTCTTTGAACGACTGAGCCGGACCCTGATGCACGAGGGGCTCTTTCGTGAGGCGGCGCAACGCTATCGGGACCACGGCTACGGGACCGATGGCCCGCCCGACTTGGAGGCGGCATACGATTACATGCTTTGCTCGTGGCTGGGCCGCAACGGCGTGGCGGGGACTCACAGCTACAACCAGGGATTTTGCGTGCGCTACACCGCCAACAGCGGGCACGCGGCCAAACGCTTCCAGTCAGTAATTGAGTCGATACCGGCGTGGCTCAACAGACTGCGCAATGTCACCTTCCTGTGCCGGGATGCCTTTGAGTTGCTGCCCCGAATCGAGGACACGGCAGGGACCGCGATCTATGTCGATCCGCCCTATCTGGCCAAGGGAGCCAAGTACATTCACGATTTCGCCGGCGAGGACCACGTGCGACTGGCCGAGCAGCTCCACCGATTCCGACATGCTTGCGTGGTCGTGAGTTATTACGATCATCCTCAGCTCGCAGAGCTGTACCCCGATTGGACGCAACACAAGATAGAAGTCAGCAAGGCGAAGGATATTCGAGTGACAGAAGTCCTGTTGGTCAATGAATTGCCTGGACGCCATCGCGATCGCGGCCTATTCGAGTGAGTGAAAGGATAAGGAGAACCATGCAGATCAAACTATGGATTCCAGGTCCCCCGGCGACCGCCGGCAGCAAGCGGGCCTTCGCAACCAAGAGCGGTAAAATTGCCGTCACCCACGACTGCAAGAAGTTCAAGTCGTGGTCCTACGAGGTCAAGGCGGCGGCGGAGAAAGCCTGCCCGAGTCCGTGGCAACTACTGACGGGGCCGATCCGACTGACCGTGTTCATCTTGTTCGCCCGTCCCAAGGGCCATTACCGATCCGGCCGCCACGCGGCGCTGCTCAGGGAGTCCGCCCCGACCCATCACCTGCAAAAGCCCGACATCACGAAAGTGCTACGCGCCGTGGAGGACTCTTTGACTGGCGTAGTCTGGCGCGATGACTGCCAGATCGTAGGCCATACGACTGGCAAGGGTTGGGTAGAGACGGCGGGCGGGACGGACATTCGTATCGAAACCGTTTAGACAAACGCCATGGGGAATGATGGAGGCCCCTGCGATGACCAAGCCGACTACCACCAAGCCATTCGTTCCGCCGAGCGTCGAGCAAGTGCGGGCCTACGCCGCCTCTCGCGGCTACCCGCAATTCGACGCCAAGATGTTCTGCGACTACTACGCCGCCGCCGACTGGCGCGATGGGCAGGGCAGCCCCGTCAAGAACTGGAAGCAGAAGTTCATCGCGGTATGGGAGCCCAAACTGGGAACCCGGAAGACGGTCGTTGCGGCGACACCATCGACCAACGCCTGTTGTTGTGGCTGCGGCCGGTCCGCCCGGATCATCGTGGGCAACACGCCCTTCGCCTCTCGCGACTGCCGAAAGAAGGTGCTCGGATGGTAAGCCCCTACGAATCGAAGCCGTGGGCCACGACGGCCAGGGAGAGCGTCGAGAGCCGGGTGTTGACCGGCCCCGACTGCCCGGCCAGGCGGTTCCTGCTGGAGATCCAGAAGCGCCGAGCCAAGCGCCCCCCGCAGCCTCTTCCGCCGCCGGGGCCCGCCCGCAAACAAGCCCACATGAAAGACCTGTTCGACAGGATCAAGCGCGAGATTCCCCCGCCCGCCCCGTGATCGCCAAGGTGGTCGAGCCCCAAGGCTACCAGCACGGGCGCATTGTCTGCTTGCGCTGCGGACACCTGATCCGCGCCCGCAAGGACGGCAGCATGGAGAGGCATGACGTGGAGGGGAAGATGTTCCGGGGACGCGCGGGTGGTGACCGTAACCGGGAGTGCGTACCCGACGTCTCGCAGACTG
>CAZNSM010000351.1:0-3593 GCA_964575615.1 uncultured Pirellulales bacterium | reverse complement strand
TCGAACGCATAGCCGGGCCGAATCTCATCGACCGTTCGCGACAGGTCGTACCCGAAACTGTCGCTGATTCTCCGGCGAACCGACTCCTTGTCCTCGCCCATGCGGGCAAGGTAGACCGCCAGCGCTGTTGCCTGGGCCCCTTTGATGCCCTCGGGGTGGTTGTGCGTGCACTCGGCCGTCCTGGCCGCCTCGCGCAGCACGTCGTCCTCTGAATCGAAGGCATACGCCACCGGACTGACGCGCATCGCCGAGCCATTGCCGAAGCTGTTGTATGGTCCCATGCCCGACGCGACCGCCCACTGGAGGAAATGGCCGCCGTAGCCGCGTAAGGGATGCCGGCGGGTATAGGTTCGCAGGGCATGCTCATAGTTGCACTCGCCCAGCAGTGCGTCGGCAACGGCCACCGTCAGGACCGTATCGTCGGTGAAGGTCGCCAGCGGCCCGAACAGCGGTATGTCCTTGCGTTTGGTCGGCCTGCTCTCGTAGGCCGATCCCGCGATGTCGCCCGCGATGGCACCCAGCATCTTGCCACTCCCAAGCAGAGGCAGTCCTGTCTGCCGGCGGCCTCTTCGGCCGCTCCTTGAGCCGACAGCATACTCTTCTCGCTTGGCCATGTCATCGTGCTGTCGAGTATGGGCGGATTCAGGTTTCTTGACAGGGCGGAGCGATTCTGGCATACTGGCCCGACCGTAAGTGCTTTGCGGTCGCAGTTTTGAAGATATCCATCCGGGTGGCTGTTGGAGCGGAGTATGAAGGCATCGGAAATGCAGAAGGGCCAGACCGTCAAGATCGACGGAAAGCTCTATGCGATCGTCGATTTCGATCACGTCAAACTGGGCAAGGGCGGCGCCGTCTATCAGACCAAGCTCAAGAGTCTGACGGACGGCTCGATTCAGAACGCGCGGATCCGCAGCGAAGAAGTCGTCGAAGAGGTCGAACTCGACAAGCGCAACTACGAATACCTGTATTCCTCCAACGAAGGGCATGTCCTCATGGACTTGCAGACGTTCGATCAGATTGCTCTGGACGACGATGCCTTCGGCGACGGCCCGAAGTACCTCAAGCCCAATACGCCGCTCCAGGTCAGCATGTACGAGGGCAAACCCATCGTCGTCACGCTTCCCAACACGGTGGACCTGGAGGTGACCGACACTCCGCCCGAGATCAAGGGCGCTACGGCTACGAGCCAGACCAAGCCGGCCACCCTGGAGACCGGGTTGGTGGTGACCGTGCCCCCGTTCATCAAGGTGGGCGAACTGATCCGCGTGGACACGCGCACCGGACTGTACGTTACGCGGGTCAAGAATTGAAGCGCATGAGCCGGCGGTCTGTGTCGGACAGCGGTGACGGCGCCTTTATGGAGAGGATCGAGTTAGCGAAATGGCTTTCGAGAAAGTAAGCAAGGTCCTCCTGAAGATCTTCGGCTCCCGGAACGAGCGTCTGGTCAAGAGCTACACGGGCATGGTCGAGCGGGCCGGGGCGTTCGAGGATCGGATGCGGCAGCTTGACGACGCGGCGCTGAAGGCCAAGACGGCCGAGTTTAAGTCCGCTCTGGCGGCCGGCAGGAGTCCGGAAGAAATCCTGCCGGAAGCGTTCGCGGTCGTGCGAGAGGTGGCCCGCCGGACCGTTGAGATGCGTCACTTCGACGTCCAGCTCATCGGCGGCAACGTGCTGTTCGAGGGCAAGATCGCCGAGATGGCCACGGGGGAGGGCAAGACGCTCGTGGCGACGCTGGCGGCCTACCTCGTGCACCTGACCGGGCGGCACGTGCACATCGTCACGGTCAACGACTACCTGGCCAAACGCGACGCCGAGTGGATGTCGCCGGTCTACCATGCGCTGGGCATGACGGTTGGAGCGATCCAGGCCGACATGGACACCGCCGGGCGGGAACGCAAAGAAACGTATCTCTGCGATATCACATACGGCACCAACAACGAATTCGGCTTCGACTACCTCCGCGACAACATGAAGACCTCGCTGGAGCAGATGGTGCAAGGGCCGCTCCAGTACGCGATCATCGACGAGGTGGACTCGATCCTGATCGATGAGGCGAGAACGCCGTTGATTATCTCGGGCCCGGCCTTCGACGACGTCACGCGGTACAAGAAAGCCGATCAGATCGCGCGGCAACTGATCTCGCTTCAGAGCGGCTACGACCGGATCAAGTCGCAGATCGACGCCGCCGAGCGCAGGATCGCCAATGCTCAGGGCGAGCTGTCCGAGGCCAAGAAGGACAAGGACAGCAAGCGGATCGACAAGGCCCAGCAGGCCATCGACAAGGCCCAGCAGGAGATTGCGGATGCCCAGGCTCGCCTGACGCAGGCGACGCAGTACTACGAGGTCGAGTTCGACCGCAAGCAGGTGCGCATGACCGACGAGGGCGAGAAGGCGGCGCAGGATATCGCGGGCATGGGTTCGTTTTACACCGGGACCAACATCGACTGGCCGCACCTCTTGCAGCAGAGCCTCCGCGCGCACGTGGTCTTCGAGAAGGAGAAAGACTACGTCGTGATGGAGGGCAAGGTCGTCATCGTCGATGAATTCACCGGCCGATTGATGCACGGCCGACAGTGGTCCGACGGCCTGCACCAGGCGGTCGAGGCGAAGGAGGGCGTCACCGTCAAGGAGGAGACGCAAACCCTCGCGACGATCACGCTACAGAATTTCTTCAAGCTGTACGATGACATCGCCGGCATGACCGGTACGGCGGCGACCGAGGCCGACGAGTTCATGAAGATCTACAAGCTGGACGTCGTCGTGATCCCGACGAACCAGCCTTGCGTCCGAGACGACCGCCAGGATGTGATCTACAAGTCGATGCCGGAGAAGTTCAACGCGATCGTCGAGGAGATCAATGAGATCAGCGCCGCCGGCCGGCCCGTTCTGGTCGGCACGATCAGCATCGAGAAGAGCGAGCTGCTCTCGACGGCGCTGACGAAGCGGCACGGGCTCGATCACGAGGTCCTCAACGCCAAGCAGCACGCCCGCGAAGCGCAGATCGTCCTGAAGGCGGGCCAGCAGCACCAGGCCCGCAACGGCCAGATGCGCGGCAACGTGACCATCGCGACGAACATGGCCGGCCGGGGCACCGATATCAAGCTCGGTCCCGGAGTGGCCGGCATCGGCGGCCTGCACATCCTCGGCACCGAGCGGCACGAGGCCCGGCGGATCGACAACCAGCTCCGCGGGCGCGCCGGCCGGCAGGGCGACGCCGGATCCAGCCAGTTCTTCCTCAGTTTCGACGACGACCTGATGCGCGTCTTCGCGCCCGAGTGGACGGTCAAAGCGCTGAGCTGGATCGGGTGGGAAGAGGGCGAGCCCATCTACCACAGCCGGATCAGCAAGGGCATCGAGAAGGCGCAGAAGAAGGTGGAGGAGCGCAACTTCGAGATTCGCAAGAGCCTGCTCGAATACGACGAGGTGATGGATCACCAGCGGAAGATCTTCTACTCGCGCCGGCGGCAGGTCCTCGAGGGCCGTCACCTCCGAGAGATGATCGAGGAGATGATCGACGCGACGATCACCAGCCACTGCGAGTCCATCCTCGACAAGGAATACGCGTACAAGTGCATGCTGGAATGGGTGCGGGC
>CAZNSM010000350.1:0-3600 GCA_964575615.1 uncultured Pirellulales bacterium | reverse complement strand
GCCTGGCCGCCGCACCCTCATTTCCAGCCCAAAAACGCGGAAATTGGCTTTGTTTCGCATTCTCGTGCCCCGCGGCCCGTGCCCCGTGACCCGTACAGTGAGCACGCCTCGGACACATCCGCTGAAGCAACCCTCCCGCCTCGGAAATTGGCTTTGTTTCGCACGCTTGCCTCGTTTGGATCATTCGGTTTTTGGGCTTGTCTCGGATTTCGGGGTTCGTGCTTCGGATTTGCCGGTTCCGAACCGCTCCGCCCGTGCGGAACCGGTCGAATTGGCTTTGTTTCGCATTCTTCCCGTCCCGGCCGGAAGAGAAGAACGCTGGAACGTTGGAACGTTGGAATGGTGGAATGATGAAACGTTGGGACGCCAAACCTCGAGCCGCCGTGCCGCCGGCATCCGACCGCGCTCAACCCATCCCGGCCGATTCGCCATTTGCTATTCACTTTATCGAAAGAGCTTTGTTCTGTCGATACTACACAATCTCGTCGTGGCTGTAAAGCAGAATCTGCTGGAAATCTCCGGATTCTCCACATGCCCATCGACGGGCCTTCGCCCCCCTGTCCACGCCGCCGCCATCCTCACGACAGCACACAACCACCTCTCCGCCGACGCTCAAACGGCACCAGAGCCGGAGAACGCAGCTCGCGAGTAAGATGGTCGCCTTTTTCTGCCCTTTTCCTTATCTCGCCCCCTTTCCCGGCCGATACCAGGATACAGGATGGAAGTGTAAGCGAGGGATGCCCAGAGATAACCGTCAAATGTCCGTCTGAGTAGCATGCGCCAGGAGCATCTTCTGGCGCGGAGCGGGGTTGGGAGGTACATTGGAATGGCAGATGGAAGAACGAGCGCAAGGTCATCACAGAACTGGGCGCGGCGCGTTTTGTGGATCATCGTGGTGCCAGCCGTTGTCTCAGGCATTGGCATACGTGCTGTACCAACTGTTCAAGCTCTCCAAGAGGAAGCAGATACCTGCAGATACTGGGAGACTTACTGCAAGAGGCTACTAGAGAGAGGCACAAGTGCGCCTCGTTCGGTGGAACTCGGCGCAGAAGCCGAGCAGGAGATTGTGGAATGGCTTAACAGCTCAGAGGACATCAGAGAGGCATCCATTCGATGCACATCTGTTAGCCTTGGCCAAGTGTCGGGCAGACGCTATGAGGGGCTTGCACGGTTTGACAACGGCGAGCAAGTCCACGTCGAGGTCACTTGCGAAGAAGAAACGGGCGACTGGTACTTTCATGCAGATCTTCCAGGGTTGGTTGTTGTGCTGTCGGGAACGCTTCCTGGCTATGAGTACACAACGATTGGCAGAGCCTTCAATGCCTTCTTCGAGAGTCCGAGCTGGGCAATCCGAACAACGGAGAATGGCGCGACATGTGTTGAATTCAGGGCTCGTCTACCGCGCGATCTCTTTCAAGAGAAGTTAAACCAAGTTCTCGGTGGATACGAAACGCGCTGGAAGAAAGGTGATGAGATATGCGTCCTGTTCTTGATCTCCAAAGACAGGCGAGGTTTCGATCTCTGGTCCGTCCAACGAGCGGAAGACGTACCTCTGAGAGTCGCAGACTTCAATTCTCAGCAGCTACTCAATTGGCTCTTCGAAACAGTATATACGCCATAACGCAGAGCACTGCATCCTGACGAAGGTCTATGGAAGCACGCGGCACCTGCAACCCAAACCTGTCTCGTCATACGCGGCATGTTGCAGAGACCAGTCGAGACCCATGGCGAGGACTGCTGGTGTCGCGAATGGACAACGATCGTACACCATCAATGATGCTGTGGCGACGGCAGATGATTGGGGCGAGCCGTGACCTGGGTTGGCAACTTGGCAATAGAGGTGACGTATGCGTGCCGTGCTGTTGAGAGAGCGAGATAGCGACACCTTCAGGGCCGTCGGCTTCGCGCAGAGACGCCTGATGGTGAATGAGCACAAGATGGTTCTTACGCACAGGTGAAAGGTGATCTCGATGAGACGCAGAATGAGAGTATACGTCATTGCAGGCGCGTCTGGGTCAAGGAAGTCATCTACGATAAGGGCGCTTACAGGTGCCGGTCAACACGGCGTAAAGGAAGTGAGGACGAATGCGGGAGAAGATATTCCAATCTACATCCAGATCCAGTCCCTCCAGGAAGACCATATCGGTGCCGATCAGTTCGTTCAGCGTGTCGAGCACGCCCAGCCGCATGTAAACCATGTCCTTGTTCCCCTCAGAGTAGCAACTGCGATGGACTATATCCATGCGTTCATCGCGCATGGCTGGGACATTGTCGATGTATTCGTGCTCGGACAAGCCTGGCCACAGGGAGGTGGATGGGACCAACTCCTTGCCCATTTGCCGCAGCCTCATGACGAGCAGAATGCACGCGGATTGCCCGCCAACGAAATCGCCCATACGCTCAGAGACAAATGGGGATGGCTCTGAGTCAGAAAACTATGAAGAGCGAGATAGTCATCGCTTGGGGGATTCCGAGGACGGTACGCTGAACTTGAGGGCGGGATGGTCTTGGCGTGAGGTGGTCAGGAGGGGCGGGAGGTGGGGGAGGCGAACTGCTTTTCGTGGAGGTCGCGGTAGAGGCCGGCCTGGGCGAGGAGTTCGTGGTGGGTGCCGGACTCGACGATGGAGCCGTTCGAGAGGACGAAGATGCGGTCGGCGTTGACGACGGTGGAGAGGCGGTGGGCGATGGTGAACGTGGTGCGGCCGGCGATCAGGCGGCTCATGGCGCTCTGGATCAACTGCTCGGACTCGGTGTCCAGCGCGGCGGTGGCCTCGTCGAGGATGAGAATCTTCGGGTCTTTCAGAAAGGCCCGGGCGATGGTGATGCGCTGGCGCTGCCCGCCGGAAAGCGAGGTCCCCCGCTCGCCCACCTCCGCGTCGAACCCGCCCGGCAGCGACAGAATGAACTCGTAGGCGTTGGCCGCCTTGCTCGCCTCGACGACGTCGGTGTCGGTGGCGGTCGGATCGCCATAGAGGATGTTCTCGCGGATCGTGCCGCTGAACAGGATCGGGTCCTGCAACACCATCGCGATATGGCGGCGAAGCGACTTGACCTTCACGTCGCGGACGTCGTGGCCGTCGATCTTCACGCATCCGGCGTTGACGTCGTAGAAGCGCGGAATCAGACTGACGATTGTGGTCTTGCCCGAGCCGCTGGGCCCGACGAGGGCCACCTTCTCGCCCGGCGCGACCTGGAACGTGACGTCGTGCAGCACGGGACACGTGCCGTCGTACGAGAAGCTGACGCGGTCGAATTCGACGGCGCCCCGCACGTTGTCGAGTTCCACGGCGCCGGGCGCGCTGACGATCTCAGGCTTTTCGTCCATGATCTCGTAGATCCGGTCGAGCGCCGCCATCGCGTTGGCGTACACCACGTTGAGCTCGCTGAACCGCTGCAAGGGCAAATAGAGTGGGCTGAGGTACATCGTCACCGCGATCAGATCGCCGACAGTCATGGTGCCCGCGATCACACGGTAGCCTCCGAAGCAGACGACGATCAGCGGGGCCACGCCCATGAGGGTGCCGGTCACCGCCTGATTGAGGCTCTGGATGAAGACGCGGCGCATGTTCGTGGTGAACAGCTTCTCCGAGTCCGTCACGA
>CAZNSM010000349.1:0-3621 GCA_964575615.1 uncultured Pirellulales bacterium | reverse complement strand
GGCGGAAATGCCAGTCGGAACGCTGCATGCTGCCGGTCTGAAAGACCCGATCGTATTTCCGCACCGCGTTGACCATCGCCCTCGCTTCGGCCACCGTCTGTGACAGCGGTTTCTCGCAGTAAATGTCTTTGCCCGCCCTGCACGACTCGATCACGTTGATGGCGTGCCAGTGGTCGGGCGTCGAGATCACGACCGCGTCGATATCGCTGCGGGCCAGCAACTCGCGGAAATCACCATAGGTATCGCAGCCTTTATAGGACTGGCCGCTCTTGCCGGCGTAATGGTCCTCGACGATCTTCCTGTTGCGCGCCAGCTTGAGCTTGTCGACGTCGCAGGCGGCCACCACGTGTGTGCCCGGCGAGTTCAGGAACGACCGCATCAGGTGCTGGCTCTGCTTGCCGCAGCCGATGAATCCCAGCGTGATCCGTTCGCTCGGAGGTGTCTGCCCGCCCTGCGCAAACACCGACGACGGAACCACATAGGGAAATGCCACCGCCGCCGCAACCGTGCCGGCCGCCTTCTTGATGAAACCGCGTCGATCCATACCCACTCGTGTCATGGAACTATCCTCATACCTCGGTGAATCTCACGGACGCCGCCGACGTCACGCCGTCCGGCCCCCACAGGAATGTCGCAACCGGATCGGTCAAGAGCGCTTTGGTATCGGGATGGATGCAAGCCTTCTGCCGTAACCACCCTCCGGGCAAGTTGGCGCCGGACTCCGCCGCGCCGGATGCTCATGCTGCTTCTCCTGCAACCGTCAAGGCCCGGACCCTCCAGAGGCCCAGGCCTTGCGGAAGTCGGTTTCGATTATCTGTCGAACTGCGCGTCGAACGCGATCGCCGAACGCTTGAAGTCGAACTTCTTGACCGCGGCACACGCCTCTTCGGCCCCGTGTTCACGATCCATCCGGCTGTCTTCCCACTCGATCGAGAGCGGGCCTTGATAGCCAATGTCGTTCAGCGCGACGATGATTTCCTCGAAGTTGATGTCCCCGTGGCCGATCGAGCGGAAATCCCAGTAGCGGCGCGGATCGGCGAACTCGGTGTGGCCGCCGAACACGCCGACGGTCCCGTCTCCGTGTCCCCACCAGACGTCCTTCATGTGGCAGTGGAAAATGCGATCGGAGAACGTGCGGATGAATTTGACGTAGTCTACGCCCTGGTAGCCGAAGTGGCTGGGGTCGTAGTTGAACCCGAAGCACTCGTGTCCTTTGACCGCATCGATCGCCCGCTGCGCCGAGGCGATGTCGAAGGCGATTTCCGTGGGATGCACCTCCAACCCGAATTTGATCCCTTCGGCCTTGAACGCGTCGAGGATCGGCAGGAAACGCTTGGCGAAGTCGTCGTAGCCGGCCTGGATCATCGCCGGCGACGCCGGCGGGAAGGAATAGACCAAATGCCAGATGGAGCTGCCGGTGAAGCCGTTGACCACCTTGACGCCGAGCTTCTTGGCGGCTTTGGCCGCGTTGATCACACTCTGGGCCGCCCGCTTCTTCACGCCCTCGGGCTTGCCGTCGCCCCAGACGCTCTCGGGGACGATCGATTTGTGTCGCTCGTCGATGTTGTCGCAGACGCACTGGCCGGTCAGGTGCGTCGAAATCGCGAACACTTCCAGGCCGTGCTTCTTCAACATCGCACGCTTGGCCTTGCAGTATCCATCGTCCGCCAGGGCCTTGTCGACCTCGAAGTGATCGCCCCAGCAGGCCAGCTCCAATCCATCGTATCCCCAGCTTGCCGCCTTTTTTGCCAGCGTCTCCAGCGGCAGGTCCGCCCATTGCCCCGTGAACAGTGTGACAGGTCTAGCCATCTCGTAACCTCCTTTTGTGGTTCAGTTTGGAGCCCTTTCCAGAGCGATTCCATTCTCCGGGAAAGAACGCTTACGGTCCTCTGGTTATTGCGGTCTGGCCGATCGCGAGCATCTCGACGTGCGTGTTCTCCATTGCCGAACTGACCTCATACAAGACTGGCGCCGGCCCTCCTTGACGATGCCAAAGGCACCCATTATACCGGCGGCGAAAACCGTGGCAAACGCAAATTCCCGGCAAATCCCACTTCAACAAGGCCCCATAAAACCTATCTAACCTGTGTCAATCTGAGCACATACGCGTGCTCGCAGGGCGTTTCGTCGACGGGAAGAGTGGGGACCTGGACCACCACGTCACGGCCGGACCGCCGCCAGTTCAGGGGTTGCGCCAGGCCCAGCATCGTTACAGTCGCGTCGGGCGAAACTCCGATATCTTTCAGAACCATCTCTTTCTGCGGCCAGCGGGGACAGATCGCGTAGAGCGTATCACCCTTTGCTGTGAAAAACGCCGCAATAACCGCTTTGTCTCCCGCAGGCGGTCCGGTCAGTTCGGCGATATCGTATTTGGCTTTGTATTCCGCCCCGTAGGCCACGTCGGGACGTTTGCCTTCGGTCCACTGGATCGTGCTCCGCCAGGGCCGCGTGCCGTAGATCGCCTCGCCGTTGACCTTGAGCCAGTCGCCGATCTGGATCAGCCGCTCTTCCATGATGACCGGGATGGTGCCGTCGCCGTCCGGGCCGATGTCGAGCAGCAGATTGCCGCCGCGACTGACCAGATCAATGAGCATAAGGATCAGCTCTCTCGAGGTCTTGTAGTCCGACAGCGTCTCGGTCCGGCTGTAGCCGAACGAATGGGCCATGCCCCGGTTCTCCTCCCACGGATGGCTGGCATCGGCCAGGCCCGCGCCGTATTCGGTCGTGTAGTAGCCCCCATGCTTGTGGCGAATGTCCTTGCCCCACCGGTCGTTCACGACCACGTCGTCGCGGCAGGGCGACTCGTTGAACAGCCACGCCAGAAGCTCCTCACTGCGCCAGCTCTTGTCCGGCATGTCCCATTCGCCGTCGGAGAAGATCACCGACGGTTTGTACCGCGTCACCACGTCCTTGAACTGCGGGATCATGTGCTTCTCGACGTACAGCGCGCGATCGGCCAGCCAGAGCGGGTTGTACCACTCATACAGCGAATAGTAGAAGCCCATCTTCAGGCCCTTGGCACGGACCGCGTCGCCCAAGTCGCCAAGCAGGTCGCGATGGGGCCCGATATCGACGCTGTTCCAGGGCCGGCCCCAGCTCCTGTTGGCCTGCTCGCTGGGCCACAGACAGAATCCGTCGTGGTGCTTCGACGTCAGGACGACGTACTTGGCGCCCGACCGATGAAAGACATCGGCCCAGTGAGCCGGATCGAACAGCTCGGCCTTGAACATCGGGGCAAAGGCGGCATAGGGGAAGTCGGCTCCGTACGTGGCGCTGTGATACCGCCACCAGGGCCCGTTCTTTGCCTTGTCGCCTGTGATGCGATTCCAGTACCACTCGCTGTATTCGCCGCGCACCGACCAGGCCGGGACAGAATACAGGCCCCAGTGAATAAATATCCCGAACTTCGCGTCGCTCCACCACTGCGGCGTCGCCCGCCCATCCAGCGACTCCCACTTCGCCTCGTACGTCTGCCCCCCGCACACCGCCGCCTGCGCCAGCAGCACCAGCCCCCACGCCCCCAAAAGACGAATCCGCCTCTTCATCGGATCAACTCCTTTCCAGGCATTTCCACGACTGCACCCGGCACGTTCAACTCATCGCCCTGCGAAACGCATCATA
>CAZNSM010000348.1:0-3629 GCA_964575615.1 uncultured Pirellulales bacterium | reverse complement strand
CATTGCTCACCCGTCCACGGCGGCCTTCCGCCCGATTGCCTGTCCACAAACACCCGGAATGGTCCCGGCCGAGGCGTCGACGCCGGGCCCTTCTGCCGTTGTCCCGGCTTGATGCAGGATCGCTCTCGCGCACGCCCGCAACACAATCCTTTGCGGTGGCTGCCGACCTGCACCGACTGGTTTTTTGCTTGCCTGCGTGCCCGACTACCTGTAGACAAAGGGCTGTCGTGACAATCCCGACGGGCGTCGGGCCGGCGCACCCACGGCCGCCGCATCGACATGGCACGAAGGCACTACGAATCTGCGTGTATGAAGGAGACCGACGATGTTGAAGATAGGCATGATTGGGGCCGGCTTTGTCGCAGGATTTCATGAGCGAGCCCTGCGTTCCGTGCGAATCGGCGAGTTCGCAGGAGTCTGCGCCCCCAAGGGCGCCGAAGAACTGGCCCAGGTGGCCCGTCAGGACCGACTTGGAGACACGCGCGTCTACGCGAACGTCGCCGAACTGGCCAAGGCCGTCGATGTCATATGTATCTTCGCCCCGAACTTCGCCCGTCTGGAGATCATGCGCCAGATCGCCCAGGCCGTGGAAGGCGGCGCGGCGCTGAAAGGAATCATCGTCGAGAAGCCGCTGGCCCGCACGCTGCGAGAGGCGGACACCCTCGTGCGAATCGCCAAGGCCATGAACATCCCGACGGCGTATTTCGAGAACCAGATCCATATGCCCTCGATCGTCCAGGCACGTCATCAGCTTGCCGGCGTCGAGAAGGCCATGGGGCCGGCCCACCTGGCACGGAGCGCCGAAGAGCACGGCGGTCCTCACGAACCGTGGTTCTGGGACCCCACCACTCAGGGTGGCGGCGTCTGTTGCGACATGGGCTGCCACAGCATCGCCTGCGGGATGTTCATGCTCACGCCGCAGGGCAAACCGCTGGACTACCTCAAGCCGGTCTCGGTCAATGCCACCATGGCCCTTCTAAAGTGGGGCAAGGAGCCTTGGCTCAGCCAGCTCAAGGCGCGCGGTGTCGACTACACCAAGACGCCGGCCGAAGACTACTCGACCGTCACGCTCGAACTGAAGGACCCCCAGAGCGGCCATCGCAGCGTCGTGCAGGCCACGAACTCCTGGATCTACGACGCCCCCGGTCTGCGGCTGCTGATGGAAACCTTCGGGCCGGGCTATTCCTATACGGTCAATTCCCTCCAGTCTCCCTCCGGGATTTTCATCAGCGATGCGGCGGCCACCGCCGTCGTGGACAGCGAGCTGGCCCTCGAAAAGTCGCAGGCCACCCGTGGCTCCCTGATTCTCCAGTCCAACGAAGCCGACCTGTACGGCTACGTCGCCGAATGGATCGACGCGCTGAGTGCTTTCGAGCAGGGCAAAGACGCCAGGCTCAACCTCGAATACGGCAAGCTGATCACCATGCTGATCCTGGCGGCCTACATGTCGCACGAGAAACGCAAGGTGATTGACCTGACGGATTCGCGGGTCCTGCGTGAGCTGGAGGAATACGTCCCGTCGATCCAAAAGGGGGAAGGCAAGAAGGTGCTGTAGGCCGCATCGGCGATGCCCACACCGATCAATGGAACGAAACAGGCTTCGCAGAAAGCTTTGAGGCGAACCATGAGAAGACACCGACTTCGAATCGTGGTGCCGGCCTATCCCACCTTCAACATCTACTCCTGCATCGCGCACAAGACCACGGCCCTGGGCCCGGTCTGTGTGGCGACCGCCGTCCGCGAGATCGCCGGATGGGACGCGGAGGTCATCGACGAGAACAACCTGGGCCGCTACGGGCCGAGAGACGACGTCGGCGCCGACCACCACATCTTGCAGGCTCAGCGTCCCGCGGACATCGTGGGATTCTATGGAGGCCTGACCAGCACCATCCCCCGACTTTATGAACTGGCCCGATGGTATCGCCGGCAAGGGGTGACGACCGTAGCCGGCGGGCAGCACTTCGTCGGTGAGAACGTCGACGAGGCCCTCTCCAGCGGCATCGACTACGTCGTCTTTGGAGAGGCGGAAGAAACCGTCCGCGAACTCGTCCAGGCCTTGCAGGGGCGGGCCGACCTCGACGCCGTCAAGGGTATTGCGTATCGCAAAGACGGCGCGGTCTTCCGAACGGCCCCGCGCGAACCGCTGACCGACTTTGACCGCTTTGGCTTTCCGGATTTCTCGCTGGTTCGCTATGCCCGCATCCGTCTCTATCCCGTCGAGAGAGTCCGAGGCTGCTGCATGAACTGCGAGTTCTGCACGGTCAAGGGCAAGCCGCGATGTGCCTCCGCCAATCGGCTGCTCGAGAACTTCCGCTACCTGGTCGAAACGCGCAACGCGCGTCACTTCTTCATCGTGGATGACCTGTTCGGCCAGCAACGCGACGAGGCCATCCGGTTCTGCCGGATGCTGGCAGGCTATCAGCAGCAGATCGGCAGACGCCTGATCTCCACGGCCCAGATCCGACTCGACAAGGCCAAAGACCCGGAATTGCTCGCCGCCATGCAGCAGGCGGGGATCGCGCACGTCGCCATCGGCTTCGAATCGCCCATCGACGAAGAACTCAAGGCCATGAACAAGCAGGTCAAGGCCGAAGAGATGCTGTCCCTGGTGAAGGTCTTCCGCCGGTTCGGATTCTGGGTGCACGGCATGTTCATCTTCGGCTATCCCTCGGCCGCCGATCAGGCGTTCACCATGCCGATCGCCGAGCGAGTCAGACGTTTTCGACGATTCATCCGCAAGGCGCGGCTCGATACCGTTCAGGTGCTGCTTCCGGTGCCTCTGCCCGGCACGCGGCTGCGCGAACGACTCGAACGCCAGCATCGAGTCTATGCATCCGGCGATGTGGGCTGGGAATACTATGACGGGAATTTCCCCCTGTTCGAGCCCGATGCGCCCCTGACGGCGCAGGAAATGCAGTCCGGCGTCAAGCGGATCATGGGATGGTTCTACCGCTTCCAGTACATGTTTCTCGTCGGCGCCAGCATCCTGGCGTTTCCGTCCCTGCTGTTCTCTCTGCACAACCTGCGGGCCGGCTGGAGCCGCTGGTACATCCGATGGGCTCGTCGCGTCATCCGCTTCGGCGGCTGGCTGACCATCCGAAAATGGACCTCCGATTTTCGAAAAGGCGACTTCCTCGAAAGACTCCGGATCGCGCGGGGCCACCTGAGCATGCCGCACCACGGCCGCTAAGCCCGACAGCCGCGGGCGGCGCTACTCTTTCCTGAGCGCCGAAGCCGGCACTGTCTCATCCACGACAACGGGTGCTTGCGCCTGGCGGAGGTAGTTGGCCTGGAGCACGACGTCGCGACTGGCCTGCCCTTTCAGCGACAGAAACGTGCGCGTCTCAGGGCCGGCCCAGCAGCCGTGAACGTAGACATCCTGCACATCCGTCAGGTCGATCACCGGCGCTTCGACGTGAGGCCTGCCCGTGCGGAACCCGTCGATCTCCAGATTCCTCGCGTTCACGCACGTCAGCGCCGGGCCTTTCCTGGTGTCGATCGTCACACCATGGAAGGCAATGCCCTGGGCGTCCTTGCACTGGAAACCCGTTTCGGCATCGATGTTGATGTCTGTAAACGTCACGTTCTCCACCGGTCGCTCCGGCAGGCCCAGGATGTAGCCGGCCACC
>CAZNSM010000347.1:0-3645 GCA_964575615.1 uncultured Pirellulales bacterium | reverse complement strand
GGATGTGCCCATCCTGCGGATTTCGGGACACTACTCGGCCGTGGCGGGGCGGCCGAAGGCGATGTCGTCGATGTAGACGATGCCCGTGCCGCCGGCGGCCGGGGCGGCACGATTGCCGACGCCGATCACCAGGGTCTGGACTCGGCTCAGCGTCACACCGCCAAACTCACTCAGGGCAATCTGCCACGCCTGCCACTCCGTCGCCTGGACGGCCTGTGGATCTGTGCCCCGGACGGTTGCCGTGCGTCCGGCGCTGTCTTCCAGCGTGACGTAGAGGGTCTGCGCGGAGTTGGCCGCAGCGCCGCAGAAATACAGCCTCAAGCTGTCGGCGCCGCCGACGGTCCAGTCCTGGGCGGTGTCGAAGGTCCGCTCGGCCTCGGAGTAGAACGGCGCCGCGGAGTTGTCGTAGGCCAGCGGCATGGACTGCTTGCCGCTGTGCACGATCTTCCGCTCGGCAAACGGGGCGTTGAGATAACCGACGGTGGAGCCGGTGTCGTTGGTCCAGCCGTCGATCCACGTGTCGAAGATGGTTGTCTTGGCGTCGACGTCGTCGTTGTACGTCTCGAACCCGTCGATCAATGCGTACTCCTGGGTCGAGAAGGTCCAGATGTCGCCGGGCCATGCCGTCACGGCGTCGGCTTCGTTGACCTCCACAATTTGCCAGTAATAGGTGCTCCCGAACTCAGTGCCTTCGGGAGCAAACGTCGGGCTTTCGGCCGTGCCGGCCAACGTCAGGGCCGCCGGGTCCGTGCCCAGATGCACCTCGTGCGAGGCGGCGTCCCGGCCGCTGCGCCAGCTCAGCACAGTGCCCATCTCCACATCGGTGGCCCCATCGGCCGGCTGCGGCTCGCGAGCGTACGCGGGGATGTACAGGAAGCGGACCTCGCTAAGCCCGAACTGCCCCATGAGCCCGTAGCCGCTGTTGACGGTCAGACGGACAAACCTGGCTGGAACTCCGCCGAATTCGACGGTTGTGTTGGCGGTGTACGTTGCCTTGGCGGTGGCTTGGTTCAATTCCACATCGCCCAACGCGGTCCAGTCCGTCCCGTTCTCGGAGTATTCGATGGTGGCGCCTTTGACCCCGAAGCCCAGCAGCAACTCGAACTCGACGTTGTAGTTCCAGACGCGCATCTCGTGAAGCTTGTAGAGACGGTCGAACTCGTACTGGATGAAAAGCGGCTCGCTGTCCGGCGGGCCGGCCAGCCACATGTCCGTGTTGTTGACCGAGTGCTGATCGTCGGCGTCGAGGCCGGAGCCGTCGACGGTGCGCTGCGGATCGGACGTGGCCTCCGACGTACCGTTGCTGGTGGCGACGATGTTACGGACGGGATAGGCAAACGGCTCGGTCGTGAAGCTCCAGACGTCGCCCTTGTGGACCGTGTTGTCCGGGGCGGCGCCGACCTCGTCGATTCGCCAGTACCAGGTTGTGCCGAAATCCAGCAGGCCGGCTGAATCGTAGCTCGTCTGCGTCTGGCCCTGGCTGACGAGGACGCCCCTCGGATCCGCCCGGCCGGCATCGTTGACGTCATCGAAAGATGTCCCGAAGTACACATCGTGCGTCGCCGCGGACCGGCCCGCCGTCCAGCTCAGGGCGGTGTCTCGCGGCACGTCGACGGCCTCATCGGCGGGACGGGGGTCATACGCGAGATCAGGGTCCGTCAGACCGAGCATGATCTCCTGAATCTCCTCGTCGGCCAGCGCCCGACCATAGACCTGGACATCGTCGATCATCCCGTTAAACCACTCCGGCACACGGTCCGCGCGATCCGGCCTCCAGAACGTGCCGACGAGCGTGTCGCCTGCGGTGCCGAGATAAGGAGCCGCCGCACCCTCGCCCGCGAGTTCGCCATTGACATAGACCCTGCGGTTCTGACCGTCGAAGTCATACCAGAACGTGAGGTGGTACCAGTTGCCCACCTGCACCGTTCCAGCCGGCAGGTCCAGGTCGTTGGAGTAGAATCCCATGCGAACAACTCCGGCTGCCGTGATCCGGTAGTGCAGACCCTGGTTCGCGCTGCTCGCCTGGTACTGGGAGAAGACGGACTGATCCCCCGGCAACGCCGACGGATTGACCCACAGGGCGTGCGTGAAACTCTGGCTGTTGAACGGAATGTGCGGACCCCTCACCAGCGAATCGGAGCCGTTGAACTCGAGCGCCATGCCGATCGCGCCCGGGACCCAGGCAGCGCCGCCTTCGAGGGCCCCGTCGTTGCCGTTGCCGCTGCGGTCTTTGGCGACGGTTCCCCGGCCTTCATCGAACGACCAGTACAGGACCAGATTCTCCGGGATGGCCAGCGCCGACCAGGCGGGAATCACGACCAGGAATGCGACAAGCACAAGAAATGATCGCCTATTCATGACACATCCTCCTTCAGACCGAGTGAACCTTCTGATTCGCTCCCGGCCACGCGCCGGATCGCCGCCTGTAGCCTCCAACTGGACATGCAGGGTGTGTTTGTGCGCACACTATGTCGGGGCGGGCTTGGCGTACGCCGCAGCTTCCATATTACCACGAGGCTCTATCGGATTTCAATGGTTTGGGCGGCCGGTACCTGTATGCCTTCGATCGTCCGGCTCAGCGACCGGCTCCCGAGCGGCCCCTCGCTGTCTGGGAATGCACGCCGAAAGGTTGGACGATCAGAGCACAATCAGCGGTCGCCCGAGGAAATACAGCGGGACCCAGCAGGACGAGAGCGCCAGAGCCGCCGAGGCCAGGCCCGCCATCACGCGTGTCCATCCGGGGCAGGCGCCCTTTCGGGCAGAACGAACGACACCGGCGAACGCTATTGCGTTGTACGCCACGAAGACCAGTCCCAGCGGCACGCCGACCAAAGGTTTGCCGGCCATGCTCAAGGACGCGGACAGGAACTGAAACAAGAGCATGCCAAGCAGCCATATGCCTGCATGGGCAACCCAGAACGCAAAGGCCGGACGGAACTCTCCACGCCACAATCTGATGATGAAGCGCCGCATCTGCCTTTCCTGCCGGAAGAACGGTGTTCCTATCGCACCGGCCTGATTGTACCCCGATTGTCACGGGTCGGCAAGAGCTCAGGATTTTGGCTGGATGACATGCACGTCGTGCTGGGGGAACGGGATGGAGACGCCTTCGGCATCGAATCGTTCCTTCACGCTGCGCGTGACGTCCCAGTACACCGTCCAGTAGTCGCCCGTCTTGGTCCAGGGCCGGCAGATGAAATTCACGGACGAATCGGCTAGTTCGTGCATTTTCACGTTGAACGCCGGCTCTTTCAGCACGAGCGGATGCGACCGGACGATGTCCTCCAGGATGCGCTGGGCCTTGGCGATGTCGTCGCTATAGCTGATGCCGAACGTCATGTCCACGCGGCGGGTGTCGCTGCCGGTGACGTTGACGATGTTGTTGCCCCAGATGGACCCGTTGGGCACGACCACCACCTGGTTGTCGAACGTCTTGATAGTCGTCGTGTTCAGGTTCATCGATTGCACGATTCCGGTGACTCCGGCGGTCTGCACGACGTCACCCACGTCGTACGGGCGGTGCATCAGGATCATCAGGCCGGCGGCGAAGTTGCCCAGCGTGCCCTGGAGGGCGAAGCCGACAATGAAGCCGATGGCCCCGATCCCGGCCACCAGCGGCCCGATGTTGATGCCCAGCATCGACAG
>CAZNSM010000346.1:0-3663 GCA_964575615.1 uncultured Pirellulales bacterium | reverse complement strand
GTAAGGACCTGCGAGGCAGGGATCAGAGGCCTTTGCAGGAACTCGGCTCGCAGTGTCGACTGCTGATCGTTCCGGCGGGCAACCCCGACGGGACGGCGCGGTTCGAACCCCGCTCGCTTCAGGGGATGGAGCAGAACGACCTGCGCTTCTGGGGCCAGGGCACCTGGAGCGACGACCGGCTCTGTGGCTGGCCTCAGGTCAAGAGGCAGCACCCGCTGGCGGGCGACAACATCGGCTTCGTCGGCTGCTACTTCAATGACGCAGGCATCAATCCGATGCACGATGAGTTCTTCGCGCCGATGGGGCCGGAGGCGCCCGCGATCCTGAAAATCGCCCGCGAGGAAGGCCCTGATCTGGCGGTCTCGCTGCACAGCCACGAGCCGCCCCCGGCCCTGCTGCGGCCGGCCTACCTGCCGCATGCCGTCCAGCAGGACGTTCGCGCGCTGGCCGAGCGCTATTACGCGATGCTCGACCAGCGGAACCTGCCGCACAACAGCCCGCCCCAGGTGCGCGCCGAGGATCAGGAGATGCCCAGCGCTTTCAATCTGACCAGCGCGCTGTACCACATCAGCGGAGCAACCTCCTTCACGTTCGAGTGCCCGCACGGCCTGAAAGGCTCCTGCGAAGTCACGCACGAACAGATCCTCGACATCCAACTGACCCTCTATGAGGCCATGCTGCGCCATGAGCTTGACAAGAAGAAGTGAAATCGCTATCCGGCCGGCCCGCTGGATTCCGCTGTGCGTGGCTCTGCTGTGCGCCGCCGCCTGCGCCGAGACACTGAAGCTCGACGAGAAACCCGCGCAGCCGGGCGAATGGGGCTATCGCCCCGCCGACGCAAGCGTCTCGGCGACCGATCCGCCGGCCTTCAGTTGGCGTCCGGCCGGCGGCCTGAAATGGGAGATCGAGTGCGTTCGCGTCGGAGGCTCGCCGGACAGCACCTACCGCGTGCGCAACATCGAGTTCAACGTTCACTGCCCGCCAAGGATCTTCGGGCCGGGGCAATACACGTGGCGATATCGAGGCATAGACAAAGAGGGCAACTACACAAACTGGAGTCAGTCGCGTTCGTTTACGATTGCACCCGACGCGGCAGAAATGCCGTTGCCGGCGCGGGACGAGCTGCTGGCTCGCATTCCCAGGACCCATCCGCGTCTGTTCCTGCGGCCGGAGAACCTACCAAAGCTACGGGCCCTCGCTCAGGGCGAAATGAAGGCGCAGTACGAGGCCCTCGTTAAACAGTGCGAGCAGATTCTGGCCGACCCGCCGCCCACCGCCGAGCCGCCGACGTATCCGCCCGGCATGGAACGCAAGAGCGAGGAATGGCGCGTGATGTGGTGGGGCAACCGAACCTACACGATCAAGGCCCTCAACAGCGCCGCGACGCTGGCCTTCACACGCCTCCTGGGCGGACCGGACAAGTACGGCCGGGAGGCCAAACGCATCCTGCTCGAATGCGCCAAGTGGGACCCCAAGGGCAGCACCGGCTACCGCTACAACGACGAGGCCGGCATGCCGTACAACTACTACTTCGCCCGGACGTACAGCTTCGTCAACGACCTGCTGAACGACGAAGAGAAGGAGATCTGCCGCCAGGTGATGAAGGTCCGCGGCGAGGAGATGTACCAGCATCTGTGTCCGCGCCACCTCTGGCAGCCGTACGCCAGCCACTCCAACCGGGCCTGGCACTTCCTCGGCGAGGTGGGCATCGCCTTCCTGGGCGAGGTCGAGGGCGCCGAGGACTGGGTCTGGTTCGCAACGAATGTGTTCTTCAACGTCTATCCAGTCTGGAGCGACGACGGCGGCGGCTGGCACGAAGGCTCGTCGTACTGGGCCAGCTACATCGACCGCTTCACATGGTGGGCCGACGTCATGCGTGAGGCGATGGGGATCGACGCGTACGACAAGCCGTACTTCTCGAAGGCGGGCTACTACGCGATGTACCTGCTGCCGCCGGACAAGCTCGACGGCGGCTTCGGCGACCTGACGGCGAACAAACGGGCCCGCAACTACATGCCTTTAATGAGCATCCTGGCCGCCCAGGCGCAGAATCCACACTGGCAATGGTACGTCGAGCAGCTTGGCGGTCCAGCCCCGACCGAGGGCTATATCGGTTTCATTCGAGGCCAGTTGCCCAGGGTCGAGGCGAAGAAGCCGGACGATCTGCCTGCATCCCGCTTGTTCGCGGGTACGGGCCAAGCCTATCTCAACACCGACATCACCGATGCGAGCAACGATGTGCAGGTCGTCTTCAAGTCGAGCCCGTTCGGCACGCAGTCGCATGGCTACGAGTCGAACAACTCGTTTCTGCTGTGGGCCTATGGCCAGCGGCTGTTGATTCGCTCGGGCTACCGGGACATCTACGGCAGCGACCACCATCAGAACTGGATGTGGACCACGCGCTCGACCAACTGCATCACCGTGGGCGGCCAGGGCCAGCGAAAGCACACGGCGATGGCCCAGGGCAGGATCACCGCGTTTGTGACTGCGCCGGAAATCGACGTCGTCGTGGGCGACGCGAGCGAATCCTACGAGGCGCCGGTGGAGCTGTTCAAACGCGCGATCCTGTTCGTGAAACCCGATCTGATCGTCGTCTACGACCGCCTCCGGGCCAGCGAGCCGTCGACGTACGAATACTGGCTCCACGCGATCAACAAATTCGATATCGGCGGCGGAAACACGGTCACCGTCAGGAACGGCGACGTGGGCTGCCATATCAGCTTCCACTGCCGGGTGCCGCTATCGTTCGCGCAGACCAACGAGTACGATCCCAACCCGCGTCCAAGGATCACGCTGCGCGAGTGGCACCTGACCGCCACGACCGCGCAGAAGGAAAAGGACATGGAGTTCATCACCGTCTACCGCCCCTACAAGCTCCAGGACGGCTTCACGGGCGCCTCCGGTTTCCAGATGATCCCGGGCGGCTACCTTCTCACCGCCAGTACCCCCTCCGGCCAACTCACCGCCTTGCTGCCCACCGATGAGGCCGCAACGATGGAGTACAAAGACCTCCGCACCACCGGCGCGATCAAACTCCAACTCGATCGCCTCGGCCGGAAACCCCAAATCCTCGACATCCGCGAGTGAAAGGAGCACCTGCCACGTTTGGCTAAGCACTACGCATGACAGTCAAGACCTGTTGCGGCCCAGCGACCAGTCGCACCAGATCGCCGACCGTACAGGTCTCCGTTGACAGCAAACCATCGACAACCTCGGGACAGACACCAAACTCGTGCTCCAGGTCAATCGCGAGGCATACGTACTCAAGCGAATCAGCCCAGGCGCCGCACAGGTCGCAGCGGTAGAAGACGTGAATTTCGTTCGAGGGTCTGATTCGAAACCGATAGCAAAGCGGAATAAAGAAGGCGTCGCAAACAGTCATGAGCACCGCTTCAACCCGCGATCGATCCTCCGGCCGAAAGGCCGCTACCCACAGCCTTCGATGGGCATAGCAGACGGCCAGATTCCCATCCCATGCGTCGCACCCTTCGTCGCCGGCGGCACAAATCATCGCACGGCCGGTGCTGCCGGCCCAGGAGATTGAAGTTGCCATGCCGATAGTATAAAGATATCCTGAGATTGTTACGCCGGCAATAGGAGTATCAAGAATGACGGTGGCATCGGCCTGTCACAGCACACGCGCACTTGAACGCCGAGACGTGG
>CAZNSM010000345.1:0-3664 GCA_964575615.1 uncultured Pirellulales bacterium | reverse complement strand
CCACGTAGCTGTTGACATAGACTTCGCTGCGTCCGTCGTTGTCGATGTCTGCGATGCTCAGCGAGCCCTCGGTGTCAAAAGGATCGCGGAGCCGGGTCTTCCAGATGGTGCTCCCATCGACGCCGACGGCCTGCACACCGTCCTCGACACAGAAGACCAGTTCGGGTTGCCCGTTGCCGTCCAGATCGGCGATGGCGGTTCCCTTGCTGCTGCCGCCTCGCCACTTCTTGACGAGCTGGCCGCGGTGATCGAGGATGTGGGCGTAGATGTTGCTGACGCCGGGACCGTATCCGCACAGGGCGATTTCCACGTCGCCGTCCCGGTCGAAGTCGGCCACGCTGATAGAGCCTTCGCAGGCGTAGCGTCGCTGCCAGAGCGAAGTGCCGTCGGCCTGAAAGGCGTAGAGACCGTCCATGTCACCCGGGTCCGCATTGAGGCCGACGAGGATTTCGCTGTCGCCGTCTCCATCGAGATCCGCCAGCACCGGATAGCCGACGATGCTGTAGTACCAGCCGCCCAGTGCCTTCGGCCAGCCATCCACCCATTCACCGCTCTCGGCGTGCCAGGCGCAGACGATTCCGTCGTAGTTGCACGTTCCGACAATCTCGTAATCCCCGTCGCCGTCGATGTCACCGACCGCGCAGTACGGCGGATCGTAGGCGAAGGTCAGTTCCTGAGGCCAGCCCGGCAGGACCGTGCCGTCCTCGCGCCAGACGGACAGCCGGGGAATGCCGTCGAAGTTGGTCCAGGAGATCGAGGACTGAACGATTTCGTTGCGTCCATCGCCGTCCACGTCCATGCAGATCGGTCCACCGAAGAACTGATCGTCGGGCGGATAGGGAACCTCTTTCGGCGCCGGCCATGGGGTTTGCGCCGGCGCCCATCTGACGCCAAAGATTTTCCGGTCGTGGTGCGTCTGTCCCTCGGTCGTCACAGCGAGTCTCAGCTCAAACGTGCCGGCGCCGGGATCGGCCAGCGCCAGTCGGACAAGTCCGTTCGGGTCGGCCGGATTGGCGCCTTCGGCGACGAGCGTCCAGTCGTGGTTGCCGTAGGTGCTGTACTCGAGACGATAGCTGTCGCCGTGAACGAACAGAAGCACATCGATGGCATTGACGTCAGCGGCGACGGATTCCGCCTGCCGGGGAGCGACGATCTCGCCCAGCGGATGCCTTCGGTCGGCCGCTTGGAGGGCCTCATAGGCGTTGACGCGTCCGGTCCCGATGTAACCAAGGTCGGGATCGACCAGGCCGTAGTAGACAGGGTCGGTCGTGTTCTCCAGGACCGCGCGAAGCTCGACGTGGGTCAGGTTGGGCTCATGAGCCAGCACCAGTGCGGCAACCGCCGCGACATACGGCGCTGAAAACGACGTCCCGGCGGTGGCGATATACTCGCCGTTCAGATCGGTGGTCACGATGTCCGTTCCGGGAGCGGCGATGTCCACCCAGGATCCAAACGTGCTGTGGTCGGTCTTGGCGTCTTCTCCGTCGGTGGATGCGACGGACATGACGTTGTAGTAGGCCGCCGGATAGTACACGTCATCGGTGGCAGAGTTGCCGGCGCTGGCGACCAGCAGGACCCCTTCCGCGAACGCGTGATTGATCGCCTCCTGCATGATAGGGTCGTCCATCCAATCCGGTTCGTCGATGCCGGCGCCGAAGCTCATGTTCACAATATCAGCGTGGTTGGCCGTCGCATAGTTCAGACTCTCGGCCACCTCGGCCGTGGTGATGTAGAGGCTGACGCGCAGCGGCATGATGCTGCACTGCCAGTTGACGCCGCAGACGCCTTCGCTGTTGTCGCCGACCGCTGCGATGACCCCGGCGACCATCGTCTCGTGTCCTTCGATGCCGTAGATCACCGACTCGGGAATGAGCCGGTTGTTCTGGCTCTCGAAGTTCCATCCATGGATGTCGTCGACGTAGCCGTTGTTGTCGTCGTCCACGCCGTTGCCGGGAACCTCGTCGGCGTTCAGCCAGATGTTGTCTTTCAGGTCGGGGTGATTGACATCCACGCCCGTGCCCAGCACCCCCACCACGACGTCACGACTGCCCGTCGAGATGTCCCATGCATCGGTCATCTGGATCAACTGGTGAGCGTACTGGTCGGCGAAATCGGGATCGTTGGGCACCCGGCAGGGATGGTACACATAGTTGGGTTGGGCGGACTCGACGTCCGGGTCGTTGCGAAGCTGTGCGCAGACCGCCGTAACGTCACCTTCGGTCCTGAGCAGGTAGAAGGGCCGTTTGGCCTGTCTCTGGGATCTCGCCTTGGCCCCGGCGTCGAGAAGGACCGATTTGCGGACCTCAAGCTGGTGGCGTCTCTGGAGGCGCAGCAGGGCGGCGTCATCCTGTGGCGATGTTGCCTTGCCGGCCGAGGTCGCGACGGCCTTGAGTCTGACGAGGATCTCGCCCGGGACATAGTGCAGCCCGTCGGCCGGGTGGGTTCCCTCCACTGCGGGACGGGCCTGTCCGGTGGCCCGCTCGGTTTGCTGTCCTGCTGTCGACGGTGGTGTATATGCCATCGCCGAAACCACGATCAGCGCCGCCGTTGCGACCGCCATGATTTTGCCTGGATTGCGCGTTTTCATGCGTACTGCCTCCACCACATTCTTCCATAACGCTCCCAATGGACCGGCAACCGAATCCCCCGCTCCTGCAAGGCCGTCGCCTTCCGCACGGGACCTATATTGCCCATTATAACGATCCTTTGGCGGTGGGCAATCGCTAAAATCGTCGCAACGTGTCGTGGTCCGCTTGCAGCGAGGCGTCCATCATGCTCTGCGCGCGGACTGTCGGCGAGGACATGTCGCTTGCCCGTCTCGATCGTCTCGGCCATAATGCCTTTGCAAAGGACGAGCCGATGTGCATCATCCTGAGCGGAGAACGGTCGCATTGAGGGGTCGCGACGCGATGCAGAAGACAGATCAAGCGATTTTGTCGCAAGGCAGTTGGGCGGTCGAGGGCGTGTTGACGGTGACCTTCCCGACGGCGGCGTGTCTTCTGACGGCGCTGATGGCCTTCGGGGCTCGGGCGATTTCACCCGCTTCGCCTGCTTTCCAGGTGGTTGTCAACGGCTTCCTGGTCGGCGTGCTTGTGTTCGCGGCGCGCCGCCGGAGGTCGGGCGGTCTGTTGACTGCTGCTGTTGTGCTGACCGTCGGCATGCTGGGTTTTGCCCCCGGCGCGTCGGCGCGGGTCGCGGTGCATACCATCGTTCTGATGATTGCCCTGACCGGTATCGTATTCGTGAACGCGAGGCTTCTGCCCCGACGTTCGCATCCGAGCTTGTGGCGGACGTTTCTGGCTTGGGCGGCTGTCTCGATCGCGCTCTACTTCCTGGCGGGTGTGGTCCTGTTGCTTCTGTTCCGCGCGACGGAGGCTGGGCCCTATCTGCGCCTCTACGCGAGACTGTCGGTCACCTTGGGCCTCGGTCTTGCCCTCGGCTTCGCCCTCCGCGACCGCCTTGCGTCCGTCGTCTGAGAGACTTCGAGACAGGAGTGACATGTCACCGGTAGTATCGGCATTTCTTGAGACACTGGGCGTTGTGGCACTCGCAGGCGCCGGTGTTCTGTCGGGCCTTCGCTGTTCGAGATGGCGCAGGCCCTGGTGGTTGGTCGGCTATGTAGCGCCATTGCTGCTGATGATCACGATCAGCCTGGCCCGATGGT
>CAZNSM010000344.1:0-3676 GCA_964575615.1 uncultured Pirellulales bacterium | reverse complement strand
GGATCGGCAGCGCCGCGTAGGCGCAGAGTCCGGCCTTCCTCTGGGCCGGACTGAGAGGCATGTGTCGCTCGTCGACGCCAAAATAGACCGGCTTGCCCTGCGCCAGCAGACGCATCTGGGCCGAACTCCTGCCGACGCACAGCACGTTCGGAGCAAGGTCCCCCGACATGCCGCAATGCGTCAGAAGCTTCATCTCGCCGGATGCCTCATCGGTGAGATAGACCCCGCCACAATCTGCACGGGACGCTTCGATTGCCGCTTCCAAACACAGACGCGCTCCTTTGCGGACCTCTTCGACCGTGTTCAACCGCACCGCCAGATCATGCGTGATGCGCGACAGATGCTCGGCCCGTTTGCGGGCGCTGATGTCGCGCACAATCGCGATGACTTCGTGCTCGCCGCATGCCACCACCCTGCACTCTTCGTCGCAGATTCCCGTCGGCGTCTGTAACTGGTATTCGAACGTCTGGATCTGTCCTGTCTCCAGGGCCTGCCCGATCAGGGCCATCAGAGACCGCGACACGGCGTCGGGAAGAACCTCGTCAATCCTCTTTCCGGTGAACTCGTCCGGCGGGAAGAACAGAACCTGGCGCTTTGCTGCCCGGCAATCGCGCACAGCGCCGTCTGCGCCAAGCCGGAAGATCAGGTCGGGGATCGCGTCCAACAGGGCGTGCGTTCGCGCTTCGCTCTGTTTGAGGGCATTCTGCGCCAGGACACGCTCGGTCACATCGGCGCACGCGGCATGGATCGCGGGACGGCCTCGGTACTCGATGCGGCAGGCATGCAGTTCCACCCAGCGGACAGTCCCATCCTTGCGGACGATCTGGAACTCGTAGTTCTCCGGAAGAGGTTCTCCATCAAGGCGCGCATGATGATTGTCAACCACGCGCCGGCGGTCCTCGGGATGTATGAAGTCCCACACCTCTTCGGGTGATTTCGCCAGGATCTCCTCGACCGTATAGCCGCTGATTCGGCTCATGGCGCGGTTGGCGAACACGATCCGCTCGTCCTGGATGACGACCAGCCCCTGCAGCGAGTGGTCGACGAGAGTCCGATAGGCCTCTTCGGCGCGTCTTCGGTCGGTGATGTCCCGCCCAATCCCCACCAAGCCGATGATCTCGCCGTGTTCGTTCCTCAGCGGCACCTTCGTCGTCAGGCTCCACGTTCTCGCCCCGGAGTTCGCGTCAAGCGCACATCGCTCGTAGTTCATGATGGGTCGGCCGCTGGACATCAGCTCCTGCTCGGCCTGACAGACCCGTTCGGCCACATCCTTCGGGTAGAAATCGTGGTCCGTCTTGCCTACGATCTCCTCGACGGTCGCCGCACGCTTCTGACGCAGGACCTGCGGATTGCACAGAACGAAGCGGCCTTCCCGGTCCTTCACGTAGATGGCATCGGGCAGGTTGTCGATCAGGGTGCGCAATAAGTTCCGCTCCGTGTCGATATCGGAATCGACACGCGCCGCATCTGCGATCCGGGAAGTCTGGCGGAATTCGTCTTCGGTTGTGCAGGAAACAACGTCCGGCTGCTTCATCAGAGAGGCTCTGCTTTGCCTGGAGCGGAGTTGCTGAAGGTCTCGCTGCGCGCGCAAGTGCCTCTCCTTCAGCCCTGCCACGACCGCGCCAACGACAACGAGGATGAGCGAACGAAGCACATCCGACGGGACAGCCGCACCCGCGGCGCCGTCGGTCAGATGAGCGGTGGCGATACAAGCCGCCGCCACCGCCGCGACGGCGAACCCACGCCAACCGAACCACAGGCAAGCCAACACTACGGGAAGATAGAGAAGATGAGCCCCATCCACAACACCCACGTGCAGGTGGCGAGCGTACCAGGCAAGCAGACACACGCCGGCCAGGCCCAAGCCCCCCAACACGGGCTTGTACCAGCCGTACCCACCCCCGACTCCGTTCGGCCTCCGCTCATCCATGCTGACAACAACCTACTCTTTGGGCCCATGGCCCGGCCAGACGCCGTCCAGCCGAGACAATCCTCTGCCGACCGGCAGTATTCTCCATCATCTCATTATTGTCGAGTCAAAACTGGCGGACTTGACCCGACCGCGGGAGGGATTTCCAGCCCTCCCGTTCCTACCCCGATTGGCGCGGAAAAATTTCACGCCGAATCCCGAACTATCTTGGACACCTCGCGTAATCTTTATTGGACGTTGCAACCGAAATCCGTACAATGCCGAGAACGGCACGTATGGTTGATGATACGAGAAAGTAGAACTAAGATTTTTCTCCCCTCCGGAAAACATCGGGTAGCGCATTGCTGCTCGATGTTTTCTTTTTGCAGACCCCAGCTATCCCGCCCTGTCTACCTGTCTTATCTCGCTTGCACCATCAGGCGTCTTTGCCGTGGCATTTCTTGTATTTCTTTCCGCTGCCACACGGGCAGGGGTCATTGCGCCCGACCTTGGGCTGCTCCAACCGAATCTGCTTGACCTTCTGCTCGCCCTGCGGCGCCTGGGCGGCCGCACGCTGCCTTTCCGCCATCGCGAACTGCCCCACTTCGTCGTGCGAAGTCTGGCTGACGTTCCAGACGCTCCGCGCCCGCGTCCCGGCTTCGAGATGGACGCGGAAGATGATGTCCGTGACGCGATCCTCGATCGATTCGAGCATCTCGTTGAACATCCGGTAGCCTTCGCGCTTGTACTCGACCTTGGGATCCTTCTCCGCGAAAGAGCGCGTCCAGATGCTGTCCTTGAGGTGGTCCATCGCGTACAGATGGTCCTTCCACGTGCTGTCGTACACCTGCAACAGGACGTATCGTTCCAGGTCCGCCAGCTCGCGACGCATGAACTGGCGCCCGACCTCCGCCAGATGCGCTTTGACGTCTGCGCCATCCCCCAGATCACCCGCTCTCAGAGAGGCGTCGAACCTCGCGTTGGCCCACTCAATCAACTGCTCGCGGGGCAGGCCACGGACCTTCTCAGTCAGCTCCTCTTCGAGCTTTCCGTCGCTGTAGCTGGCGCTCAATCGCATCAACTGCTCGTGTACGTCTCGCGGCTTGGCGTTCTGCAGCCATTCGATAGACAGGTCGGCATTGTACTTCTTGTTTGCCCACTGCGCCAGAGACTCGAAGCCGTAAACGTTGGCCCCCTGCGAACCATAGGCCATGCTCATCGCGAACTCGACGGGGTATTCGATCTCGCGCCGGCGGTATTTCTCAGCGGTCTCCGCAAGCATCAGCTCACGGGCCTGGGCGGCGTTGAGGTCCTTCAGACGCTCGGTGTCCAGCTTGAGATCGAACTTGGCCCGCGCCCATTCGACCAGACGACGAAGGGCGAAGTCCGCACGGAGAAACTCCGCCAGCGGCGAACAATCCCTCTTGTCCACCTGCTCGCCGGCCGCCGCAACAAGCTGCTCCTCGATCTCCTCCGGCGACTGGTTCTTGACCTTGTTGGCGCTGAGATTGACCTTGAACGCCGACATGGCCCACTTGGTCAGGCCCGCCACGTCCCAGGTGCTCGGGTCCGCATAGTCCTCCAGGTACTCACCGAGCGACAGCGCGATGTTGCTCCGGGCGGCATCTCTGGCACGCTCCTTGACCAAGGCCTCGACCTCTCGGGGCTCGACCTCGACCACGTCGGAAAGCTTCAATTCGACGTCGAAGTTCGCCCGCACCCATTCCAGCATGCACTTGTACGCGTATTCCTTGTCGAGGATGGACT
>CAZNSM010000343.1:0-3702 GCA_964575615.1 uncultured Pirellulales bacterium | reverse complement strand
GCGGTGATCGCGCTGCTGATGGCGATCCTGATTCCGGCGTTGCAGCGGGCGCGGAATCAGGCGAGGGCCGTGGCCTGCCGGTCGAACCTGCGCCAGTGGGCGATGACGCTGGCCGCCTACACCCAGGACTATGAGGGCCGTCTCCCCTCCACCACGACGAGTAGTCACATCGGTCTGTGGCTGCTGCGCGGGACGTTCATCGGCGCCATGGACCCCAACGCCAACCACGCGACCCTCCATGGCTTCCACACGAGAGGCATCGCCCTGTGCCCCATGGCGAGCCGACCCCGGCCCCCGGATCCCAATCGTGTCAATTTCGTCATAGCGGCAAGTTCCCCCACGGAATCGTGGCGCATGACCGGAGAAATCGGGGGGGCCACCGCCGCCTGGCAGATTCTCACGCCGGAGCCCCGATTCCTGGGCAGTTACGGATACAACACCGCCCTGTTCGAGGGGTTCCGCATCGACCCCATCTGGGGGCCTGACGGGGTACCCGACTTGAACACTTTCACGCTGCGAGAGCACGCGAGCATTCCCGTCCTCCTCGATTCGGTCAACCCATGGCCCAACCTGTCCAGGGTGAATTCGGCCCGTCCTTGGAACTGGCCAGAAGGGGGCAGCGGCTTAAACTCATTCGTCATGAGGCGCCACGGCCGTCAGACCAATGCGATCTTCCTGGACTGGTCCGTCCGCAGTGTCGGTCTCAAGGAAATCTGGACCCTTAAGTGGGGGTCCGACTTCGATCGCGCGAACCCCTGGACCAAAGCCGGAGGCGTCCAGCCTGACGACTGGCCGAAGTGGATGAGAGAATGCAAGGACTATTGACGCGTATTTCGTGAAGCGTGAAGCGTGAAGTGTGAAGTCGTAGGATGGGCTTTAGCCCATGCCGAATCTTTTGACAAGGAGGTTACGCCATTGGCTCGAAATGCCATACCCCCATGATAGACGGCGCGTGCCAAGCGGATTGAGAAGATGGTGTGCGCGAGAAGAAGGGGGTGAACCAGCAAATCGCCCCTAAAGGCGGCGAACGGTCAATCGAGATGGCCCATCAGGATGAGCATCGCTTCTTACGTTTTTTTCGATTTTTCTCAGAAATTGCATCCACACTGGGGCCCAGACGCACGCCTATGAATCGGATGGGCGTGGACAAGGCGGATTCCGGCGCGGGCCGTCGTTCTGGTCCGGGCGGACGGGGTGGTGGAATCAAGCACTGATGATGGCACCTGTGACGATGTAGCGAGGACGTCAGTCAGCCGGACCTGTTCTTGCAGTACGGGGCCCGGCCGGCGCAGGGATGCCCACGCCGGATGCCGTGGGCACGAAAAGCGAAAGGAGTTGGCGAACTCCGCAGTGTAGCAGCAGGCCGACCGGCCCATTCCAGAAGGGATTGGGCAGGCGTTTGGGGTGTGCCGACAAGGCGGACCCGGCGTCCTGCCTCCTGCCGGAGAGAGTCAGTCGGCCGACCGTGCGGGCGGGCGCGGAAAGGAAACGTGCCATGAGCGATGCATCTGTTGTGTTCTCTGTCGTTCTGATCCTGTCGGCAATCCACGGCGGAGCCCTGCCGGCGGCGGTTTCGGCGCCGCCTGCCGACCCTGAACAGGCTATCGCAGCCATCGAGCAGTGCATGGAACAGACTCCGGCGCCCTGGCCCGACAACTGGCGAAGCGAGTATACAGACACCATCCGCCAGGCGATCGGCGCCGATCCCAACTCCCTGCCTGCCCCCTGGCACATGGAGGCCCTCGCGCGAGGCTTCGAGCCCTACTGGCAGGCCCTCGCCAAGGACCAGGACCGCCCCTCGTTCGAGGTTCAGCGGGCCGAAATCCGCTGGTACGTGGAGAATCTCGTCAGCCTGCCAGCCCCGAGCGAACCCGCCAGGCGGCAACTCCACGACCAGTACCAGGCCCTGTGGGACCATGCCGCCACCGCCCTGTTGGCCCAGTTCCCCTTCCTCGATCCCAACGCCGTCTGAGCCGCCCACGCCGACCATCTGGCACATTGCCGCCTCTACATCGACGCGCCGCTGGTCCCTCTGTTCGTCCATCTGCTGACCCCCGAGAACGTCGAAGCCGTCAAGAAACGCTGGCACGACCTCCGCTACGACCGCGTCGACTTCTGGCGCCGGCTCGGCGGCAAGGCCATCCTCACCGTCGGGCACCCCGAGGGTACATCGCTCCAGACCCACCCGCACTACCTCCTGACCCACCAGAGCCTCGACCAGTGGCTCATACACATCCACGCTATGACGGTTGCCGCCCCCGACCACTACCTCCAGGCCGTCCGCGACCGCAACGACGCCCAGAGACGCCATCGCCAGGCACTGGCCGAGGCCTGGACGGCTGAAAAGCGTCTGGAGACAGAATACCACGGTCAACTGCTCCAAACCGAATACCTCAGCTTCCTCTTCGGCGCCCTCCTCGAAACCGCCTCGCAGGACGCCGTTCCCACCCAAGGAGGTGATCCCAATGGCCAATAGCCCGACAAAATGCCGATCAGATCCAATCATCAATAGTCAATCATCCTTAGTCAATTCCAGGGCCTTCACCCTGATCGAGCTGCTCGTGGTCATCGCCGTGATCGCGCTGCTATTGGCGCTGCTGGTCCCAGCCCTGCACGCCGCCCGCGAGCAGGCCCGACGAGCCGTCTGCCTCTCCAACCTCCGCCAGCTCACCCTCGCCTGGCTGCTGTACGCCAACGCAAATGACGGTTGGCTCGTCAACGGCATGAGCTCATCGGGTGGAGGATCCGATACTTCGAGAGCCGGCTGGTTGGGCCGGGCATTCCTGGAGACGAACCGAGAGGCGGTTCTGGAGCACCCGCACAAGGGCAAGCTCTGGCCCTATATCAATGATGTCGACTTCTATCGCTGTCCGAATGGCGACCCGCGTCATCTGGCCACCTACGCCATCGTCTCAGCCGCTCGGGGATTTCTCGTGGAAGGGACGGTCGTGAGGGGCACAGGACGCGGGATTGACGGCATCCTAAGCGAGCGCGTTAACGGGACGGTTCTCTATCTAATGAGGTTGGACCAGATCACGCGTCCCGGTCCCGGCCAGCGCGCGGTCTTCATCGACCAGGGATGGCTTGTCGTCGGCGATTACCGCGTGCTGTATCTCGTTCCTTCCTGGTCCGGCACTAGCCCGGCTCCGTTCCACCACGCCGGCGGCATTACCCTCTCGTTCGCCGACGGCCACAGTGAGTACTGGAAATGGAAGGGCTGGGAGACGCTGGAGATGCCGCGCAAGATGATGCCTCACCACGACCTGTTCTACCCTGTGTTGGTCGATTCCGAGGGGAACGGCGCCCACTACCACCCAGAAACCGAAGACGGACTGCACGATCTCCAGCGACTCCAGCGCGTCACCTGGGGCCGACTGGGCTACGGGAACGAAGAAGTTCCATAACAAAGGCCGACCAAGAGAGCGCCTGTGGCTGAAGGGAGGTGATGCCTATGTCCTGAGCATCATAGTATCCGGGCACAACCCGGATGTTTCCATGGAAAGAGGCCTCTGTCAAAGGAAAGGAAGCCAATCATGAGAGTGAAGAGAATGTGTGCGTGTACGCTGGTGCTATTCTTGATCGCCCCCGTCGCATTCGCGACCATCATAGAGAGCGGGGATTATGACGAAGACTCGGGGGGCAACGGAACCCTCTGTGTCAGACTGCGTGAGACAGTTCCTTGCCGATAATTAGAGTAGAGGG
>CAZNSM010000342.1:0-3724 GCA_964575615.1 uncultured Pirellulales bacterium | reverse complement strand
GACCCGCTGTTCATCGCGGGCTACTACCTGAGCCAGACGGCGTCGGGCCAGGGACGGCAGAGTCCGGCGGTTGACGCCGGCAGCGGTCCGGCCGACGCCAGGGACATCGCTCTGGCGAATCGCACAACCCGAACCGACGGCGTGGCCGATGCCAACGCGGTCGATATGGGCTACCACTATGCCGAGGGCGTGACCCTGTTCACCCTGACGGCCGAAGCGGTGGCCAGCGAGCAGGACGGCCTTGTTCACGGCTCGGTCAGTCCGGCGTTCGCTGTGGCGTATGCCGGGGCGGCCGACAACGTCGTGCGGCTCGTTGCCACGCCCGAGGAAGGCTGGCGAGTGGCCAAGTGGACCGGCACCGACGACGACACGCTGACCACGCTGACCAACACGGTGACTCTGACGCAGGATCGGCATGTGACGGTGACGTTCGAGAAGCGCCGGTCGCGCGTGATCACCGTGCCGGGCGACTATCCGCGAATCCAGGACGCCGTGACGGCCGCCGGAGAAGGCGACACGATCATGGTCGATCCGGGCACCTATTACAGCGGTTACGATGCCATTGCCCTGATCATCGACAAGCCCGTGACGGTCACGTCGCGGAACCCGGAAGATCCGGCGGTGGTGGCCGCGACGATCATCGACGGTCTCAATGCGGTTGCTGGTAATGTATGGCCCAATCTCGGTGTGGTGTTTGGGCCGGGCGCAAGCCGCAACACCGTCTTCAACGGCTTCACGATTCAGAACTGTGGTGGCAACGCCGCCGACGGCGACGACGGCGACCGTGACCTCGGGCATCCCAATGGCGGGGACGGCGCGCCGATCGAAGGCGCCGCCATGATCATGCTGCCGGGCGCGGCGCCGGTGGTCAAGAACTGCGTCTTCCGCAACAACATCGTCGTCGCCGGTGACGGCGGCAATGGCGTGGACGCCGACGATACGACGAACGCCGGTCGCGGCGGCTGGGGCGGCTGGGCGCGCGGTGGCGCCATCTACTGCGCGACCAACACGAGTCCCAAGTTCGTCAATTGCCTCATCGAAAACAACGCGGCCCAGGGCGGCAACGGCGGCAACGGCGGCGGCTTCTCTGACGGCGGCGGTCTGGCCAACTACGGCGGCAACTACACGCCTCCGGTGATGATCGACATCAACCCCGCCGGCCTCGGGGCCGAGACGGCTACGCAGGAACTGTGGCGGACCTGGCTGTGGGACTACGCGGCCGACATCGAGTCCACGTTTGGCACACAGCCGTACTCGCCGGCCACCGGGATCCTCGGCAGCGGCGGATCGTACTTCGGCGACTACCGCTGGTACTCCGGTTACGGCGGCGGCGTCTACATCGACCAGTACAGCAGCGCCGAGTTCGTCTCGTGCGTCATTCGCGGCAACCGCTCCTACGGCGGCATGAGCGGCCAGGGCGGTGTCGCCGGCGACGCCGGTCGGAACATCGAGCCGCTGATTCCATTCCAGATTCCGTCGTACGGCGGCGGCGTCTACTGTGCGGCCGAGACCACGGTGACCTTCACCGACTGCACCTTCCAGGACAACATCGCGTCCCCGACGACGGCCGGACAGGACCCGAACTTCCGTCTCGATCCGTACATCGGCTTCGGCGGCGGCGTCGCGGCCGAAGGCACGGCCAACTTGACCTTTGTCGACTGCAACTTCGTCGACAACGAGGCCGACACCGGCGGCGGCATCTACGTCATCAACGCCGGCGTCAGCGTCATCGACTGCAACGTGACCGCCAACACGGCCCTGCGCGGCGGTGCTCTGGCCGGCATGGGCGGCTCGATCGGCGTGGCCGGCAGCTTCATCTGGAACAACCGGGCGGTCACCGACGTGGACGATCCGAACGACGACACGATCGTGCCGATCGGCGGCGGTCTGCTGATCTCTTCGGCCAGCGCCCTGATCGAGGACTGCCACCTCGCGGGCAACCTGTCCGACGGCTCGGGCGGTGCGATCTATCTGCGCGGTCAGAACTTCACGCAGATCGTCAACTGTCTGATCCGCAACAACCGCGCCTTCCGCGACGGCGGCGGCATCTCGACGAACTGGTACGCCGAGCCGACGATTCGCAACTGCACATTCGTGACCAACGGCGCACCGGGCGTGCCCGGCAATCTGGCGCGCACCGGGTTCGGCGGCGCGATCTTCTGCGGTTACCTCAGCGAAGCGACGGTGGTCGATTCGATTCTCTGGGGCAACTCGGCACGTCTGGGCGGCGAGCTGGCGGTCGGCAGCGGGTTCGATCTCGATCCGCTGTGCGGCGTGCTGAACGTCTCGTACAGTGACATCCGCGTCGGACCCAACGATGTCTGGGTCGACACCGGCTGCACGCTGAGTTACGGCCAAGGCATCATCCACGCCGACCCGATCTTCGTCAGCGGCGCGCTCGGCGAGTTTTACCTGAGCAGTCGCGGCGCGGGTCAGTCGCGGCAGAGTCCGGCCGTCGACGCCGGCAGCGACTTCGCCGGCAACGTGGGCATGTCGCGCTCCACGACCCGCACCGACCACGTCCCGGACACGGGCCGCGTGGACATGGGTTATCACTATCCGTTCATGGAACCGTGCAAGTTCTGCGATCTGGTCTTTGACGGGATCATCGACTTCAAGGACTTCGCCGCCTTCGCGACGAGCTGGCTCGACGAGAACTGCTCCGAGGCCAACGGCTGGTGCGATCAGGCGGACTTCACGTTCGACTCGACCGTGACGGCCCGCGACCTGGCGGTGCTGGCGGATTGCTGGCTGGTCCAGGATACCACGGCGCCCGAGCCGGATCCGGCCGAGTGGGAAACCCTGCCGAGTCTGGACGGCGGTTCGGCGCGGATGGTCGCTAAAGAAGCGGTGGACGCGTGGGGCTGGCCGGTGGAGTACTTCTTCGAGAACGTCAGCGGCGGCGGCCACAGCAGCGGATGGCAGAGCAGCCGGGTCTACACCGATACGGGTCTGTCGAGCAACCGGCAGTACGGCTACCGCGTCAAGGCGCGCGACGGGCTGGGCAACGAGACCGGGTTCTCGCGGGTCCGTTACGCCGGCAACGTCGATACGCTGGCTCCGTATCCTGAGCCGTACATTCTGCCGAATGCGGCGGTGACGTCGCAGACGATCACGATGGTGGCAACCGAGGCCTTCGACGACAACGGCGTGCAGTACTTCTTCGACACGAACACGCCGGGCGCCCACGACAGCGGCTGGATCAACACCAATACCTACACCGACGCCAACCTGGCGCCAGGCATGACCTACTGCTACCGCGTCAGGGCCAGGGACACGTCGGCCAACCAGAACGAAACCCCGTTCTCGGCCTGGAGCTGCTTCACCACCGCGATCCCGGCCGACCAGACGGCGCCGACGCCGAATCCAATGGCGTTCGACCCGAACGGTCTGCCGCGCGAGTACGACTTCGACGGTTCCAGCAGAGCTACGCCGTTCGACAACTATGTGGAAATGATGGCGGTGACCGCCACCGACGACAGCGGCGTGGTCCTGTACTACTTCGAGTGCCAAGAGCGTTCCGAGTTCAGCAGCGGCTGGCAGACCAGCCCGATCTACCGGGTTCTCATCGGCAGGGCTAATCAAGGGCTGCACTTCCGCGTGCGGGCTCGTGACGCCTCGGGCAATATGACGGCGTGGTCGGACTGGGTCCCGGCGATCGCCAGACCGGAGCAGACGCCCCTGGATCAGCAGCAAAATGCCGCCGGCGGCGGGGCGGGCGCGG
>CAZNSM010000341.1:0-3734 GCA_964575615.1 uncultured Pirellulales bacterium | reverse complement strand
ATCACGCCGGTGAGGCACACGATCACGAAGCGGCCGGACACGAGGCTCATTCGCAAGAAGCCGGCAGCCCTTTCCGCCCGAGACTGCACTTGGGCTTCATCGAGGACTGGCACCTGGTAAATCCCGCCGCCTTGCTGGGAATTCTTATCGCTTACTTCTGGCCGCGAACCAGGTTTCCGCACGCCGGCCACGTTCTGGTCAGCACATGGGCGTCGTCATTCCACGTCCTGATGAACACCCATACGGAACTGACACCCACAATGCTGGTGGGCGTGTTCGTGGTCCTGTTTATCGCCGTCTGGCTGCCCTGCTGCGTAAGCGATATCGTCTTTCCACTTCTGTTCGTCAAGTCCGCGCCGTTGCACGTGCACGGCGCCGCCCAGCCGGAGGCTGCACATGCGCATCAGTCTTGATGAGAAGTGCCACGGAATGCTCAAGCGGGCGCAGTTGTACCGCACGGAGGCGCGCGTCGCGGTCCTGAAGGTGCTGTTCGAGGCCGTCGGACCCCTGCGTCAGGATCAGATTGCCGAGCGGCTGCCCGACGGAGGGCGAAACAAGGTGACGATCTATCGAACCCTCGAATCGCTGGTCGCCGTCGGCCTGGTCCATCGCGCTTTCATGCAGGAGCGAGCCTGGCACTTTGAGCTGGCGCATCACTGCACGGACAGGCAGTGCCACCCGCACTTCACCTGCTCGAACTGCGGGACGACGCACTGCCTGAGGGACTTCTCGATGCCCATGGCGCCGAGATTCTACAAGGGATTCGTGATTCAACATCAGCAGGTGCGGCTGGAAGGGCTCTGCCCTGCCTGCGCATAGGAGCGCGAGGACGTGAGGTCGCTGGTGCGACATACCGTTCTGATTCTGGCGACCGGGTGCTTCCTGGCGATGACCTCGGGGCTGGTGCTGCTTCTGCACCTGCACCTGGCTCACGATCACGGCGACCCGCTGCGCCACGACTCCGAGCACTGCTCTCTCTGCCAGCAGCTTCTCGTTGCCATGAAGGACTTCCCCGCCCAAATCGAGCCGGCGCACGTCGAGATCGATCGGGCCGGGCAGCTTGTCGAGGCCTGCCTCGACACAGTTCCACCTCAGATCACGGCGCTGATCCTTGGCGCTCGCGCTCCCCCTGTGTAACGCCGCCTGCGCCCATCGCAAATCACATTCGCCCGTGTTGAATGGAGCATTTGCTGTGCCGGTGCAGCGTCATCGAGTGTAACCCCACTCGCCGAAGAGACGGCGATATCACCCGTTGCTTACACAAGAGGAGTGAATATGATGACACACAGGGGCACATTGGCCCTGCTTGGCCTGCTGCTTTGCGGGTCAATCCTTGCGGCCTGGCCACACCGCGCTGGGGCCGAGTGCGCCGTGGCGCACACACACATCGGCATCAACCCGACGTGGCGACCCGCCGATTGGAGCCGGCCACAGGAAGGGGCCGTCGATCCGGACCCGATGGACAACGACAGACTCTGGTTCTTCTCCCTGCCGCCGGTTCACACCTGCGCCACGCCGGGCTGGCCGAACTGGACCCAGACCGACGGCACGCCCTTCCTCGTGCTCAGTCCCATGCTTGAGGAGGGGCAGCACATCACCAAACCCAGCGAGCCCGCCAAGGTCCTGTACACATGCGCCTTCCATTACACCAAGGCCAACGGCTATGGCGACCCGAACGGGCTGGAGCACGTGGACGGCTGGCATTCCGCTCATGGTCCGCAGGGGGCATGGGACCTGGAGAGCACCGATGAGGCTACGATTCCGGCATGGGACATCTACATCCGGCGCGAGCAGATCAGCCCCAACCTGGCGGAAGACGACTTTTTCATGCTGCTACCCGACGATACGCCCGCGATGGAACGCGACGGCGAGGTCTATGCCCTGGAGAAGCGGTGGATGGCCGATGTAAACGCCTGGGGCTTCCACGACCACATGGGCTTCTGCTTCTGGCTCGACGAACAGGACGAAGAGGTCTATATCGTCGTATCGGCCCACGACGCCGGCGGGGTCTATCAGCGTTCGGCCGACTTCGTCCTGCGATTCGCCCGGACAGTGGTCCAACCAATTGCCGGCGATCTCAACGGCGACGGCGTGGTGGACGTCCATGACCTGGAGATTCTCGTGGAGAACTGGGGCCGATCCGGCATCTATCATGGCGACAGCGCGGAGCACCATGACCACGAACACGACCATGCCGATTAGCCGGCAAGACAAGGAGATGGCTGTGCGAAGGGAATCATCTCCCAGCCGATTGACGCAGGAAGGGATCGGGGGCGTCTGCGGACGCCCCCAATCCAATCCCGTCGTGGGGCGAGGGTTCACGCTGATCGAGCTGCTCGTGGTCATTGCGATTATCGCGCTGCTGATGGGGATCCTGTTGCCGTCGCTGCACCGCGCCCGCGAGCAGGCACGGAAGATCGCCTGCCTGAGCAACATGCGGCAGATGGGTGTCGCGCTCCAGGGGTACCTGATCGACTCGGAGTACCGGCTGCCTCCCAGCTCCTGCCGCTGCCAGGACCCGAATGACCACTGGCTGCGCGTCCTGACGCGCTACACCAGGGAGCCGCTTCTGGTCCGCTGCCCCAGCGACAAAGGCAAGGAGTTCGTCGATTGGAACCGCCCTCTGAACGAACAGCGTCAGGCCCGGTACTCGAGCTTCGCGGTCAACGCCCTGCTCGACCCGGTGCACTTTCGCTATGGGCCGAACACGAACCGCTACAACAACGTCAACAACATCCGGCGGCCGATGCAGTGTATCTGGATCAGCGAGGCGCCTGACAGCGAGAGCTTCCGCCTGGCCGATCACATTCATCCCGATACGTGGGAAGGATCGATCGAATACGCCCGGCAGTCCGTCGCCTGGGATCGGCATAAAGGAACGTCAAATTACCTCTTCGCCGATGGGCACGCCGAGGGGCTGCCGTTCGAGCGGACCTATACCTGGCCCGGCGACTGCTATTGGTATCCTGAGGCGGCGCCGAAATGGCCCGAGAATCCGTGAGCCTGGAGTAGAAGCATGAAACTCGCTGTGACAAGTGTCGTGACATTGATCGGTCTGTCGTACGGCGTGGCGGTGCGGGCCGACTGCCCCCTCGATCATCTTCTCATCGGCTGTAACCGCGACGGCGTCGAGGGCACCGACGACGACATGAAGCTGTTCGTGGACTGCTCGCAGAAGTACCGTGACAGCGGCGAAACAGACTACGCCAACTGGTTCTACCCCTTGCAGAAAAGCGTCTTTTCGAGCTATGGCTACCGCATCGGCGAGCCGGGCTTCGACGTCTTGCAGAGCGCCAATCCCGATGCCGGATACACCTACGATCCCAATCGCGCGCCGGCGGGCGAGCCCGACCTCGACTTTGGCCTGATCGTCGAATGCTTTGCCCTCTCGGATGGACTGCGAGCCGTACACAAGGAGTATCCCCAGTTCACGATCGCCGGCGAGGGCGAGAGCTTCGATCACAGTGCCATCCACGCCCTTCGCGGCGACGGACACGTGCACCTGTCGTACCAGGCCGCCGACGGCGAGAACCTGCACTGGATCACCTACCGACTGCACGACCGGATCGGCCGATACGAATCATCCGAGCCGTTCACGGTCGTCTTCAACGTCGAACCCCTCGCCGGCGATCTCGTCGTGAACGACGCTGTCGACCTTGCGGATATGGCGGCGCTGTCCCACTGCTGGCTTCGTCAGGACGCTGCCAGGCAGAACGACTACTGGGAACGCGCCG
>CAZNSM010000340.1:0-3751 GCA_964575615.1 uncultured Pirellulales bacterium | reverse complement strand
TGCTTTGCGCGCTGGCGTATCGGCAGTGCTTCGCGGCCGGCAAGTTCGTCGCCGACGCCAACGGCCAGCCGCTGCAATTCTGCAAGGAGAACCACTCCAACGGCTGCATCGGGACCTCCGACGTGTTCTACCCGATGGCCCCGCAGTTCCTGCTGTTCGGGCCTTCCGTGGCCAAATCGTTCCTCGTGCCGTTCATGCACTACGCCGCGTCCGAGCGATGGCGGTTCCCGTTCGCTCCGCATGACCTGGGCCAGTACCCGCACGCCAACGGCCAGGTCTATGGCGGCGGCGAGCGCACCGAGGAGAACCAGATGCCCGTCGAGGAGAGCGGCAATCTGCTGATCCTCATGGCGGCGGTCGCGCAGATGGAGGGCAATGCGGACTTCGCGGGTCTTTATTGGCCGCAACTGACGGCGTGGGCCGAGTACCTCAAGGCCAAGGGCTTCGATCCGGAGAACCAGCTCTGCACCGACGACTTCGCCGGCCACCTGGCGCACAACGTGAACCTCTCGGCCAAGGCCATCTGCGGCCTGGGCGCCTACGGCAAGCTCTGCGCGATGCGAGGCGACAGGGCCAAGGCGGACGAATACATGAAGCTGGCGAAGCAGTTCGCCGCCCGCTGGGTCGAGGAGGCCAGCGACGGCGATCATTATCGACTGGCGTTCGACAAGCCCGGCACGTGGAGCCAGAAGTATAACCTGGTGTGGGACGAGATACTCGGTCTCGATTTGTTCCCGGCGGCGGTGCTCCGCACGGAGATGGAGCACTACAAGAAGGCGCAGAACACCTATGGGCTGCCCCTGGACAACCGGTCGCGCTACACCAAGCTCGACTGGATCCTTTGGACGGCAACGCTGACACAGAACCCGGACGACTTCGAGTTCCTCGTCGATCCGGTGTTCCGTTTCCTCAACGAGACGCCGGACCGCGTGCCCATGACCGACTGGTACTGGACGCACGATGCGAAGAAACGCGGCTTCCAGGCCCGGCCGGTGGTCGGGGGCGTGTTCCTGAGGATGCTCTATGAGAAACGCATCTGGCGGAAGTGGGCCCGCCGGGACGTGACGGACGCATCGGGCTGGGCGCCGCTGCCCAAGCCGCCCAGGGTGGTCACGGCGGTCCCGACCAGCGAGAACGAACCGCTCACGTGGCGGTACACGACCGACAAACCGGCCGATGATTGGTTTGCGGCGGATTTTGACGCCTCCGGCTGGAGCGAAGGTCCCGGCGGGTTCGGCACGAAGGGCACGCCCGGCGCGAGCGTCGGAACAGTCTGGAACAGCTCCGACATCTGGCTGCGTCGCGAGTTTGTCCTGCCCGAGGGGATGTGGCACGACCTGCAACTGCAGATCCACCACGACGAAGACGCCCAAGTTTATCTCAACGGTGTGCTGGCGCTGACGACGTCGGGCTTTACATCGAGCTATGGGGAGATGGCGATGACGCCGGCGGCGCTGGCGACTCTGAAGCCGGGCCGGAACGTGTTCGCGGTCCATTGCCGTCAGACCTCCGGCGGGCAGTACATCGACGTGGGCCTCGTGGACGTCATTCGGGAGGACGCCCGGAAACCATAGAGCGGCGTTGCCCAGCCCTTCCGTTGTGACGCACGTCAAGGCCGTGAGCGGCCGACGGCCTTGATCTGTTCCAGCAGGGCCGCCATCTCCTTGACCGTCTCGGGATGCTCGGCTGCGATGTTGTGCCTCTCGCCGAGATCGGTTTGGAGGTCGTAGAGCTGAGGCTCGGGGTCGTTGCCCAACTCGATGTTGACGTTGCGGTTGATCTTCGCGCCTTTGCTCGGCGCGATGTACTTCCAGCGGCCCTTGATGAGCGATAGCGTTCCGGCGTGCTCGACCAGGTGGTCGCGGCCCGTCCGTGTTCTGCCCAACAGGGCGCCGAGGACGTCGAAGCTGTCCGGCGCCGCATCGGCAGGCAAGTTCTGACTGGTCAGCGCCGCCAGCGAGGCGAAGAAGTCGATCTGGCAGACGAGGGCTTCGGAGAGGCCCGGCTTGAGCTCACGCGGCCAGCGGACGATGAACGGCACGCGCGTGCCGGCGTCGAACGCGCTGTACTTGCCGCCCCGCAGCGGGCCCGACGGCTTATGGGCGCCGAGTTTCTCCACCGCCTGGTCCTTGTATCCATCGTCCACCACCGGCCCGTTGTCGCTGGTGAAGATCAGCAGCGTCTCGTCGGCCAGCTTCAGACGATCCAGCGTCCTGAGGATTTCGCCAACGCACCAGTCGAGCTGAAGGATCACGTCGCCGCGAGGGCCAAGCCCGCTCTTGCCTGCGAAGCGGGAGTGCGGCACGCGCGGGACGTGAATGTCGTGCGTCGCGAAGTAGAGGAAGAAGGGCTGGTCCTCGTGGGCCGTGATGAACTCGGTCGCCTTGGCGGTGATGACGTCGGCCATGTCCTCATCGACCCAGCGGGCGGCCTTGCCTCCTTTCATGTAGCCGATCCGGCTGATGCCGTTGACGATCGTCTGGTCGTGGCCGTGGCTGGGGTGCATCTTGAGCAGTTCGGGGTGGTCCTTGCCCGTCGGCTCGTCGCCGACCGGCCCGGCGAAGCTGACTTCGATCGGGTCGGTCGGATCGAGCCCGACGACCCGGCGGTTCTCCACGTACACACAGGGCACGCGATCCCCGGTTGCGGGGATCAGGAAGCAGTAATCGAAGCCGATGTCCAGCGGACCCGGTCTGATTTCCTCGTTCCAGTTCAGTTCCTGCCCTTGCGCGCCGAGCCCCAGGTGCCACTTGCCGACGACGCCCGTGCTGTAGCCGGCCTTTTGCAGGAGCATGGGCAGCGTTGCGCGACCCGGCTCAATGATCATTCGGGCATCGCCGGTTGCGACGCCCGTGCCCCTGCGCCGCCAGGCGTATTCGCCCGTCAGCATCGCGTACCGCGAGGGCGTGCACGTCGCCGAGGCCGAATGGGCGTGGGTGAAGCGAACGCCTTCGGCGGCAATCCGGTCGATGTTCGGCGTTTGGAAGTCCCTGGCTCCGTAGCAACTGACGTCGCCATAGCCCAGATCGTCGGCATAGATCAGCACGATGTTCTTCGGGCGTTTGCCTTGGGCGGCCCGCAACGGAGCAGGGATCATGGCGGCGGCCGCGGCCAACGAAAGGGACTTCATGAACGTGCGGCGGGAAATTCTGTGCGGTGACATTGGCTCATCTCCGATCATAGAATTCGCATCGGAACGGTTAGCGGCGTCAATCAACGCCATTGTGGCGGGCGAATCGGGGCAAGGCAAGCGAGAACTTCCGTTCGCAGGGGTGGTGCGCCGGAGCGGGTGTCCTCTTGCGTCGATGTTCCCGGCATGCTATCTATAGGCCCGCCATGGACACGGACGTCAAAACTCGTTCCTCGGCCGGGCCCGGCCAAGGCCAGGGGACCACATGCCACGAATGTTTGATGGCCCGGCGGCAGGACCTCCAGCGCGATCTTGTCCTATACCGGCGTCGCGAAAGCCGCTGGTCGTGGCTGAGACTGGCGACCTTCGCGATCTGCGTCGCGGCAATCGCGGCCCTGGCCCTGTTGTATGGGTTCCTGCCCGCGGCGGCAGGCGCGGCCTCTGCCTTGCTTGTGTTTTGCCTGGTAGTCCTGCGGCACCTCCACTGGAAGGCCAGAAGAAGCCTGGCCGAGCGGGTTCTCGTCGTGGTCGAAGAATCACTGCGCAGCGCCGTCGATGAGGGCCAGCCCATACGCGACTGGAAGCGTCCATCGGACTCGAATCTCGCGGAGGCGGTTCTAC
>CAZNSM010000339.1:0-3767 GCA_964575615.1 uncultured Pirellulales bacterium | reverse complement strand
ATTGTAACTGATCCGCGTCTGAGGGCAAGTCACAACGGTAATCCCGCGCGAGCGGGGGGGGCGGCCGAAGGCCGCGTATCTCGTCGTTCGGATCCCGTCGCTCTTAGCTCGCAAGCCGTTGAAGCGTAGAAGTGTGGAGGCGTGAATGGTGCGCTCCGGCGGGGCACTGGTTTACAGGAATCGGTGGACGAAGGGTTTGAGGCGGAGGACTTGGATACCGGCGAAGCCGGAGACGGCCAGGAGGTGGCGGTCTCCGCTGACGATGATGGGCGCCTTTGCCGCCAGGGCGCAGGCGAGGAAGATGTCGTCGTCGGGATCGTCGCAGACGGGGTTCGGCAGCGGTGCGGCTTGGACGATGTGTGACCGGACGGCCACGAGGTCGAGCAGCGGCAGGATGTCGATGCCCTTGTACGTCCGGCTCAGCCGGACCGCGACATCTCGATACTCCGCGAGGATTTCCGGGCAGACTGCCAGCCGAATCGCTCCGTCGCGCCAGGCCTGGAGTATCTGATAGGGCGGCCCCGTGAAGAAGATGGCGGACATCAGCACGTTGGTGTCGAGTACGATCTTCATCGCCGCTTCCGCACGGCCGAGACCGCCGCAGCGACGCCGGAACGGGTCAGGCCCGCTGCTTTCGCCTCCGTTCGGGCCTTCTTGACGAGGCGGCCGAAGTCGCCCATGGAGGGCGGGCGAACCATCTTCAGGATGACGACGTCATCTTCGCCGAGAACGATGAATTGGGACCCAGCGTCCAGTCCGAGCCGGCGGCGAACGGCCTCCGGAATTACGACCTGGCCCTTCGACGACATCCTGGTGGTGGATACCGATCCCATGAGACACTCCTTTCTGCACGTCTTACCAGTAAGATCATACCAAGCGATCGGTGAGATGTCAAACCGGCCTCTCCGACTTAGAGGCCTCGCTGGTAATAGCCGATAGGACCGGCGGGAGGCGGGGGGGATTCGTCGCTCGTCGCTTGTGGCTCGTGCCATGTAGAAGCGTGGAGGCGGGACGGCGGGCCGGAGGCTGTAGGCCATAGGCCGGAGGGGCGGTGATTGGTGCGATACGCGCGACGCTTCACGCTCCCACGCTCCCACGCTTCTACGCTTCTACTCATTGCCCGAGCGACGAGCGACCAGCGACGCGCGACGGAATACGGTGTTTTGCGGGCCGCTTTGCGCTGGGCGGACGGGGCGATTTCGTACCAAACACGCAACGGTCCGGCGACAAAATGCCAGGGACATCGAGATTTTTTTTACTATCGGCGGGGCAAGGGGTTGCGGCGGCGCGGGGGGCGAAAAGGGGCGAAATTTTCGTCCCAAACGTGCAACACCATCCATTTGTAGAGGCGGATGTTTTTCCGCCCACTCCGGCCGGCAGCCGGGACGTTTTGAAAAGGCAACAGAGAGGAGTTTTAAGTTTCAAGTTTTAAGTTTGAAGTTGGCGGATCACGGGCCACGGACCACGGGTCACGAACTGCGGATCGCGAGCGACGAGCGACGAGCGACGAATTGCGGAGGCAACGATGGACAAGCGGTGTTGTGCGAATTGCGTGTATGCGACGAAGCCGACGAGCCGGTGGCTGCGGGTGATTCTGACGAGGTTTCCGGGGTTGTGGCTGTGCTTCAACCACGTGGCGTCGCCGGGGGTGATGACGGAGGTCTGCGCGGGCGGGGTCTGCCGGAATTACCGGCCGCGGCGGTGGCCCAAGGGCCGGCGGGAGGCGCCGCCGGAACCGCCGAGCGACGACGTCCGCTACATCCCCCTGACGCGAGGCAGGTACGCGATCGTGGACGCGGACGATTTCGAGGAACTGAGCAAGCACAAGTGGTGCCTGATCTGTCGCGGCAAGGGCGAATACGCGTGCCGGCGGGAGAAGGGCAAGTACATCTCGATGCACCGGGTCATCATGAACGCCCCGGACGACATGGTGGTCGATCACATCGACGGCAACGGGCTGAACAACCGCAAGAGCAATCTGCGGATCTGCACGAAGGCGCAGAACAACTACAACAGCCGGCCGCGCGGCGGCACGTCGCAGTATGTGGGCGTGATGTACCACAAGCGCGACCGCAAATACCAGGCCGCGATCGGCTTTCACGGCCACACGATTCACATCGGCGAGTTCGACGACCCGGTGGCGGCGGCCAAGGCGCGGGACCGCAAGGCGATGGAGCTTCAGGGCGAGTTCGCGTACCTGAACTTCCCCGAGCTGCGCGAGGCGGCCAAACGGATCGTCTTGCTGGCCGGGCGGATCACGCTGCGCAGCAGGGCGGCCGGGACGCTGTCGCGACATCGGACAACGGCGGCGTGATGCCCGCGCCAGGTGGGCTGGGCGATCCGGAAAGAGAACTTCGCTTTCTGCGGATTTTTCCATCCACATTCCGCCCCCGTCACACGCTGTCCGAGTGGCCAAGGGGCGCGCGCGTCTCTATTGGGGAGCGTTTTTCATTCCCACCCCCTTGGCCGCCTTTCTTTGTCCAGCGTGCACTCGGGGCAGGACATTGGGCCCTCTCGGCCCGACCGGGCGATCGCGCCCCATGATGAGGGTTGATCCGTCCGGCGGACAGGGGTAGGATGGGCGCGAGATGTCCTTCGTGAAACTGTGGTGTTGCGGAGACCGGTGTATGTGGAGGACCTGGCGGATATGAGTCGAAGGAAGCGGCGCATCCTGATCGGCGGCGGTATCGCTGTCGTTCTGGGCATCCTGTGCCTGGTGACTCCATACACGCGCAGGCACTACACGTGTCTTCAGTGCCGGCTCAACAAGACCGTCGAGACGTATTGGGGCATCAAAAGGGTGACCGAGACACCCAACGAGTGCTCGCAATGGTATCTGGCGGCGCATCCGGGCCACCAGCACGACTGGAAGAAGTCCTCCTGCACGTTTGAGTGGCGCGCGTTCACCCGATGCTGGTCCTGCGGGTCGGGACATCCTGTCTTTCTCGTCCCCGCGGACGCCCAGAAGATGTACCTGTCCACGTGCACGGGCGAACAGATTGAAGCGTGGTTTGCGCTGCTCGAATCCAAGGACCGCCAGGACCACGACAAAGCGATCAATCTGGTGAGTGACGCCTTGTGGCCGAGGTCGGGCGGGTCGAAGCAGCGGGCCGACGGCGGCGCCGAAGCGGCTTCGGGTATTGCGGCCGGTGTCGTTCCGAACGAGACGATCGTGGTGATGGAGACGCTGGATCGGCCCGCGTTTCGAGAGGTGATGCCCGCGCCACAGGTGGTTTCGCTGGAGGAGTACCGACGTATTCGGGACAGGTACATCGCCAACGATCCGGCGTGGCGGGCGGGCTCGGCGCTCACATACCGCATGCCGGAGGGGGAGCAGTGGCGGACATACTTGCTGGCCTTGGTTTCGTTCGACCGGACGCGGGCGACGATCGCCGAGCTGACGCAGTTCCAGAGCAAGGGCTGGGACTGGGTTGCGGCGTATCAGGTGGAGCGCTGTAGCGAGATCGAGGCGGATTTCGGCGTCGAGCGGATCCTGGCGGAGCGCGCGAGAGTGATCGGCGGCGTGCGGTACGGGATGAGCGTCGCCGAGGTGATCCGGCGCAAAGGGCGGCACTTCAAGGTCAGCCTCCACGCGGAAGAAGGCTCCGCCAGGTTGGTCTACGACGACGTCGCGGTCAGCGTCCGACAGTGGCACGCCGGGAGCGACACGGGCCGCGTGGTCGGCGTCGAGCCAGTGACGGAGGATCTTGTCAACTGGGTGACGGACGTCCCGTATGAAGACGAGAAGTGACCAAAGCCGGACTGCG
>CAZNSM010000338.1:0-3774 GCA_964575615.1 uncultured Pirellulales bacterium | reverse complement strand
GTCGAGCGCACGACCAGCGCCACCCAGTCTTTGTCGGTGTCCACCGCCGGCTGGCCGATGGTTACCACGCCCGGGCCGGAGGTCATCGCCAGCGTCCCGACCTGAAGCGGGCCGCCTTCGCGAGGGTTGAACCACCGAATGCGAAAGGTCTCCGTCGCGGTCCCGAGGTCCAGATCGGTCGTTCCGCCCGAGGGCAGATAGATGGCATACACCGTTCCAGGCTCGGCGAAGCAGTAATCGTCTTCGGCCGATGTCAGCTCGTCGTGGTGGTTCATTCTGGCGAAGGGCAGGTCCCGGATGAACTCCACGGCGTACCGGGTCAAGTCCCACAGGCGCTCGCGGCTGCGCCAGCTCTCGCAGTTCAGGTCGTTGTGGGCGAACCGATAGCCGAAATACCATTCGACGCCCGCGCCGCCGGCCATGAGGTTGCCCCAGAGGTGCTTCTTGCGCACCTCATCGTGGGCATAGTCGTCGTTGTCGGGCTTGACCCCCGTGTGGGCCGGACCGATCTCGTCGAGACAGACGAACCACTGCCGTCCGGCCTCTTTCGAGGCGTCAAGCCACTTGAGCGTCTGGGCGTGCGTGTCGTTGGTCTGGAGCGAGGGCCCCTCGAAGTCGGGGAACCCCAGCAGCGGCGTGTAGACCTCGTCGTACTTGCCCGGATAGGTGTGGCAGACGGTCGGATGATCGTACGGGTCGATGTCCCGGATGTACTTGCAGAAGGCCTTCCGCTGGGCGTCGGTGTTCGTGTTCTCCTCGCCCAGATTCCAGACCAGCGCCAGGTGGTGGCCGAACCGCGCGATCAGCTCGCGGTAGTAGAGCTTGCGCTGCGGGCCCAGTTCGCCTCCGTCGAGCGCCTGATCGTTCTCCGTCTCCTGCGTGACGACGTGAAGCATCAGGCCGAGCTGGTCCATGTGCGAGAACACGATCTCCCACTGATCGAGTTTGCTGCAATCGAAGCGCAGCTTGTCGCCCGGGACGACCCAGGGCCACACGTCCTTGCCGTCGCCGCCGTCGACGTTGTAGGTGAGGAAGTAGACGCTGTTCATGCGTTTGGAGGCGAGGTAGTTCAGGGCGCCGATGATGGCCTTGCCCTTGCCGTCCTTCCAGGTCGGGTCGCCCTCGCGCCAGTCCTGCAAGTGCGGCTCGTAACGATGGATGAACTTGGGACCGGCCGCTTCGCCTTCCCGCAGCAGATCCTCGGTGTCGTAGGTGTCGTCGAAGTCGGCGTAGGCCAGGAAGTTCTCGGGACTGTCGGCTCCGGCCTTGATGAAGTACTCTTTCGTCTGGGCGAATTGCAGGTAGCGTCCGCCGGTGTATCGCAGCATGCCCCTGGCACGCAAGTCGGGGGCGAGCTTGTCGGTGGCGTTCACGACGAACGTGCCCGTAAGCCCGTCGAACGCGGCGGGGGTCCCAACGTTCGGGTCGGTCATCAGGGCCACCTGCGGACCGGCGCGGAACGACACGGTGTAGGTCCACAGGCCGGCCTCGTCGGGAACGAAGTGAACGCGCCAGCGGTTGCCGCTGTTGGCGCCGGTATTGGCGGCGTCGCCGTCGGCCGCGTAGTAACCGGGCACGACGTGCTGCCGGTCCCAGCGGGAGAACGTCACGTTCAAGCGATAATCGACAAAGGGATTGGGATCGGCGATCTCGTTCGTCTGGGGGCCTTCGAAGGTCAGCGTGACGGCGTGCCATTGCATCATGGGACCGGTCACGACCGCCGCCGCTTGCGGCGCGTGCGTGGCGCATCCACAAGCGAACGTCAGCCAGGGCAGGACGAGCAGAATCGGCCCGTGTCGCTTCATATCGAGGCTCCTTTTCGGATCAACCATTCTCAATCGTCCTGATATGGTAAGGGTCGGCCCGAAGCGTTGGCAATAGAATTCTGCCCCGCTTGTAGTGTGCCTGGGAGGGCATACAAGGCAGTAGCGTCTCGCGACGCCACTACAAACGATCGCCTCACCGTGTCCCTGCGACCGGTGCGGCGGACAACTCGGCATCGAGCAGCAGGTCGGAGCTGGACAGAGACTGATTGTGGACCTGGATCGCCAGTACGTTGGCGCCGGGCACGAGCACGTGGAGATAGTCGGTCAGATCGACCGGCTCCGGATCGCAATCGCCGCCGCAGGCTTCGTGACTGTGCAGAGCAGGCTGATCGTGTGCAGGCTCGTCGGGTTCGGCGAAGCCGGCGACGCGGACGCCGTTGATAAAGGCGATGTACCCATCGTCGAAGTCGACAGCGAGCGTCAAGCGGCTCAGTTGCGAAGGGTCCTCGACGTGGAACTGCCGGCGGGCGTACACGCTGAGGTAGCCGTTGCGCATGTCGGGCAGGTCCGTGGCGATGCACGACTCGTAGCCTGAACCGGTCTCGTAGCCGATCGGGGTCGGGCCCGACGGCCATGCGTTGTCATCGAACGACAGCGTGTTCCAATCGGCGGGCGGCTCCTGCGTTCCTTTGAAGTACCGCCAGGAATCGCCCGAGACAACCAGCGGCTTGATGAAGGCGGCCGCGTTGAGATACGTGATCTCGGAGTTGCCGGTCAGCTCGGCGTTGACCGGATTGCGGAGTGTCACGCGGATTCGACGACGGCCTTCTATGGACGTGATGCCGAGGGGGATCTGTTTGACGGTTTCGCCCGGAACGAAGTGCAGCGTGTCGCTATCCAGAATGCTGCCGTCCGCCTCGACTGTGTAATCGACGGAGACATTGCTCGTGGTGAAGGCGCTCAGACGAACGGCAACGGTCTCGCCAAGCTCGGAGACATCGAGCAGGTTTGCATCGACGGCCAGGCCGACGCCGACGATGCCGGCGTTGGTCGGCAGGAAGGGCGCCAGCCGGGCCAGTTGATTCGGATCGGTCTTCGGGTCCCACGGCGCGTTGTCCGGGAAGTATGGATCGGCGAGGCTCAAATGGTTGTTGCGTACGTCCATCTGCGAAAAGTGTACGGACCAGTCGTCCCACGCCTGGCCCCAGACGTCCCGCTGGTTGAACAGCAGCAGGGAGTCCCGCACGCGCAGGAATCCGTGGTAGCTCCAGTCGTAGTTGTCGCCGAAACGGGCGCCGACGAGATTGGCGGTCGACAGGCAGCGGACCGCGTCGACGTCGGGCGAGCCGAATCCGCATTCGATGCCCTGGCCGCAGTTGAGAGCGACGGCGTCGGCGACGTCAGCGTCGCGCGCCTCCGACCAGGCCATCGCCTCGTGGTAGCACGATTCGAACCAGCAGCGTTCGACCATCACCGAACCGCCGGAGCCGGAGCCGGCGTCGACGCCGTCATCCAAGGCCCAGCCGATCAGGCAATCCGTCAGAACGTGGGCGCCGCCGGTAAGGTAGAGCCCATCGTTGTCGTCATCGGCGAAGGGCGCGTCCGCCGACGGAAACTCGATCAGCGCGCAGTCGTTCAGGACGACCGAGCCGCCGTTGTACTGGCCGGCGGTGATGCACTTTTGCACGAGACACCGCGTCATCGTAAGATACGCGTCCTCCCCGTGGCCGGCCTGGCCCTGGTTCTCGACGAGAAAGCAGTCCGTCAGCGTCAGGCGCGCATCGTCGGCCAGGAAGAAGAGACACTGTTCATGGCGGTGGCTGTGGCCATAGGCGGAGTGGTTGTCCAGCCAGTCGGGGTCCGCGCCGCTGCCGGTGAGGATGGTTCCTGTAAAGGTTCCTATGGAGCCTCCCGCCTCGAACAGGAAGCCGCCCCACGGAACGCGTCGGTCCTCGCACGTGAATACGACCGGATGTTCGACGGTTCCGTTGACGGTGATCTCGCCTTC
>CAZNSM010000337.1:0-3803 GCA_964575615.1 uncultured Pirellulales bacterium | reverse complement strand
GTAAGGACCTGCGAGGCAGGGATCAGAGGCCTTTGCAGGAACTCGGCTCGCAGTGCCGTCTGCTGATCGTTCCGGCGGGCAACCCCGACGGGACGGCGCGGTTCGAGCCGCGCTGCCTCCAGGGGATGGGGCAGAACGACCTGCGCTTCTGGGGCCAGGGCACCTGGAGCGACGACCGGCTGTGCGGCTGGCCTCAGGTCAAAAGGCAGCACCCGCTCGCAGGCGACAACGTCGGCTTCGTAGGCTGCTACTTCGACGACGCCGGAATCAATCCGATGCACGATGAGTTCTTCGCGCCGATGGGACCGGAGGCGCCGGCGATCCTGAAGATCGCTCGCGAGGAAGGCCCTGACTTGGCCGTCTCGCTGCACAGCCACGAGCCGGCGCCGGCCTTGCTGCGGCCGGCCTACCTGCCGCATGCCGTCCAGCAGGACGTCCGCACGCTGGCCGAGCGCTATTACGCGATGCTGGACCAGCACAACCTGCCACACGACAGCCCGCCCCAGGTGCGTGCCGAGGATCAGGAGATGCCCAGCGCCTTCAATCTGACCAGCGCACTGTACCACAGCAGCGGAGCGACCTCGTTCACCTTCGAGTGCCCGCACGGCCTGAAAGGCTCGTGCGAAGTGACACACGAGCAAATCCTCGACATCCAACTGACCCTCTATGAGGCCATGCTGCGTCATGAGCTCGACAAGAAGAAGTGACATCGCCCTCCGGCCGGTCCGCTGGATTCCGCTGTGCGTAGCTCTGCTGTGCGCCGTTGCCTGCGCCGAGACGCCGAGGCTCGACGAGAAACCCGCGCAGCCGGGCGAATGGGGCTATCGCCCTGCCGACGCGAGCGTCTCGGCGACCGATCCGCCGGCCTTCAGTTGGCGCCCCGCCGGCGGTCTGAAATGGGAGATCGAGTGCGTTCGCGAGGGAGACTCTGCGGACAACGCCTACCGCGTCAGCGGCCTCGAGTTCAATGTGCATTGCCCGCCGAGAGTCTTTGGGCCGGGACAGTACACGTGGCGATATCGAGGCGCAGACGGGGAAGGCAACTATACGAACTGGAGTCAGTCGCGAACGTTCACTATCTCGCCTTATGCAGCCAAGATGCCGCTGCCGGCGCGGGCGGAGCTGCTGGCTCGCATTCCCACGACCCATCCGCGTTTGTTCCTGCGGCCGGAGAACCTGCCCAAGCTCCGGGCCCTCGCGCAGGGCGAAATGAAGACACAATACGAGGCCCTTGTCAGGCAGTGCGAGCAGATCCTGGCCGATCCGCCGCCCACCGCCGAGCCGCCGACGTATCCGCCGGACATGGAGCGTAAGAGCGAGGAGTGGCGCGTGATGTGGTGGGGCAATCGGACCTACACGATCAAGGCCCTCAACAGTGCCGCGACGCTGGCGTTCACCCGCCTGCTGGGCGGTCAAGAAAGGTACGGCCAGGAAGCGAAACGCATCCTGCTCGAATGCGCCAAGTGGGACCCCAAGGGCAGCACCGGCTACCGCTACAACGACGAGGCCGGCATGCCGTACAACTACTACTTCGCCCGGACGTACAGCTTCGTCAACGACCTGCTGAACGACGAAGAGAAGGAGATCTGCCGCCAGGTGATGAAGGTCCGCGGCGAGGAGATGTACCAGCATCTGTGTCCGCGCCACCTCTGGCAGCCGTACGCCAGCCACTCCAACCGGGCCTGGCACTTCCTCGGCGAGGTGGGCATCGCCTTCCTCGGCGAGATCGACGGCGCCGATGACTGGGTCTGGTTCGCGACGAACGTGTTCTTCAACGTCTATCCCGTCTGGAGCGACGACGACGGCGGCTGGCATGAAGGCTCGTCGTACTGGTCGAGCTACATCGACCGCTTCACGTGGTGGGCCGACGTCATGCGCGAGGCGATGGGGATCGACGCGTACGACAAGCCGTACTTTTCGAAGCTCGGCTACTACGCGATGTACCTGCTGCCGCCGGACAAACTCGACGGCGGCTTTGGCGACCTGACCGCGAACAAGCGGGCGCGCAACTACATGCCTTTGATGAGCATCCTGGCGGCCCAGGCGCAGAATCCGCACTGGCAGTGGTACGTCGAGCAGCTTGGCGGGCCGGTCCCGACCGAGGGCTACATCGGTTTCATCCGGGGCCAGTTGCCCAGGGTCGAGGCGAAGAAGCCGGACGATCTGCCCGCTTCCCGTCTGTTCGCGGGCACCGGCCAGGCCTATCTCAACACCGACATCACCGACGCGAGCAACGATGTGCAGGTCGTCTTCAAGTCAAGCCCTTTCGGAACGCAGTCGCACGGCTACGAGTCGAACAACTCGTTCTTGCTGTGGGCCTATGGCCAGCGGCTGCTGATCCGCTCGGGCTACCGTGACATCTACGGCAGCGACCACCATCAGAACTGGATGTGGACCACGCGCTCGACCAATTGCATCACCGTGAGCGGCCAGGGCCAACGAAAGCACACCGCGATGGCCCAGGGCAGGATCACCGCCTTCCTGACCACGCCGGAGATTGACGTCGTCGTAGGCGATGCGAGCGAATCGTACGAGGCGCCGGTCGAGCTGTTCAAACGTGCGATCCTGTTCGTCAAGCCGGACCTGATCGTCGTCTACGACCGTCTCCGGGCGAGCGAGCCGTCGACGTATGAATACTGGCTCCACGCGATCAACGAATTCGACGTCGGCGGCGGGAACACCGTCACCGTCAAAAACGGCGACGTCGGCTGCCATGTCAGCTTCCACTGCCGCTCGCCCCTGTCGTTCGAACAGACCAACGAATACGATCCCAACCCGCGTCCGAGGATCAAGCTGCGCGAGTGGCATCTGACCGCCGGGACCACACAGAAGGAAGAAGACATGGAGTTCATCACCGTCTATCGCCCCTACAAGCTCAAGGACGGTTTCATGGGCGCATCCGGATTCCAGACGATCCCAGGCGGCTACCTTTTCACCGCCAGTTCCGGGGCCGGCCAGCTCACCGCCCTGCTCCCCACCGATGAGGCCGCGACGCTGGAACACAAAGACCTTCGCACCAGCGGCGCAATCAAACTCCAGTTCGACCGCCCCGGCCGCGAGCCCCAGATCCTCGAAGTCCGGGAGTGAAAGGAGCACCTGCCATGTTTGGCTGAGCACTGCGCATGACAGGCAAGACTTTCTGCGGCGCAGCGACCAATCGCATCAGATCGCCGACCGTACAGGTCTCCGTTGACAGCAAACCATCGACAACCTCGGGACAGACACCGAACTCGTGCTCCAAGTCAATCGCGAGGCATTCGTGCTCGAGCGAATCGGCCAAGGCACTGTGCATATTCCGTCGGTAGAAGTCGTGAATATCGTCTGACGGTCGCATCCGAAACCGATATCATCACAGCGGAATTGAGAAGGCATAGCAAATAGCCGTGAGCGCCGCTTCGACCCGCGATCGATCCTCAGGCCGAGAAGCCGCAAGCCATAACCTTCGATGGTCGTGACGCGGTGAGAGACGCCGTTTCGGCCATCGCCTGCACCACATGCCCCAGATCGACCAGGCCACGCCCAACGCGATCACGACGTCAAAGAATGCACTATTGCCCATTCTTGTTGCTTCTGTACAGCGCCAAGAGCGTGCCAGACCACCAGATTTCCATCCCATGCGCCGCAACTTTCGTCGCCGGCGGCGCAAATGATCGCACGGCGGGTGCTGGCGGGCCAGGAGATTGAAGTTGCCATGTCGATAGTTTAAGGATATCCTGAGATCGTTACGCCGGCAATAGGAGTATCAAGGATGACGGTGGCATCGGCCTGTCACAGCACACGCGCACTTGAACGCCGAGACGTGG
>CAZNSM010000336.1:0-3871 GCA_964575615.1 uncultured Pirellulales bacterium | reverse complement strand
CGGGATTCGCCAAGAGATCGCCGCTCGCCGGACGGCCTTGAACGTCATTCGTACTGTCAGGCTGGAAGCGGCAGCGACGGCCCGGATCGAAGACCCTTTGCGAATCAGCTTCGTGCATGCGGTCCGGGCGATTCCGAGCTTGCAGTCCGGCCCCGGGCCATGCGCCGTTGGCGGCGGTGCCGGCAATCTGCCGGGCGATGTGGACGAAGATCGCCTGTCACATCAATCCGCCGCGTCCAGATCGATTGGAACCGCGAGGGGTTCGACGGAGCATGAACGCTACCCGTCGCTTCGGATCACCCGTGCCCAATGGAAGGCCGGACACCATGCCGCTTGGCGGACCGCCATTCGTGGCTGTCCCCGGATTTCGGATTTCAGGGAGGTCCGCAGCCAAGGGTCCTTGGCCCGGGCAGAATCCACGATATCGACCCAGGTCTCCGCCCCGCGAATCACGGCACACAGAGTGATGACCAGGATGGCCTCCAGCTTGTGCCGCTTGTTGCGATCCGCGCGAGGATCGGGTGTGATCGAGAAATGCTCCCAGGTTGACGCGGCCATCCGTAGCCTCCTGCAAGGGATTCCGATGGGCGCGCCATCCGTGGCACCGCCTCTGTGAACCATCGGCTACGTCTCGCTCGCTTCAGCAGTTAAGGTGCGTTGGCCCTGCCTTTTCCACCTTTCGCCAGCGGCCGTTCAACGCTGAGCGACGAGGATGCCGACGGCCGCGATCCGCATGGACCAAGGCCACAGGTGAGAGAAAGCGGGTGGCGGGAATCGAACCCGCGTGGCCAGCTTGGAAGGCTGGAGCTTTACCCCTAAGCTACACCCGCGATGGTGGCTTGTTGATTGCCGGGGGCCGATCGCGTATAATTGGTGACCTATCGTACGAGACCGAGGTTAAATGGTAAAGGGCAAAATGTCAAACAAGACGACAATTCGCGAGCGTGCGACGGCGGCCCAGGCCGCATCGCTGCGTCTGGCCGCGATCAAGAGCGACGCCAAAAACGCGGCACTGACCGAAATCGCCAAGGCCCTCGACCTGCGTCGCAGCGAGATCGTCGCGGCCAACGAGCGCGACCTGGCCGCCGCCGAGCGCAGCCACCTGGCCGCCCCGCTGCTCAAGCGGCTCAAGTTCGACGAGGCCAAACTCGCCGACGTCTGCGCCGGCATCCACAGCCTGATCAAGCTCGACGACCCGGTCGGCCGCACGCTCGCCGCCACCGAGCTCGACGCCGGCCTGGAGCTCTACAAAGTCAGTTGCCCCATCGGCGTCATCGGCGTCGTCTTCGAGTCCCGCCCCGACGCCCTCGTCCAGATCTCCACGCTGTGCCTCAAGAGCGGCAACGCCGTCCTGCTCAAAGGCGGCAGCGAAGCGGCCCACACCAACCGCATCCTCGCCGAGACCATCGCCGCCGCCGGCGACGCCGCCGGCCTGCCCTCCGGCTGGATCGCCCTGCTCGAAACCCGCCAGGACGTCGCCGACATGCTCGAACTCGACGAGCACATCGACCTGATCGTCCCGCGCGGCAGCAACGAATTCGTCCGCCACATCATGACGCACACCAACATCCCGGTCCTCGGCCACGCCGACGGCATCTGCCACGTCTACATCGACGCCGACGCCGACCCCGAAATGGCCATCGCCATCGCCGTCGATTCCAAGTGCCAGTACGTCGCGGTCTGCAACGCCGCCGAGACGCTGCTGGTCGACGCCGCGATCGCCGAGACCCTGCTGCCCGCGCTCCAGGGCGCGCTGGAGGCCAGAGGCGTGCGCCTTCGCGGCTGCGAACGCACCCGCGCGGTCATCCCCTGCGAGCCGGCCACCGACGACGACTGGGGCGCCGAGTACCTCGACCTCGTCCTGGCGATCAAGGTCGTCGACGGCCTCGACGCCGCCATCGACCACATCAACCGCTACAGCTCCGGCCACACCGACGCCATCGTCACCGCCGACAAGGACAAGGCCGAACGATTCATGGCCCTCGTCGGTTCGGCCAACGTCTTCTGGAACTGCTCGACCCGCTTCTCCGACGGCTACCGCTACGGCCTCGGCGCCGAGGTCGGAATCAGCACCAACAAAATCCACGCCCGTGGCCCCGTTGGCCTGGAGGGCCTCGTCATCTACAAATGGAAATTGTACGGAAAGGGACAGGTCGTAGCGGACTACACCGGCGCGGAAGGCCGCAAATTCACGCACAAGAAATTGCGATAGCCGGCGACGCGCCGAGCGCGAAACGGGAAGCGCCGAGTGCCAAGTGTAAGGTTTGAAATGTGAAGTGTCAGGTGTGAAGTGCCGAGTGCCAAGTGCAGAGCGCAAAGTGCAAAGTGTAAAGTGTGAAGGGCACCCGTTGGAGCTACGGTCTCCGGCCTACGACCCCTCGCAATAATCAATCCTGAGCGATACGAGCGATGCAATGACCGCCAGTCGAAACAAGGCGAAAGAGCGAATGGCGTCGAATGTTGATCTGATCCGCGAGATGGCCGAACGGATCGTCAAACGATTCGATCCGGACAGGATCATTTTGTTCGGCTCTCACGCGCGCGGAGACGCCGGCCCCGACAGCGATGTGGACCTGCTCGTCGTCATGCCCCTTTCCGGCTCGCGCCGCGAGAAGGCCATCGAGATCGGCGTCGCCCTGCACGACATCCGCCTGCCCAAGGACGTGATCGTCACCACGCCCGAAGAGTTCGAATGGCGCAAGGACACCATCGGCACCATCGAACACCCCGCTTGGCGAGAAGGAAGACTCCTCTATGCCCGAGCGTGATGCAAACACCCTCGTTGCGGCAGAGTGGATCGCCAAGGCCGAAAACGACCTGAAGAACGCAGCGCACACACTCAAGCTGGGCGCCGACTGCCCCACCGACACGGTCTGCTTTCACGCCCAGCAGTGCGTCGAGAAATACGTCAAGGCCCTTCTCGTGACAGCAGGAATTGCCTTTGCGCGTACCCATGACATCGAGACACTCGTCGGACTCATGCCAAAGCATGCGCGGGTCTCGCTGACCATCGAGGAACAGCGAAGACTGACCGACTACGCAACCACACTGCGCTATCCGGGACCCTACGAGCCGGTCACATTGTCGGAGGCGAGAGATGCGGTCAAGCTCGCCCGGCGCATCCGGCGAGAAATCCGAAGATTGCTCCAAGACAAGCCCCTCTTCTGAGAGCCGTTGCGAGCGGAAGGACTATGAGAAAGAAATTGAACGACGATCGAAGTGACGACCTGCGGGCGGAATACGACCTCGGTCAACTGCTCAAGACGGGCGTCCAGGGCAAGTTCGCCGCCCGATATCGCGAAGGGACCAATCTCGTTCCACTGGCTCCCGACGTCGCCAAGGCCTTCCCGACAGCCGACTCTGTGAACGAGACCCTGCGCCTCGTCCTCCAGTTGACCCGGCTGCGCTCGAAGAAACGAAAGCGCTCCGGCTGACCCCCCGGAGCGGTGCGGCCTACGGTCTCAAGCCTGCGGTCTACAGCCTGCGGTTCTTCGAGACGCGAGACACGAGCGACGAGATACGCCCCTGAATCCGCGAGGAAGAGCATGGGTAAGGGCAAGAAAACGACAGACGCCGTCACGATCCTTCATAGGCGGTACATCAAGGGCCGCAAGGAGCGGCTGGCTTCCCTCGAATTGGAGCGAGAGAACCTCCGGATCGCCGAACAAATCTACGCACTGCGAACCTCGGCGGACCTGAGCCAGAAGGAGTTGGCACAGAGGGTCGGAACGACGCAGTCGGTCATCAGCCGGCTGGAGGACGCCGACTACGATGGCCACAGCCTCGCCATGCTCGAACGAATCGCCCACGCCCTCGGCCATCGCGTCTGCATCCACTTCGTCCCCCAGAACGCTCCCTGCCCCGCCGCAAC
>CAZNSM010000335.1:1511-3876 GCA_964575615.1 uncultured Pirellulales bacterium | reverse complement strand
TCGTGGGGAACGCCGTTTCTGTTCGAAGCGGGCGGTCGGACAACCGTTGTAACCAACGCGACGCATCGTATGCGAGGCTATGACGCCGGCAGCGGGAAGCTGCTGTGGGAGTGCGGCGGGGGATCGATGATCGCGGTCCCCTCGCCCGTCGCGACCCAGGGACTGGTGTTTCTTTCGTCCGGGCACAACCTGATGCGCCCGCAACCGATCATTGCGGTCCGCGCCGGGGCCTGCGGTGATATCACGCCGGCCAAGAACCAGCCTCACACGGAAGGCGTCGCCTGGTGGCATTCCATGGGCGGTCCGTATGTGACCAGCCCCATCGCCATCGACCGTTACCTTTATGTGCCGCTCGACCGGGGAACGCTGACCTGCTATGAGGCCCTGACCGGCCAGGTCGTGTACGAGCGGCAGTCTCTCGGCAGCCGAAATACGATCACCGCATCGCCGGTGGCGGCCGAGGGCAGGATCTACATCCAGACCGAAGACGGCGAGTGCTACGTCGTCAGACCGGGGCCGCAATTCGAAATCCTCGCCGTCAACAAGCTCGACGAGACCTTCTGCGCCTCTCCGGCCGTGTCCGGAGGCCGGCTCTTCCTTCGCGGGCGAAAACACCTGTACGGCATTGGGAAATAGCCTCCTGCCATCGACCGACCTCTGTCGCCAGGCGTTTGGGCACCCCCGCGGGATGAACCCGGCGGGGGCGGCGCTTGACATGGGTGGGCACATGGGATAAAATCAATTTCGTGGTCGGTTTTGGCATGTTCCGCCTCGTCCGGAGAATCGCGTGCGGCGTACAACCGAGGCGGAGGCGGGAAGGCAACAGGATCAAAGCAAAGATCAAAACGCAAAGTGCAAAAATGAGGAAGTCATCCGCCGAAGGCGGATTCCGCTATTTTGCTTTTTGCTTCTTGCTTTCTGCTTCTTATGACACATCAGTTAGAGGAGGACAGACATGTCGCGCAAATCGATTTTCCTTATGGTATGGGTCCTGGTAGTGGGTGTGGCCGCCGGCAGTGCGCTGGCGGAATTGATCGCCTACTATCCCTTTGAGGAAGGCCAGGGAACGGAGACCGTCGACGCCACCGGCAACGGCAACGACGGCGCCCTCAACAGCGGAGTGCAGTGGGTCGCCGGCTACAAGGGCGGTGCCGTGCATTTCGACACGGCCGGCGAACGAATCGTGATCGGCCCGATTGATCCCACGGCGGCAAACAACGCCATGACCCTGGCCGCCTGGATCAACTGGGAGGGGCGGAACCACAGCATCGCCCAGCAGGGCATCATCGGCAAACGCCTCGGCTGGAGCACCACCGGCGACACGATCAAGTGGTTTTGGCAGACCAACCCGGCCGGTGATCTGCTTTTTCGAGCCGACTACAGCGGAGGCGGTACGAGTTTCGGGTGGGGCAATGCGCTGCTCGTGCCCTATGCGAATGAGTGGGTTCACGTGGCGGCGACCTGGGACAACGGCGCCGGGGTGCAGTACATCAATGGGGAGCAGGTTTCAACCGGCAACACCACACTCAGAGCGTCTGCGAACGCTACGCCTGTGACGATTGGCTGCGTGGACTCCACCAATGACGAGACCTTTGTCGGCACCATCGACGAGGTGCGGATCTACGACACCGTTCTGACAGGAATCCAGTTGCAGCAGGTCATGGTGGGTGATTACACCTCCGCCACATCGCCCGTTCCGCCGGATGGTTCCACGGACATCCCGCAGGATGTGATTCTCTCCTGGTCGCCCGGCGAGTCCGCCGCGTCGCACGACGTGTACTTCGGAACCAGCCTCGAAGATGTCGCGGCGGCCGAACGGAGCAATCCGTTGGGTGTTCTGGCCAGTCAGGGGCAGACCGGACTGACCTTTGATCCTCCCGGCCTGTTGGATTTCAGTCAGACCTACTACTGGCGGGTCGATGAAGTCAACGGAGCGCCGGACTTTGCCATCCACAAGGGCGGTGTCTGGAGCTTCACGGTCGAGCCTTATGTCTATCCGGTCACAAACATCATAGCCACTGCGTCCCTGGCGGATGCTGATTCTCCTGCACAGAGCACGATCGACGGCTCCGGCCTGAACGCCGACGACCGGCACTCCACCGAGGCGACGGAAATGTGGCTGGCCTCTCCGACGGATGCGACGCCCATCTGGATCCAGTATGAGTTCGATCAGATCTACCAGCTCTGGGAGATGGAGGTCTGGAACTACAACAGCCGGTTCGAGCTCGTTCTGGGCTTCGGACTCAAGGACGTGACCATCGAACACTCCATCGACGGCGCCGAGTGGACCGTCTTCGGTGACGTGGAGTTTGCCAAGGCGACCGCCCGGTCGGATTACGCCGCCAACACGATTCTGGACCTGAGG
>CAZNSM010000335.1:0-1411 GCA_964575615.1 uncultured Pirellulales bacterium | reverse complement strand
GGCGGCCGTGATTGAGGGCAGCGCCCTGGTCGACACGCTCGGCGAAAGCCGTTATGAACTTGGCGGGCTGAACTTCGGCTCGACCTACTACTGGAAAGTCAACGAGGTCAACGAAGCCGGCGCCGGCTTCTGGGAAGGGGACGTCTGGAGCTTCTCGACGATCGAATACGCAATGGTCGACGATTTTGAGGGCTATACGGACGACATCGAAGCCGGACAGACCATCTTCCAGGCCTGGATCGACGGCTGGACCAACGACACCGGCTCGACCGTGGGCTACCTTGACGCTCCGTTTGCCGAGAAGACGATCGTTCACGGCGGCAAGCAGTCGATGCCTCTGGCGTACGACAACACGGCCTCACCATTCTACTCCGAGGCCGAGCGGGAATTCGATGCCGCGCAGGATTGGACGGGCAATGGCGCCGACACGCTGGTGCTCTATGTCCGAGGCAACGCTCCGGACTTCGTTGTGGCTGCTGACGGCCGCATCGTCATGAGCGCCGTCGGCACCGACATCTGGGGTACGGCCGATCAGTTCCGCTTTGCCTATAAGAACCTCAGCGGCAACGGCTCCATCGTGGTGCGCGTCGACAGCCTGGTGCGCAGCAACGAATGGGCCAAGGCCGGTGTGATGATCCGTGAGACGCTCGAACCCGGCTCGAAGCACGCGTTTGTGGCGGTGACACCGGAAGCGTCGCATGGCGTGTCGTTCCAGCGTCGTCCGATTGCCGGCGGGGACAGCGCCAACACGGACGTGGCCGATGTCGATATCCCGCATTGGGTGAAGTTGACCCGCACGGGCAACGTCTTTACCGCTCAACGGTCGGCCGACGGCGTCACCTGGACGGACATCCCAGCCACGGCGCCGGTGGACATCATGATGGCCAGCAACGTCTACATCGGGTTGGCGGTGACCAGTCACGATGCCGTGGCGGTAACAGCGGCCGAGTTTTCGAACGTCTCGACGAGCGGCAACGTGACGGGCAACTGGCAGACAGCGGACATCGGCATCACCCAGCCGGTGGGCAACTCAGCCGAATCGATGTACCTGAGGATCGAAGACAGCGCGGGCAAGACCAAGACGGTCGTGAACGCGGATGCGTCCATCACTCAACGTCCGACATGGCAGGAATGGGCGATCCCGTACAGCGATCTGAGCGGGGTGAACCTCAGCCGGGTGGAGAAGATGACCATCGGCGTCGGCAGTGCGACCAGCCCAAGCGCCGGCGGCACCGGCATTGTCTACGTGGACGACATCGCGCGTGGCAGCCCCGCTGCTCCCTAACGTCTCACAAGCGGCGTTCGCAGTGTGCCCGTAAGGGCGTGGTAGGGAATAGCCCGCCGGGGCGGGCCGCTGCAAACCGGATTCAGCAGCACCATCTGGGGCCTGTACGACACAGTACAGGCCCCG
>CAZNSM010000334.1:0-3878 GCA_964575615.1 uncultured Pirellulales bacterium | reverse complement strand
AGGCCGTGCCGGGCTCCTCGACCAGGCCGTAACACGAAATCTGGTTGGCCATGTGACGCCACGTGATCCGCGCGTCCTTGTGGCCCAGACCCGCGTTGATCTCCTTGAGCCTCGGCTCCCATTCGCTCACGGGCTGATCGACGCTCGGAATCCTGCCCTCGGCGACCGCCTTGAGCAGAAAGTGCGTGTACAGCGGCTTGGCCGCCGACGCCACATCCATCCTTCGCGACACGTCGCCCCAGGTGTAGACCATGTACCCATACCGCACGACGCAGCCGAAGCCGCCCGCATGGTCGCTGAACGCCCGGAGCTTCTCCGCATCGAGACCGGCGTCACCGGGCGCCTTCGTCGCCCATTCGGTCCCCGGATACACCGCTCCGGCGGCCACTCCGCTGATACACAATGCCAGCATCGAACATGCGAGCAACTTGCTCATGGCGTTCCTCCACCGTGACAACCGAATGAGGCCGCAGACTTCAGGCCGGAGGCCGGAGGGACCCCTGCCGCCTGCAGCCTCCAGTCTCCAGCCTGGTCAGTTTTCCTTGAGCACCACGTCGTCGTATTCGATCTCGAAGCGCAGCTTGTGCCGGGCCTCTTCAGCCGCCAAAGAGCGGAACAGGTCCGCCAGCTCGCCGGCGCCCGCCGCTGCGGCCAGGTCCAGATAGAGCCTGTAGGCGGCCTTTTCCTTCTTCATCGCCAGGATCAGCGCCTCGGCATATGTCATCTCCGCCTGCGGCGGCGACTCGACCAGATAGTCCGCCAGACCCAGGCTCTGCACCCGCTCGTCCATCGCCTCGAGCGACCGCGACCCGCGCTGGACCGCCTCCAGCATGGCCTTATGCCCCAGCTCCTCGGCCGCAAACTCCTCGAACACCTGCCTCATCGCCGGCACATCCATCCTTCCGGCCAGCTCCAGATAGAACGCATGCGCCTCGACCTCGTTGCCGATCGCAAAATCCAACGCCGCCCCAACACTCTCAAACCGCTCGTCCATCTCGTCCCCCAAGTCGTCTTTCGATCCCGCATAATGGCGACCCCTCGTCGCCCGCGCATCGCCCCGATTCTACCGCCATCCTCAGGACAGTGGAAGCATGGAACTGCTCTGGCGAGACAAGCATGAGCTGGTGGATGGCAAGGATAGCCCTGGACCACGCCAGGAAGAGGCAGGTCTCTCTCACTCGTGAGGCGCGAGGTCACTCGTGATCTCGCAGTAGTCGTCCTTCATAGGCTTGGCGTCCCACCCGTAATGAAAATGTACGATGCTGAGTAGACGGTACGCATTTGTCGTGGCACAAATCTTGATCGCACCGGCACTTGGTTTCTCCGGGTCGCGAAGGAATACTCGTTCATTGCCTTGCTGCCTGACAAGATCGGTGAACAGCCAAGGATTCGGGTGTATCGCCGAGTTGAACGGACTGTAGAGAAGGCGATAGAGATCGTCCTTGAATTGAGAGGGCAGTTCCTTGAGAGAGTTGTAGAACGGACCTGCGGAACGGTGCGGATTGTTGGCGATCTCACTCTGAAAACGGGTTATCGCCTCCTCTATGCGTTTCGCGTCTTCTGGACCTGCGGATGGCAGTATCTTCTTCAGTCCTTTGAGTTCCTCCTCACATGCGGTTTTCCACCATCGCATGACCCGCGTAGCACCAGTCTCTTTCTTCGGATTGTCTTCGTACAGGCACCACATTACTCGAACTGTGAGTTCAGCGAGAACGCGAAGAAGGGCCATTGCAGGAAGTTTGTGGTCAGCATCAGCCAAGAGAAAGATGGCCTTGCAGTAGTTATGCGCCACCGGCAAGACGCTGAATAGCAGGTTGTTCTCTGGCGTGTCGGGTTTCACCTCGCGATTCATCCTCCCGACGACCTCTTGAAAGCACTTCTCCGTCGTAGCCTCGATCATGTTGCACACACACCTTTCCGCCAGTTGAGCGAGGTAATCTGGACTTCTACACGCCAAGGGACGCCTTGCCCAATCCGGTGTGGACGGGCCATGGTCACTTGAGAACCTGTTTCATGCTGTCGAAACTGCGACTGACAGCGAGGGCATTGCGATGTTGAATCTCCTGCTGTTCGGACGCGAAGTCTTGAATAGATATGATGCAGGAATGGAACCGACGCAGGTCATTCTTGTCATAGAATAGTATTCGCCCATCAGAGATAACCCATTGCCTTGGCCGTCGCGACAACAGGTCGAAAATGCTCTCACTTTCGGAGAGCACCTCTTTCTCCAGTGCCCATAGCCTTTCGATTTGGGCTTCCTCCATCCCACGATCAAAGCCAGATGTCAGTTCCTGTCGTAAGCTGGTGCTCGTGGCAAGCCCCTGCATTCTCTGTCGAGTATTGGCAAGAAGCGTACCGGTCATCCGCTCGTACTTCTCCACGATCTCTTTGGCTCTTTGGATCATCATTCTGCTTTCCACGAGCGTTGTGTCACGCGCTATTCGCTCTGGATCCAGAATTCGGGCCCACCCAATCCTGTCGAGTTCACGCAAGTAGTCGTTTCTTTGCGATATGGCTTGAGCCATGTAGTCTCTCCACCATCCCTCCACCTCGCCGAATTTGCCTCGGGCCTTCCTCTCAGTGTCAAGTCGTCCCTGTATCGGTCTGGGTATGCCATACGAATCAGTAGAAGCTTCCATCAGTTCGACCCACTGGTTGTGCATGGCACCAACCGCTTGCTTTGCTTCTGCCTTTTGTTGAGCAACCCCAAGCAGAGCACCCGCTATCGACGCGCCATATATCGCGAGAAAGCAGACGCCAGCAACTCTGACGCCACACCCCCGTAAAATCACAATACGAACGGCGATCCAAATCAGGAAGGCAGAGGGGAGGCAATAGCCGACAATGCTTGGCAAAGTCTCTCCTGTATCCTGCACCTGAGAATAGCGCCAACCGTAAGTCAGTATTCCTAAACACAAGACCCCCATCGCTGTTTTCCATACGTTCTTCGTCCCCTCTTGGGGATTCTGTTCTTGCTCCATTGCCATATCCTCCACCTCAATATTGCAGGTAATTCCGTTGTAGGTTCTCGGCGACCGTATCGCACCACACGGGGCCTGCGTAGGACCTGCCCTGCCCCATGCTATCGGCCAACAGCTATGGCATCGCCTCGTCCCAGCCGGGCACACCTTCGATGTCATCGCACTTGACGAAAACAGGCGCGCCGGAGAACTTTCCACGGATTTCGATACGGGCCGGTTGCCCATCATCCGGCTTGCGATATGCCCAGACGGACTCGATGTCGCCAGCGCGTATAGACGCGAGCATTTCCAGTTCTTCACCTGGTCTGGCGAAAGGAGGAAAGGGTTTGACCAGAATGAGCCGGCACTTGCCGGTCAGAATCTTCGACTCAATTTCGAGTGTGAGCGTCTTGATTCCTTTGAGCTTGGGGTGGCACGTCTCCACCTTCACAACTGAGAAATGCGTGATAGCTTGAAATGTGTATGGCGGCTTTTGCATTGTCGATCCTCCCATCTTCCTGAGCACGCGTGGGCGCGCCGTCTCAGCCTTGTTGCCAACAGGCCACGATTGGAGTCCTGCCGGCCTCGTCATGGGTGTAAGAACAAGTCGCTGATTGTTCTATCGGCCGGGACAGCACGCGTGATAAGCGGGAAATGGAAACCGATCGTTTCGGCCGGGCTCTTGGAGGGGCATTGGCAAAGATGGTATGTTTCCGGACGCACCCAACCGAATCAACGAGTTCCTTGAGGCTTGTGCCTCCCGAGAGCCGTTGCCATCGAAGGTGCCGAACTTCGGCCCGGCAGCGGCCAGCATTCGCGATGTGGTGGAATGCAAACGCAGAAGGGTGTTGCTCGCGGGGGGGGATTGGTTTAGGGTGGGACGCACGTAAGGCTGTAGGCCATAGGCTGGAGGCTGGA
>CAZNSM010000333.1:0-3895 GCA_964575615.1 uncultured Pirellulales bacterium | reverse complement strand
TCGAGCGGTACGACGGCCGGGAGGAGGTGGAGCAGGCCGCCGAGGAGTTCGGCGCTCTGGTGGGCATGCTGGGCGAACGGCCCATCGTGCTGTGTCCCAACGTCCACCTGTCGGTGGACAAGGCGCCGGAGAAGCAGGCGGTCGCCCTGATCGCGGACCTGGAGGAGAAGCTGACGGAGCGGGGCTACACGGTGCATCGCCTGTCGTTCGGCTACCATAAGCGGTACGGGATGGAATGCAACGGCAATGTCGGCAGCGTGGTGGGCCGGCGGTTCTACGGCTCGGATCACAAGCAGTTCCTGCGCCTGATGACGCGTCTGGGCGTTTGTCCGCCCGATGCGCTGCCCAAGGACATGCCGGTGTGGGCGGAGGTGCTCATGCAGCGGCAGCTCAAAGTGCTCGGCAGCCGGCGCGAGACTTACAACGCCGCCAAGAGGATGTGCGAGGACCAGTTGGACGCGACCGGGCAGGGCGAGCTGTGGACCTGCATGCTGTTCGAGGGCGAGCGGCAGCCCATGGACGACTATCTCAGTCAGCTCTACACGATCATCGAAGAGTATCCCGATGTCCGGGTGCATCGCGCGATGAACCTCAGCGTTTCCGGGTTCTCCAACGCCGCCCGGCATCTGTTTCGCAAGTATCCCGACGCCATCGAATCGGGCCGGCTGCGCATCTACAGCAGCAAGGTCTCCGACATCGAGTTTCTGCTCAGCCGTGACGCGGTGCTGCTGGCGTTTCCGCAAATCCCGCGCAAGGCCGGTTCGCACGCCGGGGAGATCTCGTTCGGCATCTACTGCAAGGACGCCGATTTCGCCAAGAACCTGATTCAGTGGTATCAATCCTTTCTGGTCGATCCGGAGGTCGGGTGGATTCGCACGGAATCCGATCTGGATGCCGTGATCAGTGAGCTGGAGGAGGAGGCGTTTCAGGACGGGCGTGAATAGACGCCAAACCTGCGTGGACAGACCCGCTCGCCGGCGCCGAGCGGGAGGTGGCACAGTACGGTAGGGAACGAAACGGTGCATACGGTGGTCTCGGTGGCGCTCGTGGCGGGCTACGTGGTGGTGCTCACGTTTGTGGCTATTCGTGCGCGCGCCGCCCGCGAGTATTCCGAATTCTCCCTGGCCCGCCGGGCCCTGCCTCTGGCGCTGGTGTTCGGGAGCCTGTGCGCCACCTACGTGGGTCCGGGCTTCTCCATCGGCTTTGTGGGCAAGGGATTCGAAAGCGGGTTCCTGTTCTTCGGCATCGGGCTGGCCTATTCGCTTCAGAACATCCTCGTGGGCGTTCTCGTGGCGCCTCGTCTGCGGGCCTTGCACGACTGTCACACCCTCGGTGACGCCATCGGGCAGAAATACGATCGGCGCTGTCACGTTCTGGCGGGGGTCATCTCTGTGGGTCTTTGCACCGGCTATGCCGCGGTGATGGCCAAGGCCGGGGGGGTCGTGTTCAAGGACGTCTTCGGTGTGCCGGAATGGTCCGGCGTGGTGCTCATTGTCGGGATCACCACATTGTACACGACCAGCGGCGGCTTGCGCGCCAGCGTCGTCACCGACGCGTTTCAGTTCACCGCCTTTGCCATTCTGTTGCCCGTCGTGCTGTTGTTGGCGCTGAGCTTTCACCTGGAAGGGGGAGTCGCCGGTTTCGTCGAGCACGCCTCGACGGCGACCCGGAGCGGGCTGGCTTCGAAGACGCCGTTCCAGATCATCGGGCTGGTCACCGCGTTTCTGCTGGGGGAGACGCTGATTCCGCCGTATGCCAACCGCGCGCTGGCCTCGCGGACGACGCGCGTCTCGAAATACGGGTTCGTGCTCGGCGGGCTGTTCAGCGTGGTCTGGTTTGCGGTGATGATCTCGCTGGGCGTGGCGGCGCGTGGAGTTGTCTCGGCCGGGACCGACGAGGACCACGTCCTCTTGAACATGGTCAAGACGATCATGCCGACGGAGGGCTACATGCTGCTGCTGGTGGTCTCGGTCTCCGTCATCATGTCGAGTCTCGATTCGCTGTTGAACGCCGGGGCGGTGGTCTTCACGCAGGACATCGTCCGTCCCATCTGGAAACTCCCGAACGGAAAAGCCCTGGACGTGGGCCGGGCCGCCACGGTGGTGATCGCCTTCGCTGCGGCGGCTGCGGCGGCCGCCGTGCCCACGATCATCGACGGTCTGCTGGTCTGTTACACGATCTGGGCGCCGGCGATCCTCCCGGTGCTGGTCCTGGGCCTCTGGCTCAAGAGGCCACGACCGCTGGCGGGCATTCTGTCGATGGTAGTCGGCGCGCTCGTGGCCGGATTGTCGCAGCTTGTCGTGGGTGGTCCGACGAAGATGCCTGCCATTGTCCCGGCGCTGGCGGCGGCGGTCCTGGCCTACTTCATCGGTCACGCCCTCAGTCGCGAGAAAGGAGCGTAAGCGATGGGAACCGTCCTGCTCGTTCTGGTGATCCTGGCGGCGGTCATCACCATCGCCAGCGGCGTGTGGGTGGCGACCGGTCTGATCTCTGCCATTGCCTCTTCCGAACCGAAACCTCCCGTTCCGCCACAGACCCAACGCTGCGATCAGTCCTGATCCGTCAAACCATCCCCAAGCTCTTCGAGCCCGTTCGGCTGCGCTCACGACAGGCTTTCAGGCTGCCACGCGGAGAGTCAGTTTTGCGTAGTGTGATGTTGTCGGTCGCAGTATAATCGGCACACGGATGGCATCCGTCCGCTGTGGATTCGCCGAACCGGGATTGCTCAGGAGGCCGACATGAAGACATCGACACACGTGGCGTTCTTTCTCGTTCTCATCGTTCTGCTGCCGCCCGCCGGTGTTCTTGCGGGCCAGCGGACATCCTCTGTGACGCCGACGGCGCTGCGCTGCGAGTATCTCTGCGATCCGTTGGGGATCGATGTCACACAGCCGCGGTTGAGCTGGCAACTGACAGCCACGGATGCAAACGCACGCGGCCAGCGGCAGAGCGGCTGCCACCTGCTGGTGGCCTCCACGAAGGCCCTGCTCGACCAGGACAGAGGCGACTTGTGGGACAGCGGCATGGTCGCGTCCGATCAGTCGGCGCACGTGCTGTACGATGGAAAGCCTCTGGCCTCGCGCATGGCGTGTTTCTGGAAGGTCTGCGTCAAGGACGAGAGCGGCGCCGTCTCGTCGTGGAGCGAGCCGGCCCGATGGACGATGGGATTGCTGGCGCAGGGCGACTGGCACGCGCAGTGGATCGGCGCCGACAAGACCTTCGAGCGCAAACAGGGTTGGCCGCCGCCCGACAACGACGTGCCCGATCCGTGGTTGCGCAAGAGCTTCACGCTGAGCGCCCGGCCCGAACGGGCGACCGTCTACGTCGCTTCGGTCGGCTACCATGAGCTGTACGTCAACGGCCACAAGGTTGATGACACCGTGCTGGCGCCGAGCGTGGTGAACTACCGCAAGCGGGCCCGCTATGTCACGTACGAGATCGCCGACTACCTCAAGGAGGGCCGGAACGTGATCGGGCTGTGGCTGGGCGTTTCGTGGTCGATCTTCCCGCCGTACAAGACGCCCGACAAGCCGCAGACGCCGATTGTCCTGGCGCAGGCCGAGATCGAGCTGCCCGGCGGCAACACGACGCGAATCGCCACCGACGCCACCTGGCGGACGCACGCCAGCCCGAACACGCTGCTGGGCGTGTGGGACTTCATGCACTTTGGCGGCGAACTGTACGACGGCCGCAAAGAAGTGACGAACTGGTGCAGCGCGGACTTCGACGATTCAGGCTGGAAGCCGGCGTCTGTTTACTCGCCCTCGCTGAAGCTGTCGGCCGAGATGGTCGAGCCGAACCGCCGCATCCGCGAGGTCCGGCCCGTAGCGATCGCTGAGACCAAACCGGGCGTGTACCGCGTGGACCTGGGCGTGAACATGACCGGCCTGTTCGA
>CAZNSM010000332.1:0-3899 GCA_964575615.1 uncultured Pirellulales bacterium | reverse complement strand
GTTTCTTCATGGGTCTGTTCGTCCTTTCCATGAGGCCGTCTTTCAAGTTTGAAGTTTCAAGTTTGAAGTGTGAAGTTTCAAGCAGGATGTGTGCCAGTCCTTCAAACTTGACACTTCACACGCCTTCAGACTCTACACTTGCCACTTCAAACCGCACCGTGCCAGGATTCTACAGCGGCGACCCCGCGCCGACAACCGGCAAGCCCGCCTTCGGCGGGTTGACCCCGACAGCGACTCGTGATATACAGAGGTTGTCCAGGAGGAGTTTGAAGTGTAAAGTGTGAAGGGTGAAGGGTGAAGGGTGATGCTTCGCCGTACTTCAAACTTAAAACTTCAAACTTGAAACCTGAAAAGGGGCTTGTCATGGAGCACACCACTCGAAGAGCCGTTCTCAAGGGATCCTTGGCCGCAGGATTGTCCCTGGCGATGCCGTTCTCTCGCGTCCGCGGCGCCAACGACGCCATCCGCGTCGGCGTCATCGGGCTGCGCAACCAGGGGAGCAATCACATCAAGTGGTTCGGCGCCATCCCCGGCGTCCGCGTGGTGGCCATTTGCGACGCCGACCGGGCCCTTCTCGATCGCGAAGAGAAGAAGTTCCGCGACCGCCAGGAAACGGTTGATACCTGCGTCGATATGCGCAAGCTCCTCGACGACAAGAGCATCGACGCGGTCATCACGGCCACGCCGAATCACTGGCACGCCCTGGTCACCGTCTGGGCCTGCCAGGCGGGCAAGGACGTGTACGTCGAGAAGCCCGTCTCGCACGACATCTGGGAAGGCCGCCAGATGGTCCAGGCGGCGCGCAAGTACAGCCGGATCGTGCAGAGCGGCATGCAACGCCGCTCGGACACGGGTCTGGCCGAGGCGATCGAGTACATCCGGCAGGGCCACCTCGGTGCGATCAAGTCCGTTCGGGGCATCGTCTATGTCCGCCGCGACAGCATCGGAAAGGTCGACGGCCCCCAGCCGGTCCCCGAGACGGTGGACTACGATCTCTGGTGCGGGCCGGCCCCCATGGCCCCGCTGATGCGCAAGAACCTGCACTATGACTGGCATTGGGTCTGGCCGACCGGCAACGGCGACTTCGGCAACAACGGGATTCACTTCATCGACATCTGCCGCTGGGTCCTCGGCGCCAACGAGCTGCCGCGTCGCGTGATCTCGATCGGCGGCCGCTTCGGCTACCTCGACGACGGCGAGACGCCCAACACGCAAATTCTCTTCTACGACTACCGGCCCGCGCCGATCCTCTTCGAGGTTCGCGGCCTGCCGCGAGACAAGGGCAACAAGGCGATGGACTACTATTACGGCACATCGGCCGGAACCGTGGTCCACTGCGAGAAGGGCTATTTCGTCGGCGGGTGGGCTTACGACAACGACGGCAAGAAGATCCGGCAGTTTCAGGTCACCGAGGGCGCCGGGCACCACGCCAACTTCATCGACGCCGTCCGCAGCCGCAAGCCGGGCGACCTCCATGCGGAGATCCTCGAAGGCCACCTCTCCAGCGCCCTGTGCCACATGGGCAATATCTCACACCGGCTGGGGACGGAGGCCTCGCGCGAGAAGATCGTCGAACGAATCCAGGACGCCGAGGGCATGACCGAGTGCTTCGAACGCATGCAGGAGCACCTGCTCGTCAATGGCGTGGATCTCCAGCAGACGCCGCGCATCCTCGGACCCTGGCTGACCATGGACCCGAAGACCGAAACCTTCACGGGTGAGTTCGCATCGGAAGCCAACGCGATGATCCGCCGCACCTATCGCGAGCCTTTTGTCGTTCCGGACAGCGTGTAGGTTGACGATATGCGCATCTGGGTTTGTAGTATGCCCTCACGGGCATGCTACAGACTGGTCAATCGACCGGCTCGATCGGACCGCGCCACACGCTGCCGCCGAAGGTAGTGACATACATCAGGCCATCGTCGGATGGGTCGAACGCAACGCGTTGGACGTTCGAGAAAGGCAGGTCGTCAAACGCCTGCCACGAGCGGCCGTGGTCCCGCGAGAGCCACAGGCCGGCGCCGGGTGCGCCTTCGGTGAGCGTCATGTAAATCCATCCCTCGTTCCTCGGATGGAAATATCCGCCGAAGGTCTGTCGGCCCTGGCGGCCAATACGCCGCCACGAGCGCCCGCCATCCTCGGTGCCGTACAGACCGCCCGACCGGTCCCGCCCATCGGCATCGCACGCGCCGACGAGAATCACGTTGCTGTCGGCCGGATGAATAGAAAAGTCCTTGGGATACAGAAACAGGTGCGAGGCGTTGACCTTCTGCCACGTCTGGGCCCCATCGGCCGAGCGGTACAACCCCACGCCCTCGCTCATCAGGGGTTGGCCCTGGGCAGGCCGCTTGGCGCAGACCATCGCAAAAAGCGTCCCGTCAGCATGGCGGACTACGCGGCTGACTCGCATGTTCTTCGGGTCGCCCAATCCGGTCTTCTTCAGCGTCCACGTCCTGCCGTCGTCGATGGACTTGTAGACGCCCTCGTCGAACACGCCGGCATACAGCGTGCGCCGGCCCTTCGGGCTCTTCGGATCGAGCACAATCGACGTCACCGGTCGGAGCGGGATGCCCTGCGCCTCCGCCTGCCAGGAGGCGCCGAAGTCACGCGAGACGCACACGCCGCCGGGCCATTTGTGGCCGTGCCGCTCGGAGATAATGTTGTCGTTGGGAATGTCGTGCACGTCGGAGAACGCGCCCCACATCTTGCCCGGCACGTCCGGGTCGAACGCAATTTCGTAGCAGGTGTTTCGCCAGGGAGCCCAGGAGTCCTTGTCCCACCAGATCCAGGTCTTGCCCGCATCGACGGATCGGGCAAAGCCGATGTCGGTGTAGGCGATATAGTGACGGTTCGCCTCGAACGGATCAACGTAGTAGTTCCACGTGGTGGTGACGACCAGGCCCGTGCAGGCCCAGGCGCAGCCAAGCTCGGCCTCGCGGCCAGGCGCGACGTAGGTGTCGCCGTTAAACCACGAGTCGCCGCCGTCGTGCGTGATATAGGACTGGCTCCACACCAGGATCAGGCGGTTCGGGTCACTGTTGCAGATGGCTGCCCCAAAAGGCGTGCCGCCTCCCTTGAGCGATTGGCCCACTGAGGCCGTGACGTAGTTGGGAGCGACGTTGTATCGCTCGAATCGGGGGTCCTGGAAGAAGGTGGCCCGCCAGGTGCGTCCGGCGTCATCGCTGCGGTACACCGTCTCGTGATACGGTGGATGAAACCCTGTGCTGGTGTTCAACACGTAGACTGTCAGGGGCTTGACGTCGCTGGCAAGGACCTGCCGGTACTGCGCGATCGGACCGTAGGCATACTGATCGACCTGCTTGGTTCCGGTGTTGATGCCCTCGCCCATAGCCGACTGCCAGGTCTCGCCCCGATCCATCGAGCGGTAGACGCCGCCGGTGAAGACGCCGCCTTCGTCCTTGCTGGGGACGGTGCAATAGAGAACGATGCGGCCGCCGGCCTCATTCGAACCGCCGGCAAAGCCCTGGATGTTCGTCGAGGGCAGGCCGTCGGTCTCTGCCGCCCAGGTCCGGCCGCCATCGTCGGATCGCCAGATCCCCTGGTCCGTCGCGGTGAACAGGATGCGGCCCTTGTTCGTGCGGTCGAAATAGAAACCCAGCACCTGTCCTTGCGGCCCCTCGCAAGCCGCCCAGGTAACACCGGCGTCGCGCGAGATTCGGCATCCTCCATTGCGCGTGCCTGCGAGCATGACGTGCGGCTCCGATGGATCGATGGCAATCTCGCCGTACAGCGAGTCGTTCAGGTCCCCGATGGGTGCGAAGGTCCGCCCCCGGTCCCGGCTGATCCGCAGCCGGCCGCCTGACGAGGCATAGATGATATTGGAGTCGTGCGGATGAAACGCCGGCCGGCAACGAGTATCACTGCGAAGCTGCGCGTGG
>CAZNSM010000331.1:0-3908 GCA_964575615.1 uncultured Pirellulales bacterium | reverse complement strand
TCGGCGTCATCGGCGCGGTGATCGTTCTCGGCGTCGTCGCGGTCCTGTCCGTCGAGGAAATGGGGCTGGGGCGCGGCGTGCTCATGGCGGTGCTGGGGACGATCTGGATCTGGATGGCCGGCGTGATTCTCTCGGAGTGCATCGGACGGACTAACTGGTCGCCCATGAGCGGCATGACCCTGATCGGCGTGACGATTCTCATCGTGATCACCAGGGGTCTCGGCGACAAGGCCGCAATGATCTCCTCCGTGATGGTCGGCGCCGCCACGTGCATGGCGATGTCGCAGGCGACGGACCTGATGCTCGACCTGAAGACGGGCTATCTCGTCGGCGCGATCCCCCGGCGGCAGCAGATCGGGCAGTTTCTCGCGACCTGGATCGGACCGATCCTGATGATTGCCCTGCTGTTCATCCTGCACAAGGCGTACGGACTGGGCAGTGAGAAGCTCCCCGCCCCGCAAGGCACCGTGCTGGCGAGCATGATCCGGGGGATTCTGGAAGGCGATGTGCCCGTGTACAAGTATCTGGCCGGAGCGGGCTTGGGCGCGCTGCTGAGCACGACGGGAATCGGCGGACTCGGCATCCAGGTGGGCCTCGGATTCTACCTGCCGTTCAGCATCGTGCTGACCTACACCATCGGCACGATCCTGCGGATCGTCAGCGACAGGACGAAGGGCCGCCACTTCAGCGAGCAGGCGGGCATCCCCATCGCCGCCGGCCTGATCATCGGCGAAGGACTGGTCGGCGTCGGCTTCGCGGTCTACTCGGTCATCGTCGGAATGAAGGGAGGATAGTGTGAGACTGCTCGGATTCCTGATGGTGACGGTCGGTTTCATCGCCGCAGCGCTGGCGGCGGTGATCGATGAGAACACGGTGAAGTGGCTGTGGTATCTGCCGGCGCTGGCGCTGGGGATCGCGGGAGTCGTGGTGATCCGCACCCACGTCGCCCGCCACACCAAGGCGGACCACCACGTCGCGGCCAACATCGAGACTATCGAGGCCAGCCTGGGCAGGATTGCGGCCAACATCGGCACGCTCGACGCCGAGAAGCACTCCATCGATACCTACGACGTGCGGCATCGGATCGACGAGCTGTTCGCCGACGATCTGGAGACATTCGTGGACGCCCGGCAGAGCATCGCGCACCGCTACGGCCTGGCCGCTTACGCCGAGGTGATGACCGCCTTCGCCGCCGGCGAACGCTACCTCAATCGTGTCTGGTCCGCCTCCGCCGACGGCTACATCGACGAGGTCCACGAATACCTCGCCAAAGCCAAAGACCAGTTCGCCGAAACCCTCGCCCTCCTCCGCCGCCTGCAAACCCCCTCCGACGTTCGTTCGTAGTGACGCCGTGAGGCGTTACCTTCTCGTATGCCCTTACGGGCACACTACGAACAGAGCATCGCCGCGTGACCGAGGAAATCCGACGGCCTCTTACCCACGTAGTCCCGTAAGTTCCGTCATGCACACCAATGCAGTAGGTCTCAGGGCTGAAACAGGCTTCTGATCCAACCGACTGCTTCGGGATATTCACCTGTGTCGAACACGAATTCCTGACCGGGATATGCACTCCTGAGAATGACGTGGTCGTTGTTAAGAGTCCATCTGTGCGGATTCTCGTGGTAGGTCAGCGGGGGTCTGCGCGGATCGCCGAAGGGATAGAACCATCTCGGCAAACGCCAGTGGGTCCTGCGATGTTCCTCGGGGGCCGTCAAACGAAGAGCATCGTTGAACTGAGGGAAGATGCCTGCACCCGCCAGGGCTGAGTCCTTCCCATTCAGGTTCAACTTCTTACGTGCCACGTAGATTGTATTGTTGTCGCCATACAGGTCGGCATTGACGACATGCGGGTGGTATTGCAGCCAGTGCGGGATCACGTCCTGACCCACCCTGAGGATCTTGCCGATCTGGAGCCAGCCGAAGATCACGTGTAGATTTCCCGCGCCTCGAACATAGCGCCATACGCCGTCTCGCAATTCCGCCTGTTTGAACCAGCCGAAGAAGAGAAACAGATCGTCCTTCCCTACGCCACATCTTTCGAGGTGAGTCTGGGCGTTTCCCTGTTGGCCGAAGCTTGCTTTCCAACCTTGTTCCCGAGGTGCGAATCGCGCACGGTCAAGGTCGGGGTCGAGATGGGCGTTCTCGTGCTGAAATGGCCGCCGGCGGCCGTTCCAGAGTTGGCCGATGATCTGATCGAGAGGCTGGCCGTCAAACTGCAGCTCACGATAGGGAATGCCACCCTCATCCCTCTCGGCCTGCCTTGGTGTAACGGGAATCGGCAGCGACAGCAGTCTCCCGTCGGGCATGATCGGACTTGCGATTTCTCCGGTAGTGCTGTCGAACCCTTTGCGGCTTAGAATGATCTTCATGGGCTACCCTTTCTTCCTGTGCCATTTGCATGGCTGCTCGCATGAGCAACATGGTCATTTGTCAGGGTCAAGAATCCCAGCGAGAGAGAACGCGCGGTCAGTCTCGGGGTGGACCCCACGTACAGGATCGGATGGATGCCACTGCCTCAAAGGTGCTTTCGTTCGCTCATTCGGTCCACCACGCACATCGGCAGGAACTGCTCGCAACTTTAGATAGAGCGGTGTGCGGGGCACGTCCTACAGGGCTTCGTCGAGGGGGCGGACGCGGGCGTTGGGGTCGACGTATTTGGCTTCGCAGGTCATCGTGTGGCCGAGGCGGTCGAAGGCGCGCCGGCGGATGCGGCGCACGAGTTCGAGCACATCGTGGGCGCGGGCGGCGCCGACGTTGACGATGAAGTTGGCGTGCAGGGAACTGACCATGGCATCGCCGAGGCGCGTGCCCTTGAAGCCGAGCGACTCGATCACCGCGCCGGGCGGCCCGAACCTCCGCAAAAGCTCGGCGTCCCCTTTGAACACCGATCCGCAGCTTGGCAGCGTCATCGGGAATCGGCGTCGCCTCTCGCGCAGAATCTCCCGCATCTGGGGCAGGATCTGAGTCTTGTCCCCGGCAGCCAGTTTCAGAGTCACCTCCGTTATGATGGCGTCCTCCTGCTGGAACCGGCTCCGGCGGTAGGCGAATTCGCATTCGTCGCCGTGCAGGATGCGCGGTTCGCCACGTCGGTCGATAGTCCGCACCTGGACGATCGTGTCGCCGATGGCCTGGCGCAGACTGCCTCCGTTCATCACGGCAAGCCCTCCGAGCGTGCCGGGGATGCCGACGATGTGTTCGAGTCCGGCCAGGCCCGCCAAGCCCACGGTTCGGGCCAGGCGCGACGCGGAGATGCCGGCCTCAGCGCGAACGTCGGCGCCCTGGATTTCGAGCCGCGACAGGTGCCGACCGATCACAATCACCACGCCTCGCACGCCACAATCGTCGAACAGCAGGTTCGAGCCTTTGCCGATCACCACAGCAGGAATGCCGTTCTCCTCTGCATACCGCACAAGCGCCCCCAACTGCGACCAGGATGCCGGCTCGATCAGCAGATCGGCGGGCCCACCGATCCGCCACGTGCAATGGCGCGACAGAGGCTCGTCCATCTGAAGCTCGACGCCCCATTGCGCGCACATCGTGATTAGAGCATCGCGCCATCGCACCGTCGTTGAAGATCCGCCCGACATAGCCCCCTCTGGCGTTCGGTTTCGCGTCATTCCTCATCCGAATCGCCTCATCATACCAGAGCGCGACGGATCATGCCACACCCTCGCCGAGCGGATCCGCAAGAAGACCTGTTCCCGCGGGCTGCGTGTGGCAGCCTCAAGTCCGCAGGACTTGGGGATGGTCCTTCGCACGTGCAGCCTGGATACCATGCACCAGATCAGTCTACCATCCCCCAACGCTGCGCGTTTGAGGCTGCCACACCCATCCCCGCATGTTTACGTACACACTCAGCGGGCGTGGCGGTGGAACTCGGGGGCTTCTTTGAGGCAGGTGCCGACGAT
>CAZNSM010000330.1:0-3916 GCA_964575615.1 uncultured Pirellulales bacterium | reverse complement strand
CCAGATCGATCATGCGCTTCGGTACGTGGCCTCCCACATCAAGCAGGATGGTAGCTTCGACGAGGACAACTACCCGGTTCGACGTGGGACTGCTGTGCAATTGGACGATTATACTGCATTGCTTTGGGTGCATGGGGCCACAAGGGCTGTCAATCCGAGACTCAACTATTTCCAAGGCAAACGACGAATTCCAGCGCCTCTCTCGATCCGGAGACACGTGGGACATACCGAGCTGAGACAAATCTGCGACGAGATTCTGGGCCTTTCGAAAATGAACTGGAATACCTTCGACCTCTACACCAAAGACCCGGCTACGCTTCATTCGTCGAACGAGATCGCGCGCATTGGCTCGCCGTTGCATCGCTTCGGCACTGTCTCATACGATTACCGCCTGTTCATCTAAGGCCCATTCCTGTAGGAGCCCAACGCGCTTGCTGGCCACGGAGAGGACACCAGGCCGGCGACCACCGAAAAGCTCCCCCACGGATGAGGCCTCCCGTGCGAAACTGTGCGTCCTCCCTTGATCTGGTGGTGTCTTCTGATAGGATAACGTGAAGCAGTGCGATGCCGGAGACCACGGAATTCGCATTGCCCTGAATCTACGAAGCGGCTTGGTTTTTGGCCTGAGTGAGAGAGTCTTCAAGTGGTGTGAACCGTGACCACGAGGCTGGTTATGGGACGACGGTCGCTCACCTTTGAGTTATGGACGGATGCGGTTGGCAGTTACCGGGAAGATGAGTTTATTGCGGAGAGGCTGGCATGCAGGCAGGCGCTCTATTCCTGCCCTATCGTCCGCTCCCCGTCTCCCATCAGGAAACCATCATGGGCTCTCGGCCAGCTCTCCCGGCAGAATCCAGTCCAGCGCTTCGTATTCCTTCGTGAAGCAGCGAAGAGAAAGACCGCGATTCTGAGCCACGGTCTCCATGAATTCCCATCTCGTGTTGTCCGGCGAAACGAGGACGGCAATCCTGGAACCAGCGAGTCCTCCCCTCTTCTTGAGTTCCTCGACGACCGTGATCATCTCGGCAGCGTCCATGGCCAGCGAAAACCCGCGAACATCGTAGAGGTAGGCTTTCAGGCCGTGTTCCGAGGCCAGCCTGTCCGCATCCGCTTGTGCCCTCAGCATTACGGCAGAAGTGAGAGGTTCATCGATCCGGACCTCGACATACCCTCGATCCGTCGTCGCATGGAGTATGCAGTCCATTGCCCGGTCTCCTTGTACAGTCCCATACCCCCCTGAGGAGAGCGGTTCTCAGAGCGTGATGTGGATGCGAAAATCCGAGAGATAGAAAGAAATTCTTGGAAGCGGCTCAGTCAATCACTGCCGAGGCCTATGCCGGATCGTCACGGGAGTATGGCCTTCGTACTGGCCGTTCATCATGATAGAAGTGTCCAGAGCGGAGACCATGGCCAAGCACCAGGAGGTGGGGGAGAGCGAGAAGCCGATGCGTGAGGGCCGGCCCTGGTGGGCATCTCAAGGCCGATCTTCAGGGTAACAGGCTCGGTTCTGGGCGAAGACCTGCGGATTGCCATTCTGATGCCCACAGACTCTCAGGTTTGATCAGGATTGGTCCGATGTTGCTCACTGGGCAAGAACAACATCGCGGGCTGTTTCCGATGCAGGGGAAAGGAGAAACCATGAGTGCAGAGAATAAGGGTTGGCCCAGAAATCAAAGCACTGGACCAAATGGAGGATTGTCAACGGGCCCTGGAGGTGGTCTTTCAACCGGGCCAGGAGGCGGCGCGTCTACCGGTCCCAGAGGAGGATTGTCAACGGGCCCTGGGGGTGGTCTTTCAACTGGGCCAGGAGGCGGCTTATCGACCGGACCAGGGGGAGGTTTATCCACAGGTCCAGGCGGGGGATTGTCGACAGGTCCTGGAGGTGGATTATCCACTGGTCCCGGCGGAGGCCTTTCGACTGGCCCCGGTGGCGGAATGTCCACTGGGCCGATACCCTACTACAACAACATCCCCCCTGGCCTGTCTTTGTACAAGAACTGGAGAAACGTGGAATGCACCAGTACGCAGAACTGATCCGCCGGTATCTGCCAAACGTCTGACATGCCCAGCAACCAAGTGAAGTGAACGGTGTTACGCGTCACCGCTGAACCCAATGTTGGGCAATGCCCCGATGACCTCCATCACCGGATGAGTTCACGGTCACCACTTCTGCCACCGCTCGCACACAAGGCAAAGCATAAGGTCCGGCGTTCACAGCAATTCCAGAGCCAGCTCTCAGAGTGTAAGGACCGATTCCAAGCCGAAACCTCCGGATTGAGACTCTAAAGTCTGACAGTCTTCAAGTCGGCCCCTCGTCACAAAGGCCCCCCCAAAGAGCCCCGGCGGATTTTGATGAGGGAGAGGAAGCGAGACTACCGCCGGGGCGAAGATTAAGTTCTCAGCGAACACCCCATGCCTATTCGGACACAGGATACTCCACAGGTACCGCTTCGATCTAATGTTATGGTACCACAAGAGGCCCGGCCACGCAAGTGAAAAACGGAAACCGTCTACCCTGAAGCGTCGGGCAGGTTCGTTTGTGGCGGCAGTATCGACAATAGCGATTACTTCCTCCCGCCAGAAGAAGGAGCTGCACGATCCTGCATTTGCAGCGGCATTTGACTCGGCTCGCCTTTCCTGATATACTGGATATTGGACCTATCTGATGACATCTCACTTGTGGCATCTCATTTGGCTCCAGCGACGGGAGGGGGGCGGGTTACGGAGGATGGTATGCTTGTTCTATCACGCAAGACAGAGCAGACCATCATGATCGGCGATGATATCGAGATCAAGGTGGTCAAGATTCGAGGAGACCAGGTCAAACTGGGCATCACGGCTCCACGTGACGTGTCGGTCCACCGGCGGGAGGTCTACGATAGCATCCACCGAGCCGAAGGCGAAGTGCCCCAGGAGACCGAACCCCACGCGGTCTAATGCTGTCCGGACTGCGCGTGACCGATACGGGAGAGGGCAGAATGCCTATCGACTTGCTGCCCCGATTAGCCTCCTTGCTACGGTTGCCTGCCGACAAAGGCGGCCAGGGGCGCGAGCGGAAGCTTCTTTCCGATAAGTGCGCGCAAACCCTTGGCCGCAACTACAGCGCCTATCATGGGCCGGATGTAGACTGGAAAACGACAAAGAGATTCCCGATAGAGCGGCCATGCTGTTCGGCGGGAACCGGTCACTGGCTCTGGCGATTCGGCCCAAGGGCTGACGCCGGTAGGTGTGTCATGCACCAGCACCCCGAGCACTCACGAGACTGGAAGTCATCCCAGAACCCTCCGAAGGAGGACAACGATACAAGCGAGTTGGATCGTGCCAAGGAAGCTGAGCAGATGACATTCATGCCGGACGCTCCGCCGGTTCGACGAGGCTCACTTCGTGCGGGCTGGCGATGGTTGCGCTGACGGCGAGAGGAAGACCGCCAGCGTGTGCAGCGCCCATGATTTTGGTGCCTTTGCCTCGTTTGGTCTTGCCCCCACCATCGCCCCTTTCTTCGCGGGTGCGAACGTACCGTCGATGAAACCTTCGCGCAGGTCTTTGGCCAACGCCGTCAGAATCTTGGCAAACACCCCGGAACGGCTCCATGTCTGGAACCGCCGATGGCAGGTGCTTCGGGAGGGACATAGCTTGGGCAGATCTGCCCAGGGAGCGCCGGTTCGCAGAATCCAGAGGATTCCAATGAGCACCTCCCACCGATCCTCCGGTATCCTCAATGGGTCGTGCAATTATGGGACTCATGGGGAAGGTGGTCTTTTCTGGGGCAGCGTTTCCTGAACGAAGGGGCGTATTCCCCGGCGTTCTCCATCCAGGTTAAGTCGTTCCTGACATTTGCCGATACGGCAATATGGATGCGCACGCAGAGAGGCCGACTGTATCTCTTCGCGGGCTCGTGGGTGCTGGCATCACAGAC
>CAZNSM010000329.1:0-3939 GCA_964575615.1 uncultured Pirellulales bacterium | reverse complement strand
ACCCTGTTGACGAAGGCCAGGGCCTGCCGGAAGTCGTCAAACCGGAATTCCCTGCTCAGATGGTGCTCGTCCACCACGTCCCAGTCCGGATTCAGTTGCCCGGCATACGCCTTCAGCGGCTCGCCTTTGAGCGGGGCGCCTCCCTGGCGACATGGCTTGCACGTTTTCTCGCTCAGTGTCGCCATATTGTGTCTCCTTCGGTTCGGATGGTGTTACATCCAAGGCCATCGGTTAGACAGCCTCACGTAACCAAGTACGGGCCGTACCGACCTCGGGATCGGCCGTTTGGCCTGGCCGCTCGTGCGCGTCGCGGCCACAGCGGTCGGCAGATAGCCCCCCGGAACCGGGCCTTACAGGGCAAAAATTGCGCGTCCGGCCCGGAAACACAGGAAAATTTGGTGTCTGTGCGCCATTATTCACTTGCTTTGCAGCCCGAAACCCGTCAAATATGCCAAGAGATTGGCGGCTTGGCGGGCCGCATCGGGGGTTTGCCGCAGGTCTTTGACGCGGCCGGGGTGATCCGTTTCTCTGTGCGAAGGCCCACAAATGTGCAATTTGGGGCGACGCACCGGGGAACGAACGAACGCGGAATCCAGATGAGTCGTACACTATGCTTCAGGAAGGACTCGCGCGGCTACGTGGCCGAGGCGGTGGAAACGAACGTAAGTCTTTAATTGACAAGGACTCCATTAGTATCAAAGGAGGATTCGCAATGGCTGGCAGGAAGGCCCAGAAAAGCGGCACTGGAACAATGGAACGTAACGCTCAATCCGGCGGCGCCAAGGCTGTCGGGACTGGAGCCGCTACGATAAAAGGAGTCGGCTCGACGACCAAGCCGTCCGGCGCTTCTGCGAAGTTGACCCACGAACAGATCGCCAGGCGGGCAGAGGCCATCTGGCTCAAGAAGGGATGCCAACCGGGTCAGGACGAGTTGAACTGGCGAGAGGCTGAGGCCCAGTTGAAAGCCGAAATGGGAATTTCGTGATCTTCGTCGGGCCTTGTCGCAACAGAAAACGGGCTTGAGGCCCCGCCATAGTCGGATGGGGAGCATAACCGCATACACAGCCTGCATCTTTACGATCGGAGACCTCCGAGCCGCTTGGCAACACAAGCCGGGCGGCTCCATGAATGATTCTGCCGTTGCGAACGCAACAGACGTGGCTCTGTTGCGCGGGGAGGGATTTTGTCTGCCGGAAACAGATAGTTCCCGCAATGGACGCATTGTGCGCCGTCTGTTATACTGATAATGGGCCTTTTATCAGAGGCGTCAGGTGGAGACGACGACGGCATACAAAGCTGCGGCAGGACCTGTGGCGGCTCCGGCCGTCTGGTGGATCGGCCCAAGGTGTACGAGTCTTCCCGCTTTCTTTGCCCGGACGGCGATGTTCTGCGCCCGCCCGATTCCAGGGTCGGCATCGGTCCGGCAGGCTCAACCGCTTCCCTTTGCGCGCCGCCGGCGAAGTTGCACGGGGGACAGCTTATGACCCTCTGGAACAACGTCGCCGAACTGGTGGACTACTACATTCCCCCGATGCCGTCGGAGTACTGGGCCGACATCACCAGGGCCTGCAACCTCCGCTGTGTGATGTGTCCCCAATCCGACGGCTTGAGTCGACCAGGCGCCGAGATGCCGATGTCGATGTTCAGGCAACTCATCGACGATGTCTGCGAGAATCGACCGCTGATCAAACTCTACCTGTCGGGCGAACCCCTGCTCCACGAGAACCTCTTCGACATGATCGACTACGCCGACTCGAAGGCGTGCCGGACCGCAATTCACACCAACGCGACCACCCTGACGAGCCGGATGGCCGAGAAGATCCTGTCCTCGCCGCTGTCCTCCATCTCCTTCTCCTTCGATGGGTGCTCCCCGGAAGTCTATGAGAAGCTGCGTCCGCCGGCCAGCTTCGAGCGGGTCCGATCCAATCTCCTGCGGTATCTGGACCTGCGAAAGCACTTTCCCCACGGCGGGCCTCGCACGTGCATCGAGATCATCCGGATGCGGGAGACGGAGGGCCTGATCGAGGCCTTCGTCGACGAATGGAAGTCCAGCGGCGTCGACGAGGTCAAGGTCGTCGACTATATGATGTGGCACGGCCGCATGAAGGACCGCCGCGTGCCGGGCGCGGGGCAGTCGACTGCATATAAGCCCTGCGCTGCGCCGTTTCAGCATGGCTGCGTCCTGGCCGATGGAACGGTGGTCCCCTGCTGCCTGGACGTCGATGGCGAGATGCCCTTGGGCAACATCACGACGGACCGCTTTCGAGACATCTGGATCGGCAACGCTTATCGCCAGCTCCGCCTCGAAATGCTGACAGGAACCTTGCCGCCCGACTCGATCTGTAACCGGTGCCTGAACACGATGCGCGCCAAATAGCGGCATGTCGCAACCCGTCCGTTCCATTCCTCGTCTGCCCCGCTGCTTGCTCTTGGGTGCATTTTGGACGATCATGGTCAGCGCCGGCACGTCAGAGCGGCGAATGGGTCGGCTCAACTCTGCGAGAAGACGGAAGGACAGCCATGCAGGAAGCCCCCAAAGACGGAGGCAGACAGCGGCTTGACGCAGCCGGAGTCACGGTCCTCGTTGGCACGTTCTTTGGAGCGTTCATCGAGGGCGTACCGCTGTTCGCCGCCGCCGGAACGATAGCCTTGCCGCGAGCGTGGTTCTTTTTGGCCCTGAGCTTCGTCGCCTTATTCGGCCAGATCGCCCTGCTCGCCTGGAGGAACCCCGAGCTGGTCAATCACCGGGGCCGCTGGAAAGAGAAACGAGACGCCAAGCGATGGGACAAGCCCCTCGTGGTTGCGTTTTGCATCCTCGGCTTCTACGTGGTGCCCATCGTGGTGGGACTCGACGTCGGCAGATACCGCTGGTCGAGTCTCGGAACGTGGTGGTTGGTCGCCGGAACGGCCCTCTACGTCTTCGGCACCGTCCTGATCACCTGGGCCATGCTCGTCAACACGCACTTCGAGACGATCGTTCGTATCCAGACCGACCGGAACCACAGAGTGGTGACAGGCGGGCCGTACCGCTTCATCAGGCACCCAGGGTACGTGGGAGCCGGGCTGTGGATCCTGGCGGCCCCGCTGATCGTCGGCTCCGCCTGCGGACTGATCCCCGTTGCCCTGGTCGCCGTCACCATTGTGGTCCGAACCGCCCTCGAAGACCGGACCCTGCACCGCGAACTGCCCGGCTACGCCGACTACGCCGCCCGCGTCCCCTACCGCCTCCTCCCCGGCGTCTGGTAATACGAGAGCATGATTCGTCAGCAGATTGGACCACCGGTGCGAAGAAAGGGTCACTGGCCAAGCAACTGGCGGGCGCGGTCGAGGAGGCTGGGCGGGTACTTTTCTTGTTCGAGGATGCGGATGGCGGTTCGGGTGCCGGCCGGGCCGGGGCATAGCAGATAATCGAACTCAATGCCCTGCTCGGTCAGGTGCTCCTGGAAGTGGTGGTTCTCGGCCGGATCGGACGCCGCGGCGGTCTGCGCCAGCGTCTCTTCGTGGGTCGCGACCAGAAAGAGGTTGCCCGAGGCCAGCAGATGCTCCGCCAGGGCGATGCCCGCCGCCGTTCGTTCGGAGGAATTCGTGCCACGGAAGGGTTCGTCGATCAGGCCCAGCAGACGCGTGTTGCTGCCGGAGTCGACCACCATGCGACGAAGCCGCCGGACCTCGGAGAGGAAGTAGCTCTCGTTCCGCGCCAGATCGTCACGGATGCGGACGTCCGTCAGCAGCCGCACAGGCGAGAGTGACATCTGCCCCGCGACCACGGCCGAGCCGATTTGGGCCAGCAGCACGTTCACGCCCACCATTCGCAGGTACGTGCTCTTGCCGGCGGCGTTGGGACCGGTGATGACCCACATTCGCTTCGCATCGGTCAGGCACACGCTGTTGGCCGTCACGTGCCCGGACGGGATCAGCGGATGGCGGCCGTCCGAAATC
>CAZNSM010000328.1:0-3993 GCA_964575615.1 uncultured Pirellulales bacterium | reverse complement strand
GCATCATCATCCTGCCTTTCATAGGAAGTCCTCTTGGCGCCACAAACCGTGTTCCAAGCATCGTACGGCACTGCTACGGCAACTGCAACCGGCCACGGGACGTAATAACGGCCTGTCCAACGCGCAGACGACAAACGGCGGACGCAATTACCCATTCTGGCCTGGGGCAGGATTCCGTTCGTAGTGACGCCGTGAGGCGTTACCTTTGCCCCCTTCGGCAAGCTCAGAGCCCGCCCTGAACACCGTTGAAGGGGCAGGCTCTACCGGGCACACCACAAACGGTTTCTTCCCGCCCACGCCAGAGGACGGGCAATCACGTCAAAGGTCCTCGTTGCCGCCGAGGGTGTTCGGTGGTATAGAGGATGGGTGAATTCGACAACTCATTACAGGGAATGACCATGAAATACGAATACCTTCATCCGCGCGACGAGCTGGTGCTGACGATGCAGCGGATCTACCGGTACAAGATGACGACGACCTCCGGCGGCAACCTGTCGATCCTCGACGAAAACGGCGACATCTGGATCACGCCGACGGGGGTGGACAAGGGCACGCTGACGGCCAACGACATCGTGTGCGTGCGGGCCGACGGCCGGATCGAGGGTCTGCACCGTCCCAGCTCGGAGTACCCGTTCCACAAGGCGATCTACGCGATCCGTCCGGACCTCAGGGCGATCGTCCACGCGCACCCGATGGCGCTGGTGGCCTTCAGCATCGCGCACAAGGTGCCGGACACCAGGCTGTTCCACCAGGCGTGGCGGTCGAACGGGACGGTGGCCTTCGCCCCGTATGGCGTGCCCGGCAGCGAGGACCTCGGACGCAAGATCGCCCAGAAGTACGCCGAGGGGTTCGACAGCGTCATCCTCGAAAACCACGGCGTCTGCTGCGCTGGCCAGACCCTCCAGGACGCCTTCGGCAAATTCGAGACACTCGAAATGTGCTGCAAGATCCTGATCAAGGCCCATACACTCGGGCAGCCTGCCTACCTGACCGACCAGCAACTGCAACTCCAGAGCAAGAGCGATGTGCCGCTGGAGGCCTTCGACTACGATCCGAGCATGATGAGCATCCGCGAGAAGGAGCTGCGCAACCAGATCTCCCGTTTCGTCGAACGGGGCTACCGCCAGCGGCTGCTGACGATGACCACCGGCACGTTCTCGGCGCGGATCGACCGCGAGAAGTTCCTGATCACGCCCTATCCGCTCGACCGCCACGCCGTGCTGCCCGAGGAGATCGTCATGATCCGCAAGGGCAAAAAGGAGTTCGGCAAGCACCCCAGCCGGGCCGTCCTGGCGCACAAGGCCATCTACGACGCCCATCCGGACGTGATGGCCATCGCCAACGCCTGCCCGCTCAACGCAATGGCCTTCAGCGTCTGCCGGCGCACCGTTGACACGCGAACGATCCCCGAAAGCTACGTCTTCGTGCGGGAGGTGAGCCTGCTGCCGTTCGAGACCGTGTACAACGACTTCGCCCTGCTGACGCGGACGCTGACGCTGCAAAGCCCGGCGGCGGTGCTGGCCAACAGTGGCGTCATGGTCGTCGGCGACAGCGTCCTGGCGGCCTTCGACAAGCTGGAGGTCCTCGAATGCTCGGCGGAGGCGGTGCTCGACGCCCAGCCCATCGGCGGCCACGTTGCGATGAGTTCCGAGATCATCGACGAGCTGATCGAGGCCTTCCACCTGGGACCGGCGCCGTCGAAGTGAGACGGCTATCGAGGAGGGCCGCCGCACAGGCCCGGCGCGACGCGTCTTGCGGGCGCCACGACCTGGACGAGGATCGTTCCCGCGTTGGCCGCCGGCTCGCCCGACCGGGGCTCGTCCGTGACGCGCACGACCGCCGCGAAGACGCCGGCGCGCTTCGGCGTCCAGACCAGCGTATAGGAGCTGATCTTCGGCTTGTTGTACAGCCGCATCCCGTCGGGCGCATCGAGCAATCCGGCGCCGGCCGGATCGCCGTCCGGATCGCACCACGTCCGCGTGTGGTCGAGCGTCTGCCCGGTCTCAACGCGGACCCAGCCGAGGAATTGGCCGACCACGAGTTCCAAATCGAACGCGAACGGGCAGTCCTCCATCGCCGGCCCGTTCACCTCCGGACCCGGCGCGCCGCCTCCAACCAACAGCGGCAACACCAGCATTCCAACTGCAAGCACACGCATCATAGCCCATCTTCCCTTCCTGCGTCGGTCCGCCAAGCGCCGAACCCGCTCCCCAGATACCCCACGACATCGCCCGCGTCAAGAAAGAGCTGCTCCGCATGCCGGCTGGAACGGCGGACGGGACGATGATAGAATGGCGTCGGCCGGCGCGCTTCGCGACGGTGTATGCGCAGTGTCGAGGAGAACCATGAGAACGCAACGTCATCCTCTGGCTGTCGTGTTGACAACGATGGCGCTGGCGTCGCTGGCCGCCGGCGAGCTGCGGGTTCCGGCGTTCACCGCCTATCTCGATCCGGACATGCGCGGGGCGCGCGTCTCGGAATCGGCGGGCATCACGCGATGGAACGATCCGTCGATCAAGGTGCTGTGGTTCGGGAACATCAAGACGCCGGGGAGGCTCGACTGCGCCGTGATGCTGCGCCTGCCGCAGGGCGCCGCGTCGCGATTGCGTCTGACCGTCGCAAACCAGTCGTGCGAGGCGACGGTGACAGGAGCCGAAGCAGGCGTTGTCACCGCGGCGTTCGGCCCGTTCGACATCAATCAAATCGGCTACCATCGCTTCACACTCGAATCGCTGAACGCGCCGGGTCAGCCGGCCGGCGACGTCGAGACTCTTGTCCTCGACGGGCCGGCGGCGCGCGAGGCGCACTTCAATCTGAAAAGCCGGCGCAACGCCGCATCGGTGCACCTGTTCTATCCCGTGGAGAAGGACGTGAAGGTCGAGGCCTTCTACTGCGAGATGACCGGCCTGGAGGACCCGATCTGGACCTACTACATGGCGTGTGGCTGGCATCGCGGCTACTTCGGCATGCAGGTCAACAGCCCGACCGAGCGGCGGATCATCTTCAGCGTCTGGGACAGCGGCAGCGAGGCCGTCGACCGCGACAAGGTCGCCGACGAGAACCGCGTCAGGCTCGTGGCCAAAGGCGAAGGAGTCTACGCGGGCGACTTCGGCAACGAAGGCACCGGCGGACATAGCCATCTCAAATACATGTGGAGGACGGGCGAAAAGCAGCGGTTCCTCGTCACCGCCAAACCCACGGATGAAACGCACACGATCTACTCCGGCTACTGGTTCCATCCCGACAGCAGGAAGTGGATGCTGATCTCCAGTTGGCGAGCTCCGAAGGAAGGCGGCTACCTGCGCAGACTCTACAGCTTCAGCGAGAATTTTGGCGGCGCCAACGGCCACCTGCGGCGCAAGGCCCTGTACGGCAATCAGTGGATTCGCACCGCCGCGGGCCAGTGGATCGAGCTGACGGCTGCAACGTTCAGCCATGACCCGACGGGCAAGGCCGACCGGCTCGACCGCTTTATGGGCATCGAAGACGGCTGGTTCTTCCTCTCGCACGGCGGCTTCGTCCCCGGCTTCACCGCCTACGGCCAGCGCTTCACCCGCCCCGCCACCGGCCAACCACCGACCGACATCCTGTTGCCGGACTGAATCGCAGGCCCCCGTCTTGATCTGCGCACGCGACTCAGGGCATGCACGAAACACGAATGCCGAAATCCGAAACAAGCACGAAGGCTCAAAGGCTCCAGAAACGAAAACGGCCGCTTGTGCAACCGCACTTGCGCAGAACGCCACCGGCCTGTTTGTCTCATTCAAGATTGTGAATTCGAATTTGTTCCGGATTTCGTGTTTCGTGCTTCGGATTTCCATCCGATCCTGTGGGGACGCTCTCGGCGCGTGGCGGTCTACTTGATCAGGCCCTTGGCGCGAGCGATGCCGGGACGGTTCTGGATGAGCCACTGGTCCCGCGCCTCGTTGCAGCCGGGGCAGACGTAATCGAGGGCGTATTCGCCGTGGACCGCGATGTCCCCCTCCCAGGTGC
>CAZNSM010000327.1:1717-3997 GCA_964575615.1 uncultured Pirellulales bacterium | reverse complement strand
GCGGTCCGGGCCATCACGGCGGCCCCGGCCGGACAGGACGCGGCGGCATCGGCACAGCAGCATTCCTTCGGGCACGATTCCGGACAGGCGGCACAAGCTGCGGCCTCCTTACAGCAGGCGTCGGTGCCCTTGGCCGGACAAGCAGCACAGTCAGCCTTGGCCGGACAGCCCCCGCCGTCTGCCGCAGAGGCGGTCGCCGCGGCCTTCGGGCAGGTGCCCGGCCTGTCCACATAGCCGGCCACCAGCGCCGTCGCGGCGATCAGACCAACGATGACTGCTACTCCCCAAATCGAACCTTTGGACAGATTCATGCTCATGGCTATTCTCCATACTCATTTGGTCAGGTTGTCAATCGAGGCGCGGTTCCGACGACCGCTACGGCCTTTTCTATTGTACCAGGAAATACTGTGCCCACCCGATTCGTGTTCGCAACGATCCGTATTTTGTAGGGCCGATTCAGTCCAATATCCGCTTCAAGGGGCCGATAATACGGCCGGTCGAATGCCGCCCAAAATCCTTTTGACGGCCTCCGGACGGCGGTTTATACTCCTGCGTTTAATGATAGGCCGGACAAAAGCCCCAGTTGGAGCGGCTCATGAACAGTGCAAAAATCGTCGCGGAAGGGATCACGTTCGATGACGTCCTGCTGATCCCCGCCAAGAGCGACTTCGTGCCGAGCCAGGCGGACACAAGCACCACCCTGACCCGGAACATCCAGATCAACATCCCCATCGTCTCGGCGGCCATGGACACCGTCACCGAGTCGGCGCTGGCCATCGCGCTGGCGCAGGAAGGCGGCGTCGGAATCATCCACAAGAACCTCAGCATCGAGGCCCAGAAGCGGGAGGTCGCCAAGGTCAAGCGCAGCGAGCACGGGGTGATCGGCGATCCGGTCACGCTCTCGCCGGGCGATCCGGTCCGCCGGGCCCAGGAGCTGATGCAGGAGCAGAACGTCTCGGGGATTCCCATCGTCGAGGGCAAGAAGCTGGTCGGCATCCTGACGCGGCGGGACCTGAAGTTCCTGCCCGACTACGAAGCGAAGATCAGCACCGTGATGACCAAGACGAACCTCGTCACCGGTCCGGCGGACACCAAGCTCGAACAGGCCAAGGAGATCCTCCAGGAGCGGAAGGTCGAGAAGCTGCTGCTGGTCAACAGCAGGGGCGAGCTGGCGGGTCTGATCACGATGCGCGACATCGACCGCGTCCAGCAGTACCCGTGGGCGGCGCGCGACCATCGCGGCCGCCTGCGCGTCGGGGCCGCCGTCAGCGTGCACGACTACGATCGCGTCGAGGCGCTGATCGCGGCCGACGTCGATATCGTCTGCGTCGACACGGCGCACGGCCATTCGCAGAACGTCGTCGAGACCGTCCGGAAGATCAAGGCCAGCCACAAGATCGACGTGATCGCCGGCAACATTGCCACGGGCGAGGCGGCCCGCGCGCTGATCGACGCCGGCGCCGACGCCGTCAAGGTCGGGATCGGGCCCGGCGCCATCTGCACGACGCGCATCATCTCGGGCGTGGGTGTGCCGCAGGTGTCGGCCATCATGGACGTCGCCGAGGTCGCCAACAAGCTGGGCGTGCCGGTGATCGCCGACGGAGGCATCAAGCAATCGGGCGACATCACCAAGGCCATCGCCGCCGGCGCGTCGAGCGTGATGATCGGCTCGCTGTTCGCGGGCCTCAAGGAAAGTCCGGGCCAACTGGTCATCTACAAGGGCCGGCAGTTCAAGGAGTATCGCGGGATGGGCTCGCTGGGCGCGATGGTCAAAGGCTCGGCCGAGCGCTACGGCCAGAGCAGCACCACCGAGGTCAGCAAGCTCGTGCCCGAGGGCGTCGAAGGGCGCGTCCCCTATCGCGGCACGCTCAGCGAGTTTGTCTACCAGCTCGTCGGCGGGCTCCGCGCGGGCATGGGCTACTGTGGCACACCCAACATCCAGACGCTGATGGAGAAGGGCCGGTTCGTCCGCGTCAGCACCGCCAGCATCGGCGAATCCCATCCGCACGACATCCAGATCACCAAGGAAGCCCCGAACTACTCGGGCCACATGCCCAGCGACGACTGATACGTGAAATACGAAGCACGAATCTCGAAACGCGAAACAAATTCGAATGACTCGAATTCAGAAACCTGAAACGGCGTTGCCATACCGATCATGTTTCGGTCATTCGCGTGTTGGGATTTCGTGCTTGTTTCGCAATTCGATATTCGGATTTCGGATTTTCCTATGACACGCGAAATGATCGCCATCCTGGATTTCGGCAGCCAGTACGGGCA
>CAZNSM010000327.1:0-1617 GCA_964575615.1 uncultured Pirellulales bacterium | reverse complement strand
TTCCTATGACACGCGAAATGATCGCCATCCTGGATTTCGGCAGCCAGTACGGGCAACTGATCGCTCGGCGGGTCCGCGAGCACCACGTCTACTCCCGCATCTGTCCGGCGGGCACCTCCGCCGACGAGCTGGCGAAGATGCCGCTCAAGGGCATCATCCTCTCGGGCGGGCCTGCCAGCGTCTATGCGCCCGGCGCGCCGAAATGCGACGAGAGGATCTTCGACCTCGATGTGCCCATTCTCGGCATCTGCTACGGCATGCAGCTCGGCTGCCAGATCCTCGGGGCCGAGATCACGCCCGCCGCCCGCCGCGAGTACGGCCGGGCCACGCTGAGGATGACCGACCGCAGCGATCTGCTCGCCAACCTGCCCGACGAGACGCTCGTCTGGGCCAGTCACGGCGACCAGGTGACGAAGCTCGGACGCGATTTCGTGACGCTCGGCGAGACGAGGACCTGTCCCTACGCCGCCGTGCGTCACCAGAAGAAGCGCTTCTACGGCGTCCAGTTCCATCCGGAGGTCAGCCACACGCCCAGGGGCGAGGTCATCCTCAAGAACTTCCTCTACAGCATCTGCGACTGCGCCGGCGACTGGAAGATGAGCGACTTCGTCAGCGAGACGATCGACAACGTCCGCCGGCAGGTCGGCGACGCGACCGTCATCTGCGGCCTCAGCGGCGGCGTCGATTCCTCCGTCGTCGCCTCGCTGATCCACAAAGCCATCGGCGATCAGCTCGTCTGTATCCTCGTCGACAATGGCCTGCTGCGCAAGAACGAACGCGAAAACATCGTCGCCACCTTCCGCGACCACTTCCACATCGACCTGCGCGTCGTCGACTGGTCGCAGCAGTTCCTTTCCCGTCTGCAAGGCGTGACCGATCCGCAGCAGAAACGCAGGATCATCGGCGCCGAGTTCATCGCGGCGTTCAAGTCCGAGGCGAACAAGATCCCCAACGCCCGGTTCCTCGCGCAGGGCACGCTCTATCCCGACGTGATCGAGTCGGGCGCGCCCCGTGGCGAGGGCGTCCCGCCCTCGAATCAAGGGCAGAGCCTGCCCCGAGAGGATCGAGGCGATGCCCGCGACACGCATGCGTATGCCGCCAGTATCAAGCTGCACCACAACGTCGGGGGCCTGCCGGCCGAACTGGGCTTCGAACTGGTCGAGCCGCTGCGGGACCTGTTCAAGGACGAGGTCCGCCTGGTGGGCGAGCACCTGGGCCTGCCGGAGGACATGGTCTGGCGGCACCCGTTCCCCGGCCCGGGGCTGGGCGTGCGCATCGTGGGCGAGATCACGCCGGCCAAGCTTGAAGTGCTCCGCGCCGCCGATGAGATCCTGATCGACGAGATCAAGGCCGCCGGACTGTACCGGCAGATCTCGCAGGCGCTGGCGGTGCTGGTGCCGGTCTCGACCGTCGGTGTGATGGGCGACGAACGCAGCTACGAGAACGTGATCGCCCTGCGCGCCGTCGAGACGACCGACTTCATGACCGCCGACTTCTCGCACATCCCCTACGACGTCCTCGGCCTGATCTCGACGCGCATCATCAACGAGGTCCGCGGCGTCAACCGCGTCGTCTACGACGTCTCCAGCAAGCCCCCCGCCACCATCGAGTGGGAAT
>CAZNSM010000326.1:0-3998 GCA_964575615.1 uncultured Pirellulales bacterium | reverse complement strand
TCGTATCCGCCCAGAAGCGCCCCTGATGGACCATCGGACGGATCGTCAGCGGAGGTGATTGCTTCAGAGCCAACAGCGACGCCCGATCCTTTGGGCCGAGCGAGTCAACATCGAGCAGATCGATCCCGCTGCCCGAGCCGAACCGGTCTTCGGCGACGCTCAGATAGACCGCGTGACCCATAAGACCTTTCGCCAGGGTGACATCCTCTTCGAGTGCCAGATGTACGAACGGCACAGCCTGCGAGCGGGCCAGGATCGCGACGTGCGAATTGGGCGTCGCGGGCATCAGCGTAATGATGCCGGCTACGGAAGGCACCTCGGCCGGCACCCCATCAGTCAGGAGAATATCGTCGCATGTCAGGTCTCCGCGCACATAGGCCGCCTGGATGTCCGACCCAACGGCGAACTTCAACGCCCCCAGCGCCCAGCCTTCGGAGTAGCTCGTGTTGCCCTGGGTCCATCGCGCCGTCGAGCCGACGGGGACGCCCTGCTCATGGAACCACTGACGGTTCTGCTCGGCGGTCGGATACTGCTCGTAGGTCGGGAAGTAATACGCCGTGACGTTCGGCTCGGCGATCACCGAGGCACGCACCAGGTTGAACAGCCTGACGACCTCCTCGCGCGAGTAGGCATCCTGGCGCACAAACTGAATCCCGTACTCGTTGATGGCCGGACTCGCCCAGGGAGGAAGGATTACAGCGCCGAGGATAGCCTGCTGACCGCTCGCATGCAGCGTCACCGCGTCGAACTGCTCGATCGTCATGCGCGCGAACGGATCGAGGCAGCTCACCGCGAAGTCATAGTGATACTCATATTGCCCCGAGTCCTGGTAATAAACCACGTTCGGGTCGAAGCCTTCCGCGACGACGATGGTGAACTTGACGTAGGCCGGAGAGGTCCAGCTCTGGAAGGGTTCGTCAGGAAACTGGATATGGTTCTTCCAGGCGACTTCCGGATCGCCCTCGCCCGCGAGGACCCCCGCCGAAACCATCAGCACGCACAGAAGCAGACACAGGCATCGATACACCGGCACCACCCCTACAGACTGGATTGAATCCCGACTCGCCCTCCGTGAGCACACTCTGATCACACCACCATTATATCCAGAAAGCCGCGTTTATTCAATGCCTGACGGCGACGGTGTGATAAACAGACTTCGCGCAGACCAGAGGTTCGTCACTCGGGCAGACGATGCTGTTCAAGCCAGTCGGTGGCCCACTGCTCGGCCTGGCGGCGACTGTCGAGGCGGTCTTCGAGCTGAGCGATGTAGAGTTCTTCGGCCAGTTGGCCCACCTGCGGGCCGGGCCGGGCGCCCAGGCGGATCAGGTCGTGCCCGTTCAGCAGGGGTTTGGGCTTGACGTCGATGCCGCGAAGGGCCTGGACGCGCCGGTGCAGCTTCGCCAGCGCCGCCAGTGCCGGAGCGTTTGCGACCGCCTTCTGCGTGGCCCGCTCCAGCTCGTAGAGGTCCCAGAAGCAAGGCTCCGCCAGCAGCTTCTTAAGTGACGCCAGGGCCATTTCGTGATCCAGAAGCCGGCCTCGATGGGTCAGGAGAAAGCGGAGGTGTCCGCTCCGTCGGCGGCTGAGCTTGAGGACATGGCACAGCCGAAGCGCTGTCTCAGCCGGACAGCCTGAGAAGAACCCCGCCAGCGCCAGCGCGAAATCCACGCGTTTGCGGAGCAGCCCCAGCACTGCCGGAGCCTGCTGCGCCTGTTCGTCGGGCAGCCCGGGGAAGATCCGCTCAGCCAGGCCGCTCGCCCGCAGCATCGAAACGCCGGCGCTGCGATTGGGGTGGACCAGCATCGCCTCCAGCTCCATGGCGATCCGCTCGCCGCTGATTCTGGTGATGTGCCGGGCGTTGCGGCCGATCGCGGCAAATGTCTCCGGCTCGATCGCGAAGTCGAGCTGCGTCGAGAAACGAATCGCGCGGAGCATCCGCAGGTAGTCCTCCCCGAACCGCTCGTCGGGATCGCCGATGGTCCGCACGACCCGCCGCTTCAGGTCGGCCTGGCCGTCGACGTAGTCGATGACCTTCTCTTCGAGCGGATCGTAGAACATGCCGTTGATGGTGAAGTCCCGCCGGGCCGCGTCGGTGGCCGCGTCGGTGAACGCGACGCGGTCGGGATGACGCCCGTCCTCATAGCCGGTCTCCGAACGAAACGTCGCCACCTCCACCTGCGCGCACCGCGCCAGAACAATGACCACGCCGAACTGGGCGCCCACCTTCAGGGTGCGGGGGAACAACGCCATCACCTGCTCCGGGCGTGCGTCCGTCGCCACGTCGTAATCCTTGGGCCGGCGGCCGAGCAGCATGTCACGCACGCACCCGCCCGCTAACAGCGAGCAGAAACCCTCTGCCCGCAGCCGTTGAACGATGGTGATGGCCGCCCGTTTATTCGTCATGGCCCCGCACCTGGTACAGGACGATGGACATGCTGCCCCAGTTCCGCGTGTCAATCGCCGTAAAGGGGCCGTAGCTCTCGGGCAGCGACACGCCCGCCTCCGTCCGCACGACCACGACTCCCTTCTCAACCACCTGGCGGGCAAGCACCTCGAACAACTGCGCCAACAGCGAGCCGGCGCCGACCTCCCGCGTCCGCGCATAGGGCGGATCGACGAACACCAGGTCGTACCGGGGTCCGGCCGCCTCCAGCGGCGCGCCGCAGCGGAAGGCGTTGGCGCGGACCACACGGGACTGCGACACGAAGCCGGCCTTGGCGATGTTCTTTTCGAGATAAGCCGCGATCTTCGGGTCCTGCTCGACGAACGTCACGAAGGCCGCGTCCCTGCTCAGGGCCTCCAGGCCGAGCGAACCGACGCCGCTAAAGAGGTCTGCGACGCGCTGACCGACCAGCAGGCCGTAGTTGTTCAGGATGTTGAACAGCGACTCCTTGACCCGGTCGGTGATCGGGCGCGTGTCCTGCGTCTTCGGACACAGAAGGTGCATTCCGCGTTTGGCGCCTGCAATAATTCTCATACCGATCCAGCCGGCCTCTCGGCACGTCGTGACAGCCGGCGGCTCCCGTAGGGGCGAACAATTATTCGCCCCTACTTCGCCCAGTAGTCCAGCACCAGCACATCGTCCAGATACGGCCCGAGCAGTTCGCCGAATTCCTGATGGGCCGGATGGGGCAGGTACTCGGCGCGATCAGCCTCGCTGCGGAAACTCACGATGAAGCAATGCGTGAATCCTTTCTGGCGGTTCTCGACGCTGGCGTCGGTGCCCCATTCGAGATCGCAGATCGCGTCGATCCGGCTCGGCAATGCACTGAAGGCATTCTCGATCCGGCGAATGTCGGCAGCGCTGGCATCCTCCTTGAACTTGAGCAGCACAACGTGCCGCAGCAGCCGCGTCGGCGCCTTGGCCGTCGCCGGCGCGTACGTCATTTCCCGCTCCTCGTCGCAGATGCGCTCGCACTCCTCGACGTAAATGCACCCGCCGAGCAACAGCGAAACGACCGCCAGAACCACGAGATTTCGAGCCATATTGAGACACCTCCCAAGAATCGCACTCAAGTTTGTTCCACACGAATGGCACGATTCTATCAACCGACGAAAACCCCGTCTATCGCAAACCCTCCGCCGCCCCTTTCGGCCGGCGGGATGCGCTGTTACAATCGCACACCAGTTGTCCCAACATGGGGCAAGTCCGGTGACCGACACACGGCAGAAAAGTGAGGACGAAGGTATGAACAGGACAGGTTCGACGGCGGCGACTGCGGCGTTATTCCTCTGTCTGGCGTTGGGGACAGCCAACGCTCCGGCGGCTCCCAAACCCGAGCATGGGCTGCACTACGACCGTCCGGCGACGACCTGGGACGAGGCGATGCCTCTGGGCAACGGACTGCTCGGCGCGCTGGTCTGGGGCGACGGCGCTCCGCTGCGGATCTCGCTGGACCGAACCGACCTGTGGGACCTGCGTCCGGTTCCCGAGTTCCACACGGAAGACTACTCGTACGCGAAGATGCGCCAGTGGGTGCGCGAGGGTCGCATCGACGACC
>CAZNSM010000325.1:0-3998 GCA_964575615.1 uncultured Pirellulales bacterium | reverse complement strand
GGTCGTCGATGCGACCCTCGCGCACCCACTGGCGCATCTTCGCGTACGAGTAGTCCGGCGTGTGGAACTCGGGGACGGGCCGTAAGTCCCACAGGTCGGTCCGATCCAGCGAAACCCGAAGCGGAGCGCCGTCGCCCCAGACCAGCGCGCCGAGCAGTCCGTTGCCCAGGGGCATCGCCTCGTCCCACGTGGTCGCCGGACGGTCGTAATGAAGCCCATGCTCGGGTTTGGGGGCCGCCGGAGCGCTGGCTGTCCCCAACGCCAGACAGAGGAATAATGCCGCAATCGCAGCCGTCGAACCTGTCCTGTTCATGCCTTCGTCCTCACTTTTCTGCCGCGTGTCGGTCACCGGACGTGCCCCATGTTGGGACGATTTGGTCGTGATTGTAACAGCGCGTCCCGCCGGCTGAAAGGGGCGGCCGAGGGTTTGCGATAGACGGAGTTTTCGTCGGTTGATAGAATCGTGTCATTCGTGTGGAACCAACATGAGTGCGATTCTTGGAAGGTGTATCAATATGGCTCGGAATCTCGTGATTTTGGCGGTCGTTTCGCTGTTGCTCGGTGGGTGCATTTACGTCGAAGAGTGCGAGCGCATCTGCGACGAGGAGCGGGAAATGACGTACGCGCCGGCGACGACCAAGGCGCCGACGCGGGTCCTGCGGCACGTCGTGCTGCTCAAGTTCAAGGACGATGCCAGCGCCGCCGACATTCGCCGGATCGAGAACGCGTTCAGTGCGCTGCCCAGCCGAATCGACGCGATCCACGATCTCGAATGGGGTACCGACGTCAGCGTCGAGAACCGCCAGAAGGGATTCACGCATTGTTTCATCGTGAGTTTCCGCAGCGAGGCCGACCGGGCCGAGTACCTGCCCCATCCGGCCCATCAGGAATTCGGCGAACTGCTTGGGCCGTATCTGGACGACGTGCTGGTGCTGGACTACTGGGCGAAGTAGGAGCGAATGATTATTCGCCCCTACGGGAGCCGTCGTCTGTCACGACGTGTCGAGAGGCCGGCCGGACCGGTATGAGAATCATTGCAGGCGCCAAACGCGGAATGCACCTTCTGTGTCCGAAGACGCAGGACACACGCCCGATCACCGACCGGGTCAAGGAGTCGCTGTTCAACATCCTGAACAACTACGGCCTGCTGGTCGGTCAGCGCGTCGCAGACCTCTTTAGCGGCGTCGGTTCGCTCGGCCTGGAGGCCCTGAGCAGGGACGCGGCCTTCGTGACGTTCGTCGAGCAGGACCCGAAGATCGCGGCTTATCTCGAAAAGAACATCGCCAAGGCCGGCTTCGTGTCGCAGTCCCGTGTGGTCCGCGCCAACGCCTTCCGCTGCGGCGCGCCGCTGGAGGCGGCCGGACCCAAGTATGACCTGGTCTTTGTCGATCCGCCCTATGCGCGAACGCGCGAGGTCGGCGCCGGTTCGCTGCTGGCGCAGTTATTCGAGGTCCTCGCCGGCCAGGTGGTTGAGAAGGGAGTCGTGGTCGTACGGACGGAGGCGGGCGTGTCGCTGCCCCAGACCTACGGCCCGTTCACAACAATCGACACCCGCCGTTGGGGCAGCATGTCTATCGTCCTGTACCAGGTGAGAGGCCATGACGAATAGACGGGCGGCCATCACTGTCGTTCAGCGGCTGCGAGCGGAGGGGTTCTGCGCGTTGCTGGCAGGGGGGTGCGTGCGCGACATGTTGCTGGGCCGGCGGCCCAAGGACTACGACGTGGCGACAGACGCTCGCCCGGAGCAGGTCATGGCGCTGTTTCCTCGCACGCGGAAGGTGGGGGCGCAGTTCGGCGTGGTCATCGTCCTGGCGAGGTGTGCGCAGGTGGAGGTGGCGACGTTTCGCTCCGAGACAGGCTATGAGGACGGACGCCATCCCGATCGCGTCGCGTTCACCGATGCAGCCACCGACGCGGCCCGCCGGGACTTCACGATCAACGGCATGTTCTACGATCCGCTTGAAGAGAAGGTCATCGACTACGTCGACGGCCAGGCCGACCTGAATCGGCGGATTGTGCGGACCATCGGCGATCCTGAGGAGCGGTTCGGGGAGGACTACCTGCGGATGCTCCGCGCGATTCGCTTCTCGACGCAGCTCGATTTCGCTATCGAGCCCCAGACGTTTGCCGCGATCGGCCGCAACGCCCGGCACATCACCAGAATCAGCGGCGAGCGGATCGCCATGGAGCTGGAGGCGATGCTGGTCCACCCCAATCGCAGCGCCGGCGTTTCGATGCTGCGGGCGAGCGGCCTGGCTGAGCGGATCTTCCCCGGGCTGCCCGACGAACAGGCGCAGCAGGCTCCGGCAGTGCTGGGGCTGCTCCGCAAACGCGTGGATTTCGCGCTGGCGCTGGCGGGGTTCTTCTCAGGCTGTCCGGCTGAGACAGCGCTTCGGCTGTGCCATGTCCTCAAGCTCAGCCGCCGACGGAGCGGACACCTCCGCTTTCTCCTGACCCATCGAGGCCGGCTTCTGGATCACGAAATGGCCCTGGCGTCACTTAAGAAGCTGCTGGCGGAGCCTTGCTTCTGGGACCTCTACGAGCTGGAGCGGGCCACGCAGAAGGCGGTCGCAAACGCTCCGGCACTGGCGGCGCTGGCGAAGCTGCACCGGCGCGTCCAGGCCCTTCGCGGCATCGACGTCAAGCCCAAACCCCTGCTGAACGGGCACGACCTGATCCGCCTGGGCGCCCGGCCCGGCCCGCAGGTGGGCCAACTGGCCGAGGAACTCTACATCGCTCAGCTCGAAGACCGCCTCGGCAGCCGCCACCAGGCCGAGCAGTGGGCGACCGACTGGCTGGAACGACATCGCCTGCCCGAATGACGAACTTGTCGGCCGTGCGAAGTCGGTCCATCCCGCCGCCGGCGTCAGGCATTGAATGGATCGGGCTTTCTGGATATAATAGTAGTGTGATTCAGACGTGCTCACGGAGGGCGGGTCGGGATTCATTCGAGTCTATAGGGGTGGTGGCGGTGTATCGGTGTTTGCCTGTGCTGTTGTGCGTGCTGGTGGCTTCGGCGGCCGTTTTTGCGGGCGAGGGCAATCCGAAAGTCGTCTGGAAGAACCAGATCCAATTCCCGGATGAGCCATTCCAGAGTTGGACCTCTCCGGCGTACGTCAAGTTCACCATCGTCATCGCGGGAGGCTTCGATCCGAACGTCGTCTACTACCAGGATTCGGGGTGGTATGAGTACCACTACGATTTCGCGGTGAGCTGCCTCGATCCGTTCGCGCGCATGACGATCGAGGAGTTTGACGCGGTGACGCTGCGTGCAAGCGGTCAGCAGGCCATCCTCGGTGCCGTCATCCTTCCTCCCTGGGCGAGCCCGGCGATCAACGAATATGGGATTCAACTCGTGCGTCAGGATGCGTACACGCGCGAGGAGGTCGTTCGTCTGTTCAACGTGGTGCGCGCATCGGTGATCGCCGAGCCGAACGTCACGGCGTACTACTTCCCGACCTACGAGCAGCATCCTACCGCCGAGCAGAACCGTCAGTGGCTCCAGGAACAGGGCGTTCCCGTCGGCTCGACGGCACGATGGATTCAGGGCAACACGAGCTACTCCGAAGGCTGGGCGTTCGGGGTGTTGAAGTTCGTCGCTGGGTCGGACATCCGGGCGGCCTATACGCGCGGGGACCTGACGTGCGACGACATCCTGCTGACCGATGGAGTGCCCGCCGAGGTGCCTTTGGTAGCCGGCATCATTACGCTGATGCCCGCGACACCCAATTCGCACGTCGCGATCCTGGCACGCTCGCAAGGTGTGCCGTTCGTGCATCTGTCGCTCGAAGATGATGTCACCCTGGCGAAGGGTCTTGTGGGCCACACGGTCTATCTGAGCGTGGCCGAGGACCGGTTCGGCTCGGGCAGCGGGATCGAGCTGCTCGACGCCGGTTCACTTGGTCCGGACGATCGCGCGTCGCTGCTGGCCCTCAAACAGTCGCCTCCGCTGACGATCCGTCCGATGGTCCATCAGGGGCGCTTCTGGGCGGATACGA
>CAZNSM010000324.1:0-4007 GCA_964575615.1 uncultured Pirellulales bacterium | reverse complement strand
GCAGATCGCCCATTTCGTCGAACGGGTTGTTCAGGCAGGTGGACTGCCCGGAGGACTCGCTCTCGCAATACGCATCACAAGTCATCGTCTGGTCCTCACCAAAAACCACACGCACCAACACCAGCGTCCCAGTCGATCCGGTTCATCTCTGAGACAGTGTATCCGGCTTCGCTCATCGGCATTCCGGCAGCACAACTCGAGGGAATCCCCGGCCAGCCGGGTGAAATACGTAGTTCTACGTAGTGTCGGGTGCTCCCGGAGGCCGCGTGGTGGCCCGACGGGGCAGCCGCCCAGCCGCTTGGCATCTACGCCCGAGTCGTTTATCATGCCCCTGCCGGGCTTGCCTGCCTGCCCGATCGGGTTTCAGGTGGCGGGCAACACAAGGACTTGGAGCACACATGGGCATAACCGAACCGAAGGACAATGACGCCGAGTCGCCGGCCAGACCGGTGCGGCGGACCCGCTATCGCGGCACGTATCCCCAGAACTACCGTGACAAGTACAAAGAGCACAACCTCGAAGCCTACCCCGAGATCGCCGCGCACGTGCGCGCCAAGGGCAATACGCCCGCCGGCAGCCACGTGCCGGTGATGACCGAGCAGGTCCTCGCCTGCCTGCATCCGGCCCCGGGCCAGGTCGTCATCGACTGCACCGTCGGCTACGGCGGTCACGCCCGCGAGTTCGCACAGCGGATCGCGCCGGGCGGAAGGCTGATCGCCCTCGACGTCGATCGCGCCGAACTGGAGCGCACGCGCGTGCGTCTGGGGCAGGCTCCGGCGCCCGTGAGCCTCCATCGCTGCAACTTCGCCGGCGTCGGCAACGTGCTCGCCAAAGAAGGGCTCGACGGCTGTGACATTCTCTTTGCCGACCTCGGCGTCTCGAGCATGCAGATCGACGATCCCGATCGCGGCATGAGCTACAAACACGAAGGCCCGCTCGACCTGCGGATGGACGACCGCCTCAAACGGACCGGGGCCGACCTGATCGGATCGCTGGGCCAAGACGAGCTGGCCGAAGCGCTGCGAGAGCTGGCCGACGAGCCGGACGCGGAGGCCATCGCGCGAGCGATCGTTGCGCGTCGCGTCGCCGGGCGTATCACACAAACGTCGCAGCTCGTCGAGCTGGTCCTGGCCGCCAAAGGTCTGACCGTTGAGGGCTGGCAGAAGCAGCGCGCCGCGCATCCCGGTCTGCTCCACCCGGCCGCCCGCACCTTCCAGGCCCTTCGCATCCTGGTCAACGATGAGCTGGGCTGCCTGAAGAAACTGCTGAGTCTGGCCCCCTACTGCCTGCGTCCCGGCGGACGGATCGGCATCATCAGCTTCCACAGCGGCGAAGACCGCCTCGTCAAGCAGTCGTTTCGCGAAGGCGTCCGAACCGGCCTGTATCACGAGACTTGCGATGCAGTGCTCGTGCCCTCGCGCGAGGAGATCGCGTCAAACCCCCGCAGCGCCTCCGCCAAGTTCCGCTGGGCCGCCAGGAAGACACGCCCATAGCGAACCATCCCCAGGTCAGAACACGTAATCGCGTCGTCGATTGCGGTTGTCAGGCAAGCTCGATCGTGGTATGTAAAAGTGATCCGGAGAAACGAACGGTTTGTCAGTGGTGGATAAGGAGACAACGATGCCATTGATCCAGCTTGAGACCTCATGCGACCTGTCCGACCGGAACAAGAGGGAATCCGTCGCCAAGGCCCTGTCGCGTCTGGCGGCCGAGGGGACCGGCAAGCCCGAGCAGTACGTCATGGCGTCCGTTCAGGACAAAGCCACCATGACGATGGCGGGCGAGACGGGCCCGTGCGCGCTGGTGACCGTCAAGGGGATCGGGGGTCTGGGCAAGTCGGTCAACCAAACTCTTACCGGCCGGATCTGCCAGATGCTCGAAGAGGAGCTGGCCATCCCGACCGACCGCATCTACGTCACGTTTCAGGAACTGGCCGCCACCCACTGGGGTTGGGACCGCCATACCTTCGGATGAGACACGTTCTCCACCCGCCCATCAGGCGTTCTTGAGCGCAAAGGCCTTGAAAAACGTGTAGCAGAACACACCGTCGGGTTCCATCGTCCGGTAGAGGTCCCGGATGCCCTCGTCGAAATCGCACGCGTCGATCAGGCCCGCTTCGAGCGCCGAAGTCCGCACGCCTTCGACCATCGCCGTGAACGTCTTGCGCGTGAAACCGTCGACCAGCTCGGGCCGGCTCGCATCGACGTACACCATTCGCGGGGAAACCCGCACGGAATCGAAGCCCGCCTTGGTGAGCAGCGGAAACAGCTCGCGGCCGATGTTCGCGTTGCCCCCCGCCTGCTTCTGCAACTCGGCTTGGCAGCGAATCGCGGCATGAGCCTTGGCGCTGTCGGGATGGAAATACGTCGAGCCGTGGTCCCCTTCGATCACCGTCATCGTGCCACCCGTCTTGAGCCGTTTCTTCAGCTCTATCAGCGCGCCGACGGGGTCGCAGAGATGTTCGAGAACGAAGCAGACGAAGACGTGATCGAATGACTCGGGCTCGAACGGCAGATCGAAGATATCCGCCTGGCGGAAGGTGACGTTGGTCAGCCCGGCGGCCGCCACGGCCTCCTTCGCCTGGGCGAGAGAGCGTTCGGAGATGTCGATGGACGTGATCTCTGCGCCGGGACTGTTCCGCGCCAGTGTCACCGTCTGGGCCCCGACGCCGCAGCCGGCCTCCAAAACGGTGCTCCCCGCCGGGTACACCGTGTCCGCGTGCAGCAATTGCACCAGCGTGGAAGCCTGGTCCTGCAACCGCGTGTTCTCCCGAGGATCGTATCCGTGTACGTAACGCCTGCTCATCGATCTATTCCCTTTCACGCGAAGACTATCGTGGACCTCCGGCATTCTCTATCGAAGAGGGGGGACAGGACAGGTAGAACCATCGGCAAGCCTTGCTTGCCGCTGACACCCTCGTGTGAAGTGCCGTTGCGGCGCGCCGGGCATCAGGCGACGGGGCCGTAGCGCGGGCCGAGCGTGGGCGCCAGTTCCCGGCCGAACGCGAGCAAGTCCTGCCGCTCATCGGGGGCCAGAGGCCTGTACCGCCGGGCCAGCTCGACGTTCTGGATCGCCTGCTCCATCGTGAACGGGCCGACGTTGGCAACGTGGACGCCTTCGAGGTCCAGCGCGTAGGCCAGCGCCTGGCCCAGCCGCTCGGGCGGCGTGTTGCACCCGACCCAGCCCTTGCGGTGGTTGGGGAAGCCGCCCTTGATGCCGGCGTAGACCTTCATCGCCACGACGCCGACGTTGCGCTTGCGGCATTCCGGCAGCACCGTGCCCTCGAAGTCGTAGATGTTGCGGTCGGCGTAGTTCATCACATTCATCACAACGTCGATCTGATCCGTTTCGAGCATCTTGACGAAGTGCGGCGGCCTCTCGTGGCCCGAGAGCCCGATGAACCGCGTCTTGCCCGCCTCCTTCTGCCGGAGCAGGTATTCGAGGATGCCGTCTTTAGCCAGCACCTTGTCGAGATTCTTGTTGCCGATATTGTGGATGTGCACGAGGTCCACGTGGTCGGTCTTGAGCGTCCGCAGAGATTCCTCGAACATCTGCTGGGCGCGCTGGCCCGAATCGGTCCAGCACTTGGTGACGAGAAACACCTTGTCGCGCCGCGTCGCCAGCACCTGGCTCAGGGCCTCCTCGGCGATGCCATAGATGCGGGCGGTATCGACGTAGTTTACGCCGCGGTCGATGACCTCGCTGAAGATCTTCACCGCTTCGGCCATGTCGCCACGGGCCTCGCCGATCGGCGCAGTCCCAAGGCCCAGGATCGTGACCTCCGCCCCGGTCCGGCCGAGCACCCGCGTCGGCAGTTCCGACCCGCCCGATTCGCTCGCGTTTCCACCGGCCGCCCCCACCGCCAGCGCGGCGCCTGCCAGCGCCGTCCTCTGGAGGAACTCGCGCCGGCTCCACCCCGCGCCTGTCGCCTGTCGCCGGTCCAACTCCTGTCGTCTCATTTCTCAACTCCCTTCTGCTGCAATCCAGACCAGCGTTTCACCGTCGGC
>CAZNSM010000323.1:0-4020 GCA_964575615.1 uncultured Pirellulales bacterium | reverse complement strand
CCCACCAGCCGGGACTGTTCGAGCCCCACGTCATGTACGTGCCGACATACTGGCCACGGCCCTTGATGCCTTCGACGAGCGTGTAGACGTCCTTGTAGGGCAGCGGATTGACGCGGCGGAACTGTGCGTGGAAATACGCCATGTCGTCGGGCACGTGGGTTAGCGTGTAATCGATCTGGTAGTAGAGAATCATCGCCTTTTCGTCGAGGTTGGTCATCGTGATTTTGCAGCCTTTACGGAAGGGCATCATCCAGTAGCAGTTGAAGCCGCTGCCCGGGTTCATGCAGACCGGCAGCGATGTCACCTGGGTGTATTCGCCCATGCCGCAGGCAAAGAAGTCGCCGGCGGGGCACTCCACCGACGGGGTTTCCTCTGCGTCCCAGTAGATTCGCAGGATGTTCAGGCGGTTGTCGCCTGTCGGGGTCATCCAGATGTGCTGAATGGCGCCGGAGCCGTTGATGTCGGCCATGGTGAAGGTCTGGCCCGCGTCGATTCTCACGGAGGGCGAGATCTTCCAGCCCCGGCCCAATTCCCTCGCGGCGCTCTGGCCGGTTCCTTCGGTGGCCATGCCTCCTTTGCCTTTTTCGCCCGTGAAATTCTCCGGGCTGATCGAGCGCGTCCTGGCGTCCGACAGTCGGGCCAGGTTGCTCAGGCTCATGTCCAGGCCGTTGAAGGGCGTCTCGGCGGCGTTCAACGCTCCGCCGGTCAGCAGGAGCAGCAGCGCCGCGCCACCGGCCCAAGCGATGAGTCTACCACGGCACAGACCAATCGGGAGTTGATGCTTTGATCGGCGCTTGTCTCGTTCCATATCCTTCCCTTCTCTGATTTTCAGGCGCATGCTTCCAGAAGTTTCTTCTCCGCTTGGAGCGTCCAGAGTCCGTCTTTCAGGCAGGCCGCCACATCGGGCCGCTTGGCCGCAAGCTCTTCGAGACGAAGCAACGGGAGGTCCCGGCACGCCGGATAGACGACGATCTTGCCTGCGATCGTGCGGTTCTCGACGGCGCGAATCCCGTCGAGCGCCCCCTGGAGACCCGAAATCGCCGCCACGCTGACGTTGGTGTCGAGCCGGTTGGATTCGACCTTGGCCAGCATCCGTTTCATGTCGTCGAGCGTCGAGCCGCTGGTCCCGATGAAGTACAGGCGCTTCTCGATGTAGGCGTTCAGGTCGATCTGGCCGGTGACGTTGGCGGGGATGCCGGCGAAGATGTTGATGATCCCATGCATCGCGGCGTCCTGCACCGCCGCGGCCACCAGTTCCGGGATCGGCGCCATCAGAACCGAATAGCTGAACTCCTCGCCGCCCGGTGGCTCCTTGGCGTTGTACGCGACGTATTCGAGGCCGTTGCTCTCGGCCAGCGGCTGGGCGATCTTCGTGAGCATCGCCAGGCGGTTGTCATCGACGTCGCCCGCGTACACGCTGACGCCTTCGATTCCCTGGCACAGATTGCGGATGACGTGCATCATTCCCATCGGTCCGCCGGCGCCGACAACGTTGACCTTGTCGCCGTGGCGGATTTCTCCGGTCTTGGGGATGGTCTTCATGGAGCTGGCGGGGTCGGTGTCGGTTGTCCCGATGATGCGAATGCCTCCGTAGTGTACCCGGCCGACCATCGTGACGACGGGCCGGCTGAAGCGATCGCCACAGAGAACGATGTTCAGAATCCCGTGAGCGGCGACCTTGGCGAACAGCTCCTCCACCGTCCTGGCGCTCGATCCGAAGTAGACCACGTCGTCGAACGCGGCGTCGTCCAGGTCTTCATACTCGCTGGCCCGCACCACCGGGATCGTGAGCTTGGCGGGCGGATTCGATTTCGAGACCCACGTGATCTGCGCCGGCGCGCCGTATCGTTTGAATAGACTGCCGAGTCGGCCCTCGGGGATGTCGACTTCCGCGACGATCAACATCTGGCCGTCCATTTGGAGCGTCGTGCGCTCCTTTGTCGCGTAGGCGTCCTCCACGCAGGCCCAGGGTTCGACCAGCGCGATAGCCGAGCCTGACCGGTCCTCGGCTGCGGGGATCAGCATCGATTCCCCGTCGGGGCTGGTGATCGCCCGCTCATCCATCAGGACGTACTCCTGGAGGGCGCCCTCGAAGTTGTAGCCGAACGCGGCGTTGGAGCTGGCGGTGCGCAGCCAGCGGTAGTCGGTCTGCACCAGGTGGCGCTCGCCGACTTTATGCCTCGTGACGCCGGGGCCCACCTCGACGATTCGCACGACCGTCTCGTGGCCCGGCACCGTCGGCTTGTCGTTCGGCACGTAGCTGGGAATCTGCGTCAACGCGTCCGGCTCGATACCCGAAACGATGGGACCCTTGCGGACGTGGCCGGTAAATTGCTTGAGCAGCTTCAGGTCGGAGAAACACAGCCCGACGACCTCGACTTTGGCGAGAATCTGGTGCGAACCGGGTCGGAAGACCTCTTTGGACTGGTTCAGGACGAGTTGGTCGGGGCCCACCAATTGGACGGCCCACTGCGATGCCGGGATGCTTGTCATGGTCCAAGCCTTCACTTCTGTGTTGATTCTGCTGCGAAGGTCCTTATTGCCCAACCTGCTTGAGGACCTCTTCGGGTGTGGTCGTTTCGCCAAGGCCGGACAGCTTCGTTTCCCGGTCCGGCTGTATCGAACGACCCACTGCGGCGAAGAACTCATTTCGCGCCGCCCGGTCCTTGAGATGCCGCTCGGCCCACGGGCTGGTGTATCCCAGGCCACAGTGTTGCTGCAAGACCGAGTGGGCATACACGATATACGCCCCCGTCAGAAAGACCGGCAGCAGGGGAGCCAGTTCGCCGGTTCCGAAATCGTCGACGAACTTCTGGCCGGGGCTGTTCATCTCGGTGCCTCCGACGACGACCAGATTCCGGCGCCGGGCGATCTCGATCACCTCGTAGAGATTCTTGACCTTGTCATCCTGCTTTCCCGGCGTGTAGTTGCGATCGGGGATCACGTTGATCGCGACGGCGCCGGTACTCATGGCCACATCCAGAAGCTCTTCGATGTCCCGCTCGCCGTCACTGGTCCCGTCGAGCCAGGTGTGAGTGGGGATTCCGCCGCAAGCAAGGATGAATCGGTTGGTGTCGGCCATCAGCGGGAACGAGCCTTTGTCGGGCTGGACGTAACCGACCCCGCCGCGTTTCATCGTTTTGGCTCGGACGGAGTTCAGCAGGTTGCGACCCTCCGGCAAGTCCAGGCTCTCGGCGCCGACGCCCAGTTTCTGTGCCCAGAAATCAGCGAGGGCCTTGCCGCTGCCGAAGTGTGCCGCCGCTTTGCGGGCGTACGCCAGGCACATGTGACGTTCCGTGGCGTTGCCCGCCGGGGTCAGCGCCAGCACGTCGCGCTCATAGTCGAGTTCAACGGGGCTGAGGTACTTGTTGACGCGCTGCATCAAATCGCGATTTCGCTGCTGGGCCGTCTGTTTGAGACCATGGAGGAAATCCTGCTGCGAGGCGGGCACCTGCGAGTTCGGAAATCCGACGCCCATGTGGTATGAGATGCCCGGCTCGCCCGGCGAGTTGATGACGCGCGTGGAGAACTCCGGCACATAAACCCGCGTCTCCAGGCCCGAGCAGCCCTTCAGGTCCAGCCTGCGGCGCGCCTGTTGGAATTCCTCCAAAGCGTCGAGCACGTCGAAGTCCACCGTGCCGGCTGCCGCCAGGCCGGCCTTGCGGGCCAGCCACGCGAACTTCGTCGGCGAGTAGCCATAGGTGTTGTATGAGAAGAATGTGTGGCAATGCATGTTCACGAACCGGCCGGGCCGCGGCAGTTCGATGTCACCGGATTTGACCTTGTCGCACAACGCCGAAAGCGCCTGCCGGCGTTCGGCGAGATCGAAGCTGTCCAGTTGCTGTTCGAGTGGCTCTATCAAACGGTTGTCTCCTTGGGACGGCATCTCACCGAAACCGCGCAGGGATGCCGGCTTCAGCGTTTCGTATACTGCTCGTATTTCTGTGTCCACACCGACGCGTTGCGAGGCTGGTACTCTTTGAGGTCGAAGGACTGGCGGACGATCGCGCGGGCCTCGTC
>CAZNSM010000322.1:0-4057 GCA_964575615.1 uncultured Pirellulales bacterium | reverse complement strand
TGGGCGGCAATATGGAGTGGACAGGGGCGGGGGGGGGCGGTAAGATCGTCGGCGGTTCGGCCTTTGCACCCCCAGCAGCATGGACCGGTTGTACGCGGACCTCGCGGTACACTACGGCATCCCAAAAGCTTTGAGTGATTGGAGTTATGGAAAACGAGAAAGACGTACTGGGTAGCGTCGGCGGCGCTGAGGGCCAGGAACGTAAGCTGGACTTCATTCGGCAGATCGTCGCCGACGACCTGAAGTCGGGCAGGTGGAATGGGGCCGTCTGTACGCGATTTCCGCCGGAGCCCAACGGCTACCTGCACATCGGACACGCCAAGAGCATCAACCTCAACTACGGGATCGCCGCGGAGTTCGGCGGCAGGTTCAACCTGCGGTTCGACGACACGAACCCCGAGAAAGAAGAGCAGGAGTACGTCGACTCGATCATCGCCGATGTCCGCTGGCTCGGCGCCGATTGGGAGGACCGCCTGTTCTACGGTTCCGACTACTTCCAGCAGATGTACGAATGGGCGGTCGAGCTGATCAAGAAGGGCAAGGCCTACGTCTGCGACCTGAACGCCGACGAGACGCGCGAACATCGCGGCACGCTCACCCGGCCGGGCAAGGACAGTCCTTATCGCAACCGCTCGGTCGAGGAGAATCTCGGTCTGTTCGAGCGGATGCGCAGAGGCGAGTTCCCGGACGGCTCGCGCACGCTGCGGGCGAAGATCGACATGGCCCATCCCAACCTGAACATGCGCGACCCAATCATGTACCGGATCGTCCACGAGCGCCATCACCGCCAGGGCGACCGCTGGTGCATCTATCCGATGTACGACTGGGCCCACGGGTTCGAGGACTCGATCGAGGGCATCACGCACTCGATCTGCACTCTCGAATTCGAGAACCATCGCCCGCTGTACGACTGGTTCATCGACGCGGTCAATGAGGGCCGCACCGACGATGGCTCCGGGCCCTGGGGTAAAAAGATCCACCATCCGCAGCAGATCGAGTTCGCCCGTTTGAATCTGACCTACACCGTGATGAGCAAGCGTAAGCTGCTCCGGCTGGTGAAGGAAGGATTCGTCAAGGGTTGGGACGATCCGCGCATGCCCACGGTGTCCGGCATGCGTCGGCGCGGGTATTCGCCTTCGGCGATCCGGAATTTCTGCAAGCGGATCGGGGTCAACAAGTTCAACAGCACGGTGGAAATGGCGCTGCTCGAGCATTGCCTGCGCGAGGACCTGAACCAAACGTCGGCCCGCGTGATGGCGGTGCTGCGGCCGCTGAAGGTCGTGATCGATAATTACCCGGCCGACCAGGTCGAAGAGCTGGAGGCGGTCAACAATCCGGAGGACCCGTCGGCGGGGACGCGAAAGGTGCCGTTCTCACGCGAGCTGTACATCGAGCAGGAGGACTTCATGGAAGAGCCTCCGAAGAAGTTCTTCCGGCTCGCTCCCGGCCGCGAGGTGCGTTTGCGCTATGCGTATTTCATCACCTGTACCAGCGTGGTCAAGGACGCTCAAGGCAACGTTGTCGAGCTGCACTGCACCTACGATCCTGCGACCCGTGGCGGCGACGCTCCCGACGGCCGCAAGGTCAAGGCGACGCTGCACTGGGTTTCTGCTTCACGCGCGTGCAAGGCCGAGGTGCGGCTGTACGACAACCTTTTCACGAAGGAAAATCCCGACGACGTCGAAGAGGGACAGGACTTCACAGCTCATCTGAATCCGAGTTCGCTTGATACGCTGAGGGACTGCTTCGTCGAGCCGTCGCTGACCCGGGCCAAGGCACTGGACCGTTTCCAGTTCGAGCGGCTCGGCTATTTCTGCGTCGACCCCGACAGCAAGCCCGACGCGTTGGTCTTCAATCGGACCGTCGGCCTGCGCGACACCTGGGCCAAGATCCAGCAAAAGGGTACGGGCGAATAATCATTCGCCCCTACCGTTGCGATCGGCCTGTGGCCTGACCGAATCGCGCTGAGGAAGTTGCATCATGGCTGCTGCCAGGAAGCACAGAGGGCAAGCTCCGCCGCCGGTCTTCATCGTCTCGGGCGGCTCGGGCGCCAGCGGCGAGCAAGTGGTTGAATCGGTGCTGGCGCAGTTTCCGGATGTCCAGGTCCCGGTCGTCAAGATCGCGCATGTGCACCACAAAACGCAGATTCGGGATCTCGTGACCAGGGCCGCCGGAGCGAATGCCACGATCGTTCATACTCTGGTGGATGCGCGTCTGAGGCAGTGTCTCGTGGAAGCAGCGCGCCAGAAGGAGGTCGTGGCTCTCGATCTCATGGGCCCGCTGCTCGATCGTCTGAGCGGGATTCTAGGCCAGGAGCCCAAAGGGCAGCCCGGCCTCTATCGGCATCTGCGCAAGGGCTATTTCGACCGCATCGCGGCCATCGAGTTCACCCTGGCGCACGACGACGGGAAGAATCCCCAGGATATGCCCAAGGCGGACGTTGTGCTGGCCGGCGTCTCCCGAAGCGGCAAGACACCGCTGAGCATGTATCTGGGCGTTCTGGGGTGGAAGGTGGCCAACGTTCCCGTGATTGTGGACCTGCCGCTGCCTGAAGAATTGCTGCGGATCGATCGCGGTCGCGTTTTCGGCCTCGACATCGACCAGAAGCGGCTCGTTCACCATCGGCGACATCGGCAGCAGCGAAGAGGTCTGACCGGTCCTCATGCCTACACGGACCCGAAGATCGTTCTTGATGAGGTGGAAGCGGTGCGGGCCCTCTGTCGCAAGCATCGCTTCTCGATGATCGACGTGACCGACAAGCCCATTGAAACGACCGCCGACGAGATCATTGAGACGGTGACGCGGCGTTTCGGCGACGGCTCCCGCATGGGGTAGATTGCATCTGGCTTATCCGGGCCCGAACAGCTCGGTAAACTTGGCGTCGATGTCCGGCTGCTCGCACAGGGTTTGGCCGATGAGGACGGCGCGGACGCCCACATGGATGAGCTTCTCGACGTCGCGGCGGGTCCGGATGCCGCTCTCGGCAACTACGGGGACATCGTCGTCGAGCATGTCCTTGAGCCGGCTGGTCGTGTGGAGATCGACCGCCATGGTCGTCAGGTCGCGGTTGTTGATGCCGAGCACGCTGTAGCGTCCCGCCGGAAAACCGATCAGGCTGCGCACGCCCAGGAGCGTGTCGGCCTGGTGGACCTCCACCAGCACGGTCAGCGTCAGCTCCGTCGCGGCGATCATCAGGTCCATCAACTCGCCCGTCGACAGGGCATCGGCGATCAGCAGGATCGCATCGGCCCCGGCGGCACGCGATTCGTAGACCTGCCAGAGGTCCACGATGAAGTCCTTTCGCAGGACCGGAATCTCGACCGCTTGCCTGACCTGCTCGACATATTCGAGCCGGCCCTGGAAATACTTCTCGTCGGTCAGCACGCTGATCGCATCGGCGCCGCAGCGCTCGTACGTCCTGGCGATGGCCACTGGGTCGAAATCGGCACGAATCAGTCCCGCCGACGGCGACGCCTTTTTGACCTCGGCGATCACGTTGAGCCCGCGCCGGTTCGCCTTGGTCACCGCCTGGTAGAAATTGCGGCACTTCGGCAGACCGATGATTCGCTCCTTGAGCTGGTCAAGGCCGACTTGGGCCTTCCGGTCCCGCACCTCCTGGCGCTTATCGGCGACGATCTGGTCTAAGATGCTGGCCAATGAACTACTCCGTCGTTGGCGCTCCGTGCTCGGCGATCTGCACGAAGCCCATGCGCAGCTCGTTCAGCGTGTTCTTGAGCAGTTGCGATTCCTCTGCGGTCAGGTTGCCCTTGGTCTTGGCCTGGAGCGTTTCGAGCATGTCGATGTTGTATCGCGCCATCTCCAGGTCCGGCTCTCTTTCGTCCTGGCCCTTGACCCGCAGCACGCCCAGCGCGAACAACGCCTGGGTCGTCAGCATGTTGATCAGGCTGGCGAGGTCGCCCTGCGGCAGCGGCCCGGCCGGTCGACCGATCTGCTCCTCGGCGGCAGCCTTCTGCTTGGCCTTCTCTTCCTTTTCCTTGGCGGCCAGGATCTCCTTCTCCTGCTGCGCCTGCTTCTTCCAATCCTCGTCGATGATGAG
>CAZNSM010000321.1:0-4064 GCA_964575615.1 uncultured Pirellulales bacterium | reverse complement strand
AGCCCAGCGCGCCTCCCAACACCCCCCACCACACCAGATGCCGCGCCAGCCCGTCTTTGCGCCAGTAACCGACGTAGGCAACCAAGACCGCCAGCGCGGTCAACAAGCCGCCCCAGCACTCAGGGCGGGGTTTCAGCACCTTGTCCGGCTGCCAATGCCAGTGCGCGGAGAAGTAGATTGCCGGCAGCACCCTGTTGGCCGGATCGAAGGGGGAGTTGATCAGGGCCACGCCGGTGAAGTACGCCATGACCAGCCCCAGCATCAGCAGCAGCATCTCCAGCGGGCGATACCGCGTGCCGGCGAGCCCCATCCCCAGAAAGGCGCCCGCGAAGCCGATCCACAGGCCGCCCTTGATCGCCAGGCCCAGCATCCCCCAGCCCAGCGCTGCCCAGTTGCCGACCAGTTCCGGGTCGTGCGTCAGGCCGACGGTCTGGCCGTACGTCATGGAACCGCCGAATCCCATGGCGACGGTTCCCAGCGCCACCGCCCGGGCGGCGCCGATCAGCGAAGCCCTCGGACAGAGCAGAGTCACCAGGGTCAGACTGACCAGCAGCCCGGCGAGCATCGCCCCCGTCTCGTGGCCGTACTGCCCCCGAATCCCCCACGCCATCCCCCCGGCCATCGCGCCAAACACCACCGGCGCCAACCAACCTGTTGGCTTGCATCCATCGTGACTCAACGAATCATTCATTGAACGGGGATCTGCCATCTAACCATACAATCGGCACTCCGCCCGCCCCACCGCCAACAATATCATGGTTGAGCCTTGAGGGATGAGCAAGAGATACGGCGGTGCCTCGAGATTCTCTCGCCGAAAGCAACGATTCTCGCTCATCCACGATGCGGATTTAGCCGATAGAATTATGTGTGCGGCGAGTAGCCCTGCGTTCGATTCATCGACTCAAAAGGGTACGTTTTGATTCGATCCTTGAGGCCGACAAATGAAGCCATACGATCCGCTTGAGTACGAGAATCTGGCACGTAGCGTCGTCAACGCCCTTCTGGAAGAACCTCCGCAGCCGCTTCCGCCACACAATCCATTTGACGGTTCCGGCGTGTACGCAATCTACTATCGTGGTAACTTCCCGGGTTATTCCAGACTTGTCGAGTCCGAGACACCCAAACCGATATACGTTGGCAAGGCTGTGCCCACCGGCGCCCGCAAAGGTGAACACAAACTGTTGGCTGGTCGAGAGTTATACCAGCGGCTGACCCAGCACAGCAAGAGCATCCACCAAGCGGAGAACCTCGAACTACAGGATTTCACCTGTCGCTACCTTGTTGTCGAATCGGTCTGGATCACTCTGGCCGAACGCTTCCTTGTCGAGCATTTCCAGCCTGTCTGGAACGTGGCCATCGACGGATTCGGCAACCACGATCCCGGCGCCGGCAGACGCGCGATGAAACGCCCACTCTGGGACATCCTCCATCCGGGTCGACCGTGGGCGGCCGGGCTGAATGCCGAGGTGTCCATGGCAGAGGTTCTCGACAAGGTGAGCGCCTTTCTCGACAAGAGGACGTAGAAACGCTGCTATCCAGGGGCTCGAAGCTCGACCGCCGTCTCGTGAAGCTCTACACGTTGCGACATCACCCCGGCGCGCACCGATGAATCGACAATGCTCGAACCGGTGCGTTTCTTTCGCACACGGTGCATTTCCTGGAGCGTGAAACCATGCAGTCCCGCGATCTCTGCGAGAAAACGGTCCGTCTCGATGTGGACACCCTGGACGATGCTGTTGCCGATCACAACCACAACGAGGCCTTTGGCCTTCATCACGCGCCGAGTCACCTCGAAGAACCGATGGCAGTCGTTGAAGTACTTGGCGGCATAATTGGCCCAGCCGGCACCCCCATAGACGCCCTTCTCCGGATGGCGCGAACGAACGGCGTCCAGGACATCGCGCAATTCCGGAAGATCAAAACTCAACTCGATTGCAGGACCGCTTCGCACAGTCTGCCAGAAGCAGCCGAAATTGTCCTCTTCGAGCTTTTTGAGTTGCCCGTTTCCTTCGGTCAAGCCCAGCCAGTGAAGCTGAGGACGGGTGTTGCGAACATAGTGGTAGTTGTTGAGATACGGCGGCGATGTCACGAGCACGTCAATGCTCGCCGTGGGAAGAACGTCGGCGCCCTGGAGGTATGAGCATTCATATACCTTCGCCTGGGGCCGATGGCGGAACGACTTCATGTGCCGTTGGAAGAACCGGATGTCGGCCTCAATCTCCCTGAGCTTGTCGCGAAAAACCCCGAATACGTCGGCACGCTCTACGAGCGGTTTTCCAGCCGCAGCGCGCGTGCTGAGACTGGGCTCATAAGAGTAGTTGGAAAAACCGACCATAACGGCCCCCAGAGCTACCTTCAGGGCTTTCTTGACGAATGCGCTCTTCTGTTCGCTGATGAAATCCTGGAGCAGGAGGACATCGCGCTCCACGGCCGGACTGAAGAATGGCACTCTGCTCTTGAAGCCGCTCGGGGGCTTGGATTCCGGCTGTCTTTCTCTGTCCGGTCCCCCTTGCGCAAGGCTTTCAAGGCGGTTCACGACTTCGCTGAGCGGCTTGACGCTGTGCCGAATGCAGGACACCTTCACATCGGACGCCAGAACGGCATACGGATTGATGTCAAACCCGACAACGTCATAGCCTCGCATCAGGCCCTCAACCAGCGTGGTGCCGACTCCCGCAAAGGGATCGAGGACCGTGACTGAACCTGGATCGGCGCAGAGCGCGCTGCGGAACACTTCTTCCACGAAGGCACCGGAGAACCCCGCGATCCACGGGACCCAGCGATGCAACGGCTCGTTTCGATTCTTGATGAAGGCGGTATCACCAAAACCCGACTTGCCCTCGCCATCTCTGTCCGCGGTGCTCGCCTCCGTCTGTTGGAGATTCGAACGTCCTATGGTCCGACCCCCTGCCGGATAAACCTTGTAGCGGAACCGATCCAGGCGTTCGATGGCAACGATGCTCCCCTCGTGCAGGCCGTGATGCTGGAAGAATCGAGCGACCCAGGCGCGTTTTCGGAAGAAGCTTCTCGGGCTGCCGTTGCCGCTGCTTCGGGCAATATCGGTTTGCACGGGTTCCGCCAACCCATCCACGACCAGGGTGAGCTGCTGGCCGGCCCCCTTTTGCGCGCTGGATGCCCCAAAGCATTCCTCCGGGAAGAAATCATGGTAGCCCGTGATGTAGAGGTGGTGGTTCCGGAGGTTGCCGCCGGTAAGCGCGATAAGTCGTTTGCTATTGCTCGATTCAACACTCAATCGTGAGTCCCTTCACCCGAAATTGCCTTTGCACAGATTATACCCGATCCGGAGACGAATTCAACGCGCGATGGACCGCCGCAGCGTGGAACGGCCGGAGCATGGATACGCACGATCGAAACCCAGGGTAGACATGTCGCAGGGCAGGCCCGAGAGAATCTCATATCCAAACATCATCTACCATCTTACAGGTGTATTGGGTCGCCAAATTTCGTACCAAACACGCAACACCCAAACGACAAAGTGGGCGTGACATGCAGATTTTTTTTATTCGTTGTTCGGGCGGGACTTACGGCGGTCGGGGGCTCGAAAAGGGGCGATTTTTTCGTACCAAACGTGCAACACCGGCCAATTGTAGAGGCGGGCCTCAGTCGCCGGCTCGCCTGGTGGTTTGAGACTTTGGACCGGCGGCAATGGATGAAAGGAAGCGACATGGCGGACAGCACGAAACCGCGAACGCGACGCCAACGACAGAGGCGAGACGAGAGGCCGCGATGCAGGGGCAAGTGCGCAGACTGCGTGTACCTGCTGGAGCCGAAGCGGCTGGTGGACTTCCACGAGGGGCCGAACGGGGCGCTGATCCTGCCCATCTGCGCGCACCACGCCGAAAGCCCTGGCGAGCTGCGCGAGGTGCACCCGGCCCAGTGCTGCACGAACTTCCGCGCGAGGCGAAAACCGCCCGAGCGGGTCGAAGTCCAGCAGAACGAGCAGAGCGACGTGCGGTACATCCCGCTGACGCTGCGGATGGTGGCGATTGTCGACGCCGCCGACTACGAGTGGCTCAGCCAGTACCGTTGGTTCGCCAAGGGCA
>CAZNSM010000320.1:0-4077 GCA_964575615.1 uncultured Pirellulales bacterium | reverse complement strand
ACACCTGGCTGTAATGCAGCATCGCGGTGTCCGTCCGGCCCATCTCGGCCAGAGCTTCCCGAACGACGTGGTACGTCGATCCCCAGCAGATCACGAGCTTCTTGTAGTTCTTCGGCCCGATCAGCTCAGGACGCACGATGTCCTTCCTGAGCGATTCGCCCTTGGCCAGGCGCTTGTCCACCATGGCCACGCGCACGTTGAGGTCCTCGGTGATGTGGCCTTCCTCATCGTGCTCATCGCTGTCGACCGCGACCAGACCCTCGCCATATCCCGGGATGCCGCGAGGGGAAATCCCGCTCTTCGTCAATTTGTAGCGGCGATAGTCCGGCGCGGTCTTGACGATGTGCCTTTCGGCCTTGGTCTTCGACAGATCGAACCCTTTGAAGTTGTAGTAGGAATCGATCAGATACTCATCGGTCAGGATGAACGCGGGAACCTGGTACTTGTCGGCGAGGTTGAACGCCCTCTGCGTCAGAGAGAAGGCCTGTTCGAGCGTGCCGGGCGCGAAGAGGATGCGCGGGAACTCGCCATGTCCGGCGTAAAGGGCCAGTTCGAGGTCCGCCTGCTCGGTCCGCGTGGGCAGGCCCGTCGCCGGTCCCGGCCGCTGGGCCAGATGGATCACCACGGGACATTCGAGCATGCCCGCCAGGCTCACGCCTTCGGTCATCAGGGCAAAGCCGCCGCCGGACGTGGTCACCAGGGCGCGGGCGCCGGCGTACGAGGCGCCGAGGGCCATATTGATCGCCGCAATCTCATCTTCGGCCTGCTCGGCCAGAACCCCCTGTTCGAGGCCGTGCTGGGCGAGAAAGGTCAACACGCCGGTCGAAGGGGACATCGGATAGGACGACACGAAATTGCAGCCGCCCGCAATCGCGCCGAGCCCGACCGCTTCAGCGCCGCTGAGCAGCATCTCGTCCGCGACCCTGGGGCTGGGTTTGAAGGTCAGCTTCAGCCCATCCGGGACATCGAGCTTGCCGACGGCATCGTAGCCGGCCTGCACCGCCTTGGCATTGTTGGCGACGATGTCCTCGGACTTCTTCGCGAAGAACCGCCGGACATAGGCGACGACCGCGCCCAGATCGAGCCCGAGCAGGCCCGCGACCGCGCCGACCGCCACCACGTTCGAGTAAATCTTACCGCCGATATCGGAAGCCATCTGGGTAAACGGGACGGCCAGGAATCGATGCGATTCGATATCCTCGTCGCCGACCACCTCGCGCTCACCGACCAGCACCGTCTCGGGCGAGAGCCTTTCGGCGACCTGGGCGACAGCGCCCTCGTTCAGGGGCACGAGAATGTCCATGCGGCTGACCGGCGCCGCGACGCGCTTGCCGCAGACACGGATCGTCGTCGAATTGGCGCCGCCCCGCACGCGGGACATGTACTCCTTCGTGGCGAAGACGTGGTAGCCGGCGGCCTTCAGGATGCGCGTCAACAGGTGCTCGACCGTCTGCACGCCCTGCCCTGCCTGCCCGCACAGGACAATCGAAGCGTCCTGCTTCTTCACTGCCTGCTGCGTAGCCCTCATTCAGTCATCCTCGATTCGTCGGACTTCGTCGCCTGTCGAGATCGCATTCCACCTGCCTTGCCCATGCGCATGGACCGAGCATTGCCAGAGGTATTATGATGCACGACCGGACGGTGTCAATGGTTCAGTGTTTCGGGCCAATCGACAGGAGGATTTCCCGCAACTCCTGTGGTTTCGTCACCGGTCGCCGGCAGGCGCGATCGCGGCAGACGTAGGCGGCGGCGTGCCCGTCGATGGGCCCCAGGCCGGTCACGAAGGGAGCCACCTCTTCGACGGCCCGGCCCTCGGTGCCGAACGGGTGGACCAGGAGCACGGCATTAGGCAGAAAGTGACGGCGAACTTCGCCCAGCAGCGCATCGGTCTGGGCCTGCTGTTGCGAGGCGGCGATGACGATTTCCTGGCTCGGTCCCATCGCGAAGGTCAGCGCCGTTGCCATCGCCGCCAGTGCGGTCGGCGACTCGACCATGGGGATGGAGAAGGCGTCCAGCACCCGTTGGGCTTGCGCGGCATAGCGTTCCTCGCCGGTGAGCTTGGCCAGACGGAGCAAGGCCATGGCCGCGGCGGAATTGCCGCTGGGGACGGCGCCGTCATAAGACGGTTTCTCGCTTACGATCAGGCGTTCGCCGTCGCGACCGGCCAGGAAATACCCGCCGGACCGACTGTCGCCGAATAGATCGATCATCCGGTCGGCCAGGTCTGCGGCTTCCCGCAGCCATCGGGCATCGAACGTCGCCTGATACAGCTCGACCAGACCACCGATCAGGTATGCGTAGTCGTCGAGGAACCCCTTTTCGACGGCCCGCCCGCCTCGGAAGTAGCGCATCAGCCGGCCTTTCACGAGGAGCGAATCGAGCACGAAACGGCCCGCCTTCTCAGCCGCCGCGACGTATCTCGACTCGCCCAGCACGGCGCCGCCATAGGCCATCGCGGAAATCATCAATCCGTTCCAGCCCGTGATGATCTTGTCGTCGCGGTGAGGGCGCGGTCTGGCGATGCGGTGTTGCAGAAGCTTCTCGCGAGCGTCGGCCAACTCGTCTTCGCTCTCCTCGGGCACGTCGGTCCAGCCGCCATCGGCTTTCTCCTGCGAGCGAGCAAGGTGCAGGATGTTCCTTCCATTCTCGAAGTTCCCCTTCTTCGTGATTCCATAGCGTTCACAGAAAAGCCCGGCCTGTCGCTGCGGCAGGATCGATTCGATCTGGGCCTGCGTCCAGACATAGAAGGCGCCCTCCCTGCCCTCGCTGTCGGCGTCCTCGGCGGCGCAGAACCCACCGCCGGGGTCGGTCAGGTCGCGCAGCACGTAATCGAAGATCCCGCGAGCCACCGATGCGTAGCGTTCGCGGCCCGTCGCCTGCAACGCCTGGACATAGACCTGGACCAGCAACGCCTGATCGTACAGCATCTTCTCGAAGTGCGGCACCCGCCATTGCCGGTCGGTCGCGTAGCGGTGGAACCCGCCTCCGAGATGGTCGTGGATACCGCCGGCAGCGATGGCGTCCAGCGTCTCAGTGACCATCCGCAAGGCCCCTTCCTCGCCGGTGCGATGCCCGTGTGCCAACAGAAACGCCAGCGTGCCGGGCTGAGGGAACTTGGGGGCGTCGCCGAACCCGCCGTGTGACTCGTCGAAGGAGCGGGACAATGCGGCAAAGGCGCTCTGAGGAACGTCCGCTGTCCGTGCGGCGGCGGCGATCTTCGGCGAACCGGCCACCTCCAGTTTCACGAGCGAATCGGTGACTTTCTTCGCCGATTCGAGCAGGTCCCGTCGCTTGTCGCGCCAGGCCTGGGCGATGGCCAGAAGCACCTGCTGGAAACTGGGCCGGCCGTACATGCTGGTCGGCGGAAAGTAGGTCCCGCCATAGAAGGGCCTGCCCTGCGGCGTCAGGAACACCGACAACGGCCAGCCGCCCGAGCCGGTCATCATCTGGACCGCCTTCATGTAGGTCTCATCGACATCGGGCCGCTCCTCGCGATCCACCTTGACGCAGACGAAGTGGTTGTTGAGCAGGGCCGCGGTCGCCTCGTCTTCGAAGCTCTCGCGTTCCATGACGTGACACCAGTGGCAGGTCGAGTAGCCGATCGACAGGAACACCGGCTTGTCCCGCCGGAGAGCGCACGCGAAAGCCTCGTCCCCCCACGGGTGCCAGTCCACGGGGTTGGACGCATGCTGGAGCAGATACGGGCTGCTCTGGTGAGCCAGCCGATTGCCGCCTCCGGCAGCGCTCGATCCTGCGGTCATGGACGCCCCCCTGTGCTGCCGTTACATGGTCTGTTCCAGCGACTGAACGAGGATGCGGACGTGCTTCATCTCCTCCTGGATCACCTCGTCCAACGTCTTGCGGTCAACCTCCTGCGGCACGAAGTCCTTCAAGCCGGTGTAGTAGACGATCGAATCCTTCTCCTTCTCGATGGCCAGCCTCAGGACATCAGCCCTGCTCTCGTTGCCGGTAAGCTCCTGGTTCGGGTCGGGCTGAATCCCGAAGACCGCCAGTCCTGCCATCGCCCGCGCATCGGGCCCGTCGAGCCGGTCCGGGCGCAAGTCTCCAAGCTGCCAG
>CAZNSM010000319.1:0-4079 GCA_964575615.1 uncultured Pirellulales bacterium | reverse complement strand
ATCCAAATCCAATCCGTCGGAGTCTACCGCCACGGACCACCTTCGTAAAGGGCCGTAGGGTCCCGGCGCGCCGGGACTGCACACCTTCGCACTGCTCAACATCGCCACGGTGAACGTGCAGCGGGACTGGGCCAGGCGCCCAAGAGGCCTCCTTGTGCCTGTTGACCCGCCGTCGCGAGAGCCTGTAGGGGCGAGGCATGCCGCGCCCTTGCCGTGGGCCCGCCTCAGGCGAGTGAACAGTGACGGGCGGCCGTCCCGACGGACATCGGAATCCACGGCGGGCGGCTCTGACACGATTGATTATGACAGCAGCACCATATCCGGCGCCGAATCCGGCCCGCCGCTCGGGTTCATCGCGTAATGGCACCGCCCGTTGGAACAGATGGGCAGGCCAAAGACTTTAACGCCGTTTTCTCGGGGTCGCCCCGACTCACGCAACGACGAACGACGTCACTGCGCCATGTTGACGCTGGAGGGTAGGCTACGCCGCCTCCGAACCCTCTCACGGCTGGGTAAAGGTAGCGGAGATTGCGCGCACATTCCAAGCGAATGCGAATTTGCGGGAGCAACTCCGAAGAGCGCACTTGCGAGCCGATCATCTGAAGCAGGCCCAAAGGAGTCCTATAAGTGAAGACCTGCTTATCTTCGGTGACCAGGGTCCTGTCACTGTACTGACGATGCTCGAAGGTTGTTCTCGTGGGTAGAGTCCGAACGGTTCATACCTGATCTCATGCGCAATGCCTCTACTTCCAGCGGAGGGCGTGGAGGTCTTCTTCGGTGCGGATGAACTTGACGCTGCCGTCGTTCAGCAGCACGCAGCCGCCCTTCGGGTCGTGGTTGTCGAACGTGAACAGCTCCGGCCCGCCGTGCTGGTTCCACCCCGCCTTCGTCTCGAACAGCAACACCACATCCCCCGGCGAATCCGGCCCGCAGTTCGGGTTCATCGCGTAATTGCACCTGCCTTCCCCGGCGCTGGGGCATCTCAGACGGGACGCCAGGAGATGGCGCGCCAGGGGTTCGCCGCATACAGATGTCAATCGTGCGAACACTTCGGTTGGTCTCTCCGTGACGGCATCAGACCAACTGTCCGGCGGCGGGTATTCCCGGGCGACCTCCAGAAGCGATTCGAGCAGCGAAGCGCATCGGATGCGCAACGCCAGCGGCTTCCGGTCGGGCGCAAGATCGAGAGCGATCAGACGCGTGTCACCATAATCGAGCCGCCGACCCTCCCGCGCGGGCCGATAGCCACGGGCGTTCACCACGACCGAGGCCACTCGGCGAGAACCTTCATAACACACGACGCGAGCCATGCCCGGAACGTGAGACCCGGCATCGTCCGCAATATCCTCAGGGTGCAGCCCGGGTATCCGGGCCGCAAGCCCGGCGATCCGTTCGGCACCCTCAAGGACACCCTTCTCATGAGAACGGAGTTGCTCCAACTCGGCGGCGTTCATCAGCGACGCCTGCCGGCCGCTGTCCGTGAACACCTCGTACGTAGACGGGATATACCAGGTTTCGAGACGCGTGCAGCCGCTGAGGTCCGGCACCACAGGTCCGGCATCTGCTCTTCCTCGGTGCAGGGCTGCTCCACGGCCGAGCGGAGGCGAAGGAATCAGCAGCAGCAGGCCCCACGCGACGAACACCACCAGAAAGAGGAGCCAGAACACGAGCCACTCGAGAGCACTTGTTTTGGCCTTTTCCATATCTGATCTCATGCGCAATGTCCCTGCTTCCATCGGAGGACGTGGAGGTCTTCCCCTCCCGCCGGTCGCGCCACAAGCTCAACGGTACCACGCGACCACCCATTGTCAAGCGGCCTGTGCTTCCACCCAAGGTGGAAAGAAGCCCGCGAGATACGAGATACCAGATACGAGATACAGGCGAAGCCTAAGCCGAGCGACGAGCGACCAGCGACGGGATGCGGTGATTCGGAGGCGGCTTTGCGCTGCGAGAAAGCCCTGATTTCGTCCCAAACACGCAACAGGCAAACGACAAAATGCCAGGGACATTGAGAATTTCTTTGATGCTGGCGGCACGAGAACGTGGGAGGGTCAGCAAGAGGGCCAGAGACGAGGTTATGTCGTCGAAGGCCGGATGCTGTCGCCACGGCGTCTACGCCAACGTGCTGCGTGAGGAAAGCGGACGCTGACGATCTGCGCGAACCCGCCGGAGGCCCCCGGGCCAGATCGTGCGGATCGACCCGTCCGGCTGCTGTCGCCACTTCCGCGCCAGGGGCCAGCGGAAGGCGCGGACCGTGCCGCCGGAGCAGGAAAGGAACGACGTCGCGGTTTCTCAGCGTCTACCAGCGAGCGAGCTCGACAAATGGTTCGCCAGGGTCGCGTGCGGCGACAAGAGAGTGTACCTCAGCCCTTTCGATGACGAAGTCGAGGCCGCCCGCGCGCGGGACCGCGCCGCGATCGAGCGGCACGGCGAATTCGCCTCGCTCCACTTCCCCGAGGAGCGCGATGCGCCAACCGCCGACGAACCCGCCGCACCGCCGGCTTAGACCATGCCGAATCTGTTAGTCGACGCCGTCGTCAGAGTCTTCGTCGGGCTCGTCGACCTTGTTGAGCGGACAGGTCCACAGGTAGACCGTGTGACTGATGTAGACGCCGTCGCTGGTGACCTGCACCACCTGGTCGGGCTTGACGCCGCGCATGTCGAAATCGTGCGAGACGATGCGCGAGCCCGCCTTGAGCTTGTCCAACTGGGGAATCAGCTTGACGTTCAGACTGGGCAGCAGGTACAGCGTCACCACGTCGGCGCCGCTCAGATCGAGCGTGAAGATGTCCTTCTGCTCGATGGTGACGAGGTGGCCGACGCCTTCCTTTCGCACGTTTTCGAGAGACTCGGCGACGCGCTGCGGGTCGATGTCATAACCGTAGGCCTTGCAGCCAAAGCGTTTGGCGGCGGTCACGACGATGCGTCCATCGCCGCAACCGAGATCGTAGACGACGTCGCTGGGCTTGACCTGGGCCAGCTCCAGCATCTTGTCGACGACGACCATCGGCGTGGGCACGTAGACGACGTCGGGCTTGCGATTGGGTACGGCGGGCGGACGCGTGTCGATCTTCGTCAGCGAGATCCCGTCGAGCGCCGGCTCGATCTTGCCCAGGTCCAGCCCGAACGCCTCCAGGATCGTCGGCGCGACATCCTGGCGGCGTCCATCGCGGTAGACCGCCCGGTTGTCGGTCGCCAGGAACAGCGGCGGCGCGCCCTCGGCCTGGCCCCGGCGGTAATTCAGGCCTGCGGTGACGTAGAACTGCGTCTTGTCGGCCAGCCCGAGCGCCTGGACCTTGTCGGCGATCTGCCCGGTCCAGCGGTCGAACCAGACCAGAGGTTCGCCGTTCTGCGGAGGGTTCGTGCCGGAGGCGGGGCCAGCGGCATCGCGGGCCAGGTGCACGAAGAGAAAGAAGGGCCTGTCCTTATACTTGTCCAGCAGCTCGACGGCCCGGGCGCCGACCGTCTCGTCGCGCGGCAGGCCGTCGGCCCAGACGTCCGCGACGCCCGGCCGCATCGCGGGGGCAGCGCGCTGTCCGGCGATCAGCGCGAGGGTGACGAACTTGTCGGCGCCGAAATGATTCTCCAGGCGGTCGAAGACCGTGGCGCCCTTCGGAACCGGCGGCTGGTCGGCGCCGGCGGCAGGCTGTCTGGGCAGATAACCGGCCAGCAATTGCGTCCACGCCGTGTCGCCGTTGCCGGCGCCCTCGACATCAATCCTGACGTAGACGCCGCGACCGATGAGCTTTTGCAGGTTGGGCAGCTCCTTCTGGGCGAGGGCCCGATCGACGCGCTCGCGTGCGGCTCCGTCCCAGTCGACGAGAACGACGTTTCGCGGCGGTGCGCCGATCACCAGTCCCGGCGAAAGAACGGTCAGCAGACTCACGAACAACGACAGACGTACCATCGTGCCTCGCATAGCCAACTCCTCTCAAAAGATCCTGCCTTGCAGCGACACCATCCCGTAGGGGCGAATGATCATTCGGCCCTACAGGCTGCCACCCGGCGAATCCGGGCGCCGTAGCCTTTCACGCTAACCAGCGCAGGTTTCCGCCGTCAATAGGGAAAACGCCGCGTGG
>CAZNSM010000318.1:0-4081 GCA_964575615.1 uncultured Pirellulales bacterium | reverse complement strand
GAAAGGCTGTGTAGGGCTTGTCCCTACCGCGGGTTCGAATCCCGCCCTCTCCGTTCGTTTTTGGCCTTCGGGGCGCCGTTTGGCAGGGATGGGCAGCGACGCGGAAGATAAGCTTGCTGTGCGCCCGCGATAAGGAGAGCAGGACGTGGCAGAAGCTCGCAGTGGTGGGGGAAAAGTCATCCGCCGGGGGCCGTATCCCGAACTGACGTGGACCGCCATCCTCGTCGGCTACGGACTCGGCTTTCTGATCACCATCAGCATGGGCTATGCGTGCCTGATTCTCGGCTTCTCGCACGAGGGCTCGGAGCTGGCGGCCATTCTCGGTTTCGGCGTGCTGCGGGGCATCCTGCGGCGCAACAGCATCATCGAAAACAACATCAGCCAGACCGTCGCCAGCAGCGTCAACGGCGCCTCGGCGGGGATCATGTTCTCCGTGCCGGCTCTGTTCATCCTGGGCCAGACCGACTTCAATCCCTATCTGATGGTCTTCGGGGCGATTGCCGGAGGCGTGCTCGGCATCGCCTTCATCATCCCGCTGCGCAAGCAGATGATCGACTTCGAGCGGCTGACCTATCCGGGGGGCGTCGCGGTCGCGACCGTGCTCAAGAGCCCCGGCGCCGGCGTGCACAAGGCGATCCTGCTGGTCATCGGCGCAGCGCTGAGCGCGACGGTTGCCATCGTCAGCTATGCGACAGGGTTCGAGAATTGGGCGCTGGGCGCGTACATCGGCATGCCCGACTACATGAACGGCGTCTGGTTCGTCTCGCTGCTGACGATCGGCATCGGATTCATCGCGGGCAAAGGCGGGTTGTGCTTCGTGATCGGCGGCTACGCCTGTTACTGGGTCCTGGCGCCGATCCTGGCGAGGATGAACCTCTTGCCGACGCCGGAGCAGTTGCAGAGTCTCGACATGGCGATGCCGGACTACCTGCGGGTGGCGTTGTTCCGGCCGGTCGGGATCGGGATGCTTGTCGGCGGCGCCCTGGCCGGCATCGCCCTGGCGCTGCCGCTGATCGTCAGCGCCGTTCGCAGCATGCAATCAGCCGCCAGGACCGGCGCATCGCTGTCGAAAGACGAGATGCCGATCAAGCTACTCTACATCGGCGTCATCGGCGCGGTGATCGTTCTCGGCGTCGTCGCGGTCCTGTCCGTCGAAGAGATGGGGCTGGCGCGCGGCATTCTCATGGCGGTGCTGGGGACGATCTGGATCTGGATGGCGGGCGTGATTCTCTCGGAGTGCATCGGACGGACCAACTGGTCGCCGATGAGCGGCATGACTCTGATCGCAGTGACGATCCTGATCGTCATCACCAAAGGCCTCGGCGACCGGGCCGCGATGATCTCCTCCGTGATGGTCGGCGCCGCCACGTGCATGGCGATGTCACAGGCGACGGACCTGATGCTCGACCTCAAGACGGGCTATCTCGTCGGCGCGATCCCCCGACGGCAGCAGATCGGGCAGTTCCTGGCGACGTGGATCGGACCGATCCTGATGATCGGCCTGCTGTTCGTCCTGCACAAGGCCTACGGCCTGGGCAGCGAGAAGCTTCCCGCTCCGCAGGGCACCGTGCTGGCGAGCATGATGAAAGGCATCCTCGAAGGCGATGTACCCGTGTACAAGTACCTGGCCGGAGCGGGCCTCGGGGCGCTGCTGAGCACCACAGGAATCGGCGGACTCGGCATTCAGGTGGGCCTCGGATTCTACCTGCCGTTCAGCATCGTGCTGACCTACACCATCGGCACGATCCTGCGGATCGTCAGCGACAGGACGAAGGGCCGCCACTTCAGCGAGCAGGCGGGCATCCCCATCGCCGCCGGCCTGATCATCGGCGAAGGACTGGTCGGCGTCGGCTTCGCGGTCTACTCGGTCATCGTCGGAATGAAGGGAGGATAGTGTGAGACTGCTCGGATTCCTGATGGTGACGGTCGGTTTCATCGCCGCAGCGCTGGCGGCGGTGATCGATGAGAACACGGTGAAGTGGCTGTGGTATCTGCCGGCGCTGGCGCTGGGGATCGCGGGAGTCGTGGTGATCCGCACCCACGTCGCCCGCCACACCAAGGCGGACCACCACGTCGCGGCCAACATCGAGACTATCGAGGCCAGCCTGGGCAGGATTGCGGCCAACATCGGCACGCTCGACGCCGAGAAGCACTCCATCGATACCTACGACGTGCGGCATCGGATCGACGAGCTGTTCGCCGACGATCTGGAGACATTCGTGGACGCCCGGCAGAGCATCGCGCACCGCTACGGCCTGGCCGCTTACGCCGAGGTGATGACCGCCTTCGCCGCCGGCGAACGCTACCTCAATCGTGTCTGGTCCGCCTCCGCTGACGGCTACATCGACGAGGTCCATGAGTACCTCGCCAAAGCCAAGGACCAGTTCGCCGAAACCCTCGCCCTCCTCCGCCGCCTGCAAACCGGTCCTTCGGTTCAGCAACTCATGACCTGATGCCTTCGCGCACATTGCTCTTGCGTGGCTCACTCCAAGTGTAGTACCATTTGTCCGACAGAAGAGGCAGCTATTGCGAGGGTACGTTGATGGTTGCGACGCAGCAACAAGCGATGGGAGTTGCAGTCAGGGCCCGGCAGGGCTTGGAGCAACTGTACGGCCCCCGCCTTCGCGGGGTGTATCTCTATGGCTCCGCCGCACGCGATGAGTTGACATCCGACAGCGACATCGATATCGCGGTGATTCTCGATGAGATCCCCAACCGCTCCGCCGAGCACAAACGCACCAGCCGGCTCGGCGCCGACCTGAGCCTTGAATTCGGCACGGTCGTCCTCTTCTTCTTTGCCGAAGAGAAGGACTTCGCCGCCGGACGTTTCGCCATCCACAGAGCCATTCGAGACGAGGGCATCGCCGCGTGACCGAGTAGTCGGGCGAGCTGTGCCGTCCACACCGACTCAAGCGTGCGCTTCAAACAGGCATTCGAGCCAGTCCGGCGCTTCACGAGTGCCCGGCATGTCGAAGACAAACTCCTGCCGTCTGCCGCCGCTGTTGAAAGGCACATGGTTCCTCTCACACGACCACGTTCCCTGAATGTGCCCCTGACATAGCCACTTGGGCAGGCACCAGTGACTTCTCAATCGTTCGTCTGGAGCGGTCAGTTGCAGCGACGGGTCGCGCCGAGGAGCTGAAGGGTCAAAGCCATGGAAAGTCCCTGCACCTTCCAGGGATCGCCCGTTCAAACGGAACCCCTTGGAAGCGATATAGATTGTGTTGTTGGTGTATAGACGTTGGTTGACGAAATGCGGATGGTAGTGGAGCCAGTGCGGGATTGCGTCGTGGCCCACCCTGAGGATCTTGCCGATATGAAGCCAGCCGAAGACTACATGCAAGTCCCTGGCGCCCCGGACGTAGCGCAATTGGCCGTTGTTCCTCGTCGTTTCTTTGAACCAGCCAAAGAAGAGGAAGAGATCGCCCGTTCCGACGCCACACTTGTCGAGGTGAGTCTGGGCGTTTCCCTGTTGGCCGAAGTTCCGTCTCCAGCCTGGTTGGCGAGGTGGGAATCGGTCGGGGTCAAGGTCGGGATCGAGATGGGCCTTTCTATATGGGAATGGGTGGCGGCAGCGAACCCTCAACTGCTGGATGATCTGATCGAGAGGCTGGTTATCAAATCGCAACTCATGATAGGGAATTCCGGCCTCGCCCCCCTCGGCCTGCCTCGGCGTAACGGGAATCGGCAGCGACAGCAGTCTCCCGTCGGGCATGATCGGACTTGCGATTCCACCAGCGGTGCTGTCGAACCCTTTGCGGCTTAGAATGATCTTCATGTGCTGTCTCCTTTCTCGCGCCTTGCCGTGCCATGCGCATTCGCGCGAAAGCCCGGCTGGTATTGTCGGCTGAAGAATCCCGCTGCATCCTGCACTATCTCGTTACGACCGCTCGCGCAGTCCATCGTGGATTTCGGCCCAAACCGCGTGCAACTTTAGCAATTCACGGGCGGTCGGGCGGACCATACGAGCCGGAACCCGGCCGGGTATATCGACGTCGGCACAAGTCCAGCGCTATTGCAGAGTGGCTCAGCGGGCGTGGCGGTGGAACTCGGGGGCTTCTTTGAGGCAGGTGCCGACGAT
>CAZNSM010000317.1:0-4083 GCA_964575615.1 uncultured Pirellulales bacterium | reverse complement strand
ATGCGTGCCCTCGACGGCTCGCGGACCGAGCCTGATCCATTGGCGGACGACAAGCTGCCCGGCCTGCTCCTGTCTGTGCTGCCCATCATTCTGCCGGTCCTGCTGATCACCATGCACACGGTCGTTTCCTCACTGGCCAAGAAGGCTGCTCCAGAGTCGGTCCTCGTGCGGACCGAGACGTACACCGCCGTGCTCGGCAACCCGAATCTGGCGATGATGCTCTCGGCGGCGGTCGCCCTATACGTTCTCTGGCGTCAGCGCCAACCCGGCCGCGAAGGACTGGCCCGGATGATCGAGACGTCGCTGATGAGCGCCGGCGTCATCATCCTGATCACCTCGGCCGGCGGCGCTTTCGGCGCCATGCTCAAGGAGGCCCAGATCGGCCCAGCCATCCAGAACCTGTCCCTCGGCGGCGACACGCAACTGGGCGGACTGAAGCTGCTCTTCATGGGCTTCCTCGTCGCCTTCCTCATCAAGTTCGCCCAGGGAAGCAGCACCGTCTCGATGATGACAACCTCGGCCATGATGGCGGCCCTGATTCCATCGACCGACGTGTTGGGGTATCATCCGGTCTATCTGGCCGCCGCCATCGGCTTCGGGGCCCAGTGCGGCAACTGGATGAATGATTCGGGCTTCTGGGTGTTCGCCAAGATGGGCGGGTTGACTGAGGTCGAGACACTCAAGACCTGGACGGTCACGGTCAGCAGCACCGCCGTGATCGGCCTGTTCTTCGTGACCTTGTTTGCCATGTTCCTGCCGTTGACGTGAGGTGATAGATTGAAGGCATTGCTCTATACCGAGCCGTATACGTTTTCCTATACGGATGTCCCGGATCCCACAGTGGGTGACGACGACGTCCTGGTCCGGGTCAAGGCATGCGGCATCTGCGGGTCCGACGTGGCCGGCCACACCGGCAGGACCGGCCGGCGACTGCCCCCGCTGATCATGGGCCATGAGGCGGCCGGCGTCGTGGAGCGGACCGGCAGGAACGTCACGGACTTTGCGCCCGGCGATCGGGTCTGCTTCGATTCCACGGTCTACTGCAACAAGTGCCCTGCGTGCCGGCAAGGTCTGTTCAACCGTTGCATCCATCGGCAGGTGCTGGGCGTCTCAGTCCCCGAGTTCAAGCGAGATGGGGCTTTCGCTGAGTTCGTAGCCGTGCCGCACTGGATCGTCGCAAAGCTGCCGGACGACACGTCCTTTGTCCAGGCGGCCCTGTTGGAGCCCGCATCGATCGGCGTGCACGCCGCGAGCCGAAGGCCGATCAGCGACAGCGACACCGCGGTCGTCATCGGCGCCGGCACCATCGGCCTGTTCATCCTCCAGGCGGCCAAGCTCCGCGGCGCCAGGCGGGTCGTCGCCTGTGACATCAGCGATTTTCGCCTGGACTTAGCCCGTCAGGTCGGCGCCGACGAGTGCATCAATTCCAGCAAGGAATCCCTGAAGGAAACCATAGGCGAACTCACCGACGGTCGGGGCGCCGACATCGTGTTCGAGGCCGTTGGGTACACCGAGACCTTCCGCGAGGCTGTCGCGATCACCAGGACGGGGGGCAGCGTCGTGGCCGTCGGCAATCTGGCCAAGGAGACGCAGTTCAACCTCCAGGAGCTGGTCAGCCGCGAGTTGACCTTCACCGGATCGTACGCCAGTAGCGGCGAGTTCCGCACGTGCATCGACCTGATCGCTTCAGGCCGGATCAACGTCGGCCCTCTCGTCAGCGAGGTCCTGCCGCTGAAGGATGGGCCATCGGCTTTCAAACGCCTGCTCGAAGCCAAAGAGAATTTGCTCAAGATCGTCGTTGAACCGTGAGAACAAGTGTGAAGCGTTGAAGTTCGAAGTGTAAAGTCTGAAGTCTAAAGTTCGAAGTTTGAAGTGTGAAGTAAGAGGTGCTGTATTCCGCAGCGCACCTTCACACTTGAAACTTCAAACTTGAAACTCTCGATAGGAGTTGATATGGAAAACCTCTTCGATCTTTCCGGAAAAGTCGCGGTCGTCACGGGAACCAGCCGGGGCTTAGGCCAGTACTTCGGCCGGGCGCTGGCGCAGGCGGGCGCGGATCTGGTCATCACCAGCCGCGACACGTCGCGACTCTCGGAATTTCAGGCGGAAATCGAGGCCCTCGGCCGCAGAGCTCTGCCCGTCAAACTCGATGTGCTCAACGAGAGCGACATCCAGAACATGGTCCGCGTGGCAATCGCCGAGTACGGCAAGATCGACATCCTGGTCAACAACGCCGGGCTGAACATCCGCAGGCCCGCCGTCGATTTCACCTGGAAGGACTGGGACACCGTCCTGGACACGAACCTCAAGGGGGCGTTCTTCGTCGCACAGGCCGTCGGCAGGGAGATGATCAAACGTCGGTATGGACGGATCATCAACATCGGCTCCTGCACGTGCGTCTTCGGCATGGAGGGTATCGGCCCGTACTGTGCCAGTCGCGGCGGGATTCTCCAGGTCAGCCGCAGCCTGGCCGCCGAATGGGGCCGGCACGGCATCACCGTCAATGTGCTGGCGCCCGGCTGGTTCAAGACTGCCCAGAACAGGGTCCTCTACGACAACAAACCCTGGGTCGAGTATATCACCGACCGCATCCCCCTCGGTCGGCCGGGGCAGCCCAAGGACCTCGACGGAACCGTCATCTTCCTGGCCTCCGACGCCTCGGCCTACGTCACCGGCCAGATCATCCTCGTCGACGGCGGCTTCACCACCGGGGCAACCAAGGCTATCATATGAATGAAATCGAGCGGCGGGTGATAGAAATCCGGCCACCGTGCGTCTGTAAGGATAGGACTTTCCCAGACCCGTGCGCAGGCTGGGAACCGGCCCCACGCGGAAAGGAACGGCCATGCTGACATCGAATAGAATGATCGCGTTGTACATCCTTCTCGCCCTGCTCGGCGTTGGCGTGGGCGCGTGGTTTCTGCTGCGTCACACGCTGCGCAGCCGGCTGCGCATGAAGAAGCTGCTCCAGGCCGATCCCGACATGAACGACTGGCTCATCGTCTTCGGCTGGACGCCCAAGGTCCTCTACGTCCCGACTATGGCGGCTTCGCTGCTGGCCTCGGTCCTGATGTTCCTGAAGGAGACCGAATGGAGCGTGCTGGCCTCGATCAATCCGAGGGTCATCGGCGGCGTCTGGTTCGCGATCTTCATCATCAATCTCATCATCGAGGAGTATGACGTCAGCATCAAACTGCTGATCATCGGAGTCATCGGGCTGGGCTTCCTGTTCCTCTGGCTCCATCTGGTCGGCTGGGTGGGCGGATTCCTCCGGATCTTCCGGCATCTGGGGTTCTCGATCAGCGGGACCGGCTATCTCCTCGTCACCCTCATCGGACTGCTGACGATCTTGGTCTCCTGGGTGCGAGGCATGTTCTACTATGTCGCGATCACCCCCAATTACATGAATCTCCAGGAAGGCCCGACCGAGACGGGCGAGCAGATCAGCCGGGAAGACTACAACACGCGAATCGACACCGGCGACTTCGTCGAACGGCTCTTCGGCTTCGGACGCATCGTCATCACGTTCAAGGAAAAATCGCGCCTGCCGCTGACGCTGCTGACCTGGAACATCCAGGGCAAGGCCCAGATGCTCGAACGCGTACGGGCCAAGTATGCGGTGGACCTTCCTCAACACCATCCGGCGCCCGCTCCTGTGTTTCCGCCGGCCGGCCCCCCGCCGATCCCACCTGCCAGTCCGCCGCAGCCGTAGGGGGCAGTCCCGACTTCCGCCACGATGGATGCCCACACCGGTAGATTCCTTGCATGCGACGCGGCAATCCGCATAATGGCGATGTGCGATGCCCGGACCATCGCCGGATCGACATGCGGAGTCCACTGTGGAGTCGGATCGGGAACTGATCGATGCCATCAACGCAGGCGATGCGGACGCCTTCGAACGGCTCTACCATCGCTACCGGGACTGGGTCTGCCGTCTGGCGTGGCGCTTCACAGCCAACCACGAGGACGCACTCGATGTCTTGCAGGAGACTTTCACGTATCTGCTCAAGAAGTTCCCCGGGTTCGTCCTGACCGCATCGATGACCACGTTTCTCTACCCCGTGGTCAAGCACATCGCCCTGA
>CAZNSM010000316.1:0-4096 GCA_964575615.1 uncultured Pirellulales bacterium | reverse complement strand
TCCAGATGCGAGAACACTTTGCCAATCTGGCAAAGCAATAGTGCCTCCGCTTCTTCGGCGGCTTGTTGGCGGAGGGTGCGGGCTTCGTGGATTTGGGCGGCCAGTTCCTCAATCCGCCCTACGATCCGACGCTGCTCCGCCAAGGGGGGAAGAGGGATCGTGTAGCCCAGCACGTCGGCAGGACGGATAGCAGCGTAGTTTGTTGAGCCCTGGGCCTCCACCTGGTCACGAAACGCAGGGGTGCGGATGTAACTGTCCAGAAAACGTCTATCCAGCTTGGCCTCGTTCACGGTGAACAGGAAGTAGTGACTGCTAACGATGGAACCGTCGAGAGCATCGGGCACGATCCCGAAGCCGCCGACCTTGGCGTCAATTTCAGCAACCAGAAACTCTCCTGTCCGGCATACCTGTTGGCTTTTGGTCTTGATTCCTGCGCCTTCGATCTCATCGCGAAGGACTATCCCCTGCGCGTGGAGCTTGACTCGCGGGCGTTTGTAGGTAGCCAGATCATCGATCTGGATGAACTCCTTCCGTTGGTGGAGTGCGTCACCGAGTCTGACAATCGGCCAACGCCCGTTCATTCCGCCCCCTTTGCGAGTAGACCCTTGATCCTGTCCATGATCTCGCCGATCTTCTGCTCCTTCTCCATGATGCTGCCGACGAGTTTCTCGGGTGGTAGGTGCGTGATATCCTCCTTGGCGTTCGGGTTCTTGCGGTCGAGATTGCAGCCGGTGGCCAGCAGTTCCTCGGCGGGGACTCTCCATGCCTGCTCGTTCTCCTTGCGCTTCTTCCACCAGTCGAGGCAGGGCTTGAATTCCTCGAATTGGATGGGCTGGGTTTTCGTGTAGTTCTTGCGGCCTTCGGGCAGGGGATGCTCGTAGTACCAGACGGCCTTTGTCGGGCCACAGCGCTCGAAGAACAGCAGGTTCGTGGGGATCGATGTGTAAGGGGCGAAGACACCGTTCGGCAGGCGGACGATGGTATGCAGGTTGAAGTCTTTCAGCAGTTCCTCTTTGATGCGGGCGCAGATGCCATCGCCGAAAAGAACGCCGTTCGGGACGACGACCGCCGCCCGGCCGGGTTTGCCGTTGTTCTTCTGGGGGCGTTTGAGTTTTCGCATGATGAGTTGCAGGAACAGCAGCGCCGTCTCAGAAGTCTGCTTATCGTCAGGGAAGTTCTTCTTGATACCGGGTTCTTCCTCACCGCCGAACGGTGGATTCGTCAGCACAATGTCCACGCGGTCCCTGTCGCCGATCTCCTTGATATTGACGGCCAGGGAGTTGCCGTCGCCGATCTGGGGGTAGTCCAAGCCGTGAAGCAGGAGATTCATCTGCGAGAGCATATACGGGAGCGGCTTGGCCTCCTGCCCGAAGATGCTCTCCTCCTGCAAGACTCTACGGTGCTCGACGGTCTTGCACTGTGCTTCAAGGTGGGCATACGCCTCGACGAGAAAGCCGCCCGTGCCGCACGCCGGGTCCAGGACGCTTTCGCCGAGCCGGGGGTCGATGGCCTCGACCATGAAGCGCACGACCGCGCGGGGCGTGTAGAACTCGCCGGAATCGCCTGCGGCGTCGCGCATCTCCTTGAGCATGGCCTCATACAGGCGGCTGAGCGTGTGAATCTCTTCGGATGACGTGAAGTGAATCCCGTCGATCTTATTGATGACATCGCGGAGCAGATAGCCGTTAACCATGCGGTTGATGACGCCCCGGAAGACCCTGGCAATCACGTCCCGGCGGTTCGTGCCGTTCGTGCTTTGCAGGGACCGCAGATAGGCAATCAGGCCGGGACCACGTTTGCCGTCGGGCCGGACCGCTTCATCCTGGTTCACAAAGGCGATCAATTCCGGCCCGGTGATGCCATCCTCTTTGGCGGCCCAATCCCGCCAGCGGTATGGTGGCTCGATGGCCGGACGATACCGTTTCTTCCCAACCTTCGCCTCTCCCTCTCGAATCTGCTCCATGTCGTCGAGGAACTTGAGGAACATGATCCAGGTGAGCATGGGCAGGCGGTCCAGGTCGCCGTTGAGTCCCTTGTCCTTTCGCATGATGTCGCGGGCGGACTTCATCAGGGAGCCAAGCTGTTGGGCTGTGGTCTGGGGAACATCAGCCTTCTTCGTTTTGCGCGGGCTCATTTGGACTTCCCCCACATCGCGTGTAGAGCCACGTCATATTCCGGGGGCAACTCCCGCGCACACCGCCGAGTTGGCGTCCATGACACACCCACCGACCGGAGCAGCCGCTTGAAATCAGACCATGCGACTGTGTTGTCCTCGATACTCCGGGCTTCCTCAACGTAGAATCGGGTACATCGTGGTTCTTTCTGTCGTGCGAGAATGGTGCTGTGCGGGTATACCGCCTTGACTCTTGTTCTCTTGGCATTGGTCCAGATTTGAATCACGGAATCCCCTTCTCTTGCCTCTGTCGTGAACCCGCTCTTGCCCGTCATGCGTATCCACGTCACATCCGAATGGCGGTTCTTCTTGCGAGTTTCCGCTTTTTCCATGCCCTTGCGAGCAAGGTCCTGTTCGTCCTGATACCGATCCTCATCCAAAGGGGCAACACTCACAATCCAGGTTCTGGAATCGCGTGTTTTGACCTGTACCGGCTTCCGTGGGTGGATGCTCCCATGTGACTTCCGCTCCACCTCGATGGCCGAAATCCGCTGGATGAATCTGCGGTCCACTGGGGTCGCAAGCCCTGCAAGATCCTCTATGAGACCCCTGGCGCTCGATACGGCACTCGGAACATCCGTGATAATGGCCGCTTCTATCGCGCGCCCATCGGCGGAATTCCCCGACATGTTCCCTGAGCCAATGACGGCGACCCGGTCAAGGACAATGACTTTGGCGTGAAGCCCGGCCAGGGAATATACAGTCGCTCCTCGCTTCAACGCCTTGTCAAGGATCATCGCCACTGTCTGACCTGAAGCGATCTGGTCGTCCGAAGCGTCGGTGACAAGGATATCTCCTTCCCCGAAAGATATCTCCTCGCTACTAACGTATGCAATAGCAGCAGCCTTCGTGCTCCCTTTTTTCACCAAGGCCCGGATTTCCTTCCAGAGGCCCTTACTGACTACTCGAATCATCCTATCGGCACTCCCTTGACCGGTCGTCACGCCGCGTACAATAATGCTTGGAGCCGGCTCACGGCGTCACTCAGTTTCTCCGGCCCTCCGAAGTACCCGGCGATCTCGATCACGTTGCCGTGATTGGAGATCGGGGGGACCTTGAGTATATCCGGTAAGCGGAACTGAGCAACGCCATGTTCGGCGTACTTTTCGAGGAGTTCATCGAGAATGGTCCGGGCCTGTGGCCCGTATTGCTCGAAGAACGCCTTTTGCTCGCGCTTGAGGCTGGTAGCCCGCTCCCGGCGGGTCCGCAAGGGAGCGCTGTAGGCGACGTGGCAGAGCAAGTCGAAGGGGTCTGCATCGGTCTGGCCCGTCACCTCGGCAAGCTGCTCGAAATCGATCCCACGGTCCGCCAAGGCGTCGATGATTTCGGATCGCTGGACCGGATCGGCCCATTTCTCCCGGAGCTTCGCGGCGGAAGGATAGAGGGTCCGGACCTTCTCGCCCGTGTAGTCGGTGTACTTGACCACGCGGAGCTTGTTGCCCTCAGAGTCAAGCTCGTAGACCAGATGGGCGGCGATCTCGACGTGGCCGTCGTCCACGTAGAATTTGCGATGGACCGCTTCCGGCGGCTCGATGATTTCGCCTGTTTCATCCGTATCGTAGCTGACGAGTTTGGAGTCACTGCTGTCGGGGGGCTGCTCCTGCTCGACGGTCTGCTCGCTGCGAATCACGCCGTTCTCGTCAATCTCCTGTTCCGCGACGAAAGCGGGATACCCATCGAACTCAGGGTCGGCGAAGTGCCGAGTGGCGGAACCTGTGTAGTCCAGGATGTTGAAGTAGTACTTGTCGTAATCGTCGCGTACTCGCGTCCCCCGGCCGATGATCTGTTTGAACTCGGTCATGGCCCCGACCACGCGCACAATGACGATATTCTTGCAAGTGGGGATGTCCACGCCGGTCGTCAGTAGCTGCGATGTGGTCAGGATGACGGGACTGACGGTTTCCAGTTCCTGGAACCGGCTCA
>CAZNSM010000315.1:0-4109 GCA_964575615.1 uncultured Pirellulales bacterium | reverse complement strand
GCCTTCTTGTGCTTGATCCCCGCCCAGTGTGAATGACCTGACATACAGACTCCTCAACAACCCGAAACCGGTTCCATCTCGATCACAAGCTCATCCAAGCCCTGTATTATAATTCTCGGGCAGGCGCTTCATAGCGATTTTTCCAAAAACCCGCGCGTTCGCGTTTTCCGCGAGATCCGGGGCCTCGACCGAGACCCAGACGCCGGCATGCCATCTTGCACGAGCAGCGGTCCGACGCTACCATGGCGCCGCTGTTGTCGGCCATACCGAAACGCACTGGAGCAGACACCATGAGCTTTCGATTCAACACTGTAGCCTGGCATCGACACACGTTCTTTCCGCTAACCCTGTTTGCCATCGTCGCGCTGTCGGGCTGCGCCGGCCGGCCGCAGAACTCCCAAGGAGGCTGGGAGCCGCTCTTCAATCGAGCCGACCTGACCGGCTGGACCGTCAAGTGCAAGCCTGCCGACCGCGATTGCGAGTTCTGGAAGGTCGATCATGGGACCATCCTGGCGGACTCCATGGGCCATGAGGGCCATGACTACGTCTGGCTGGTCACGGATCAGGAGTATGCGGACTTTGTCCTGCGTTTGCGTTTCCAGGCGTACCGCGACAGTCCGGGCAACAGCGGCATCCAGATTCGCAGCCGCTACGACGACGAGGCGGGATGGCTGGACGGCCCGCAGATCGACATCCACCCCCCTGAGCCCTGGCGGACGGGGATGATGTGGGACGAAACCCGAGGCGTGGGACGCTGGCTCTATCCCGCCGTTCCCCAAGGGCAATGGGTCAATCAGGCGATGGCAAACCCCGACCTGGTATTCTGCTACGCTGATGAAGGCTCCGGCTGGAATACGTTTGAGATCGCGGCGGTCGGCACGCGAATCACCGCCTGGCTCAACGGCATTCCCGTCGCGGACTACGACGGCTCCGGCGTGCTGGATGACGCCGCACACCAGGCACACGATGTGGGTCGCAAGGGCCATATCGCCCTTCAGATCCACAGGGCCGACCAGCTCCGGATACGATTCCAGGACATCACTATCAGGCAGGCGCACGCGCCATAGTTGATGGCCAACGCGCCAACCAGCCGCTCGGCCGTCCCATAACCCGGCACGCATACCCCAGCGGGCCTGCGGACATGGAGCCGACGCATCCATTGTGCTGATTTCGGAGTTTTTTTCTTGACGCTGGTTTAACGATTCCCTAACCTGGACGATCATATAGGCAACTGTGGACGAATGAGCCTGTGGACCGCCCTGGAGTCATTTCAGCGGCAACTGGGTTTCGCTGCACAGGGCGGGAGCAGGCGGAGACGAGCATCGGGAGTTCGTCTCGAATGGTGGTTTAAGTTGCAAAGACACACGTGAACCGATGTGTTCCGATCGAGATCCACTCGGTCTGATCGGGAGCAAACACGACGGCCAAGTGTGAATATCCAGTGAAACGAAATCGACTCGCATCAGTCAATCGCGTCTCCGCGAGGGAGTGAGAGATTTGAGGACAGCATCAGCGAAGACCCCTTTCTTGCGGTGTCTGCAACGCCTCCGAGGGCGCGACCCGCAAGCGGTCTGGGCCCTGTCACGCTGATCGCCCCGTTGGTGGGTAAGGTTTCGCATCTCACTGTCGTTTCTTTGGAGCTTCCCTGCCACCTGCCTGCACAGCGTCCGCAGTGAATGTTATCCGTCAACACTGTGTGTGGAAAGGTAGGAAACATGGACGCCATTTTGATGCAGGTCACGCTTCAGGCCGGTATCGCATGCCTATTCTCCTTTATTCTTGGCATCTGCCTGACGGTATTTGTCTACAGCGTGATCTCAAGGGCACGTGCTCGGCAGAGGGCAGAGGACGCTGCCAGGCAGATCGATGGGGCGAACCGGGAAGCGGAAAACATCATCAAGTCCGCCCAGATCGAGGCGGCCGCCGAAGCCATCAAGAAGAAAGAGCAATTCACCGCCGAGGCCAACCAGATCCGGGCCGAACTGCGGGAAAACGAGATGCGTCTTTCCAAGCGGGAAGACGCGCTGGATCGCCAGACCGAACTGCTCCAGAAGCAGGAGGCCGCCCTTAAGAAGCAGGAACAGGACGTCGAGCGAAGGCTGCGCAACACCGATCTGAAGGACAAGCAGCTTTCCGTGCTAATCGCCCAGCAGAAGAACCAGTTGCTCAAGATCACGGCCATGGACGTCGAGGAGGCCCGCCAGCTCCTGCTCAAGCGGCTGGAGGACGAATGCGAGCACGAGATGTCTTCGTTGATCCAGCGCAAGGTCGAAGAGGCCCAGGAGATCGCGGACAGCAAGAGCCGTGAAGTCCTGAGCACCGCGATCCAGCGGTACGCCGCCGAGCAGACCTGCGAGGTGACGGTCTCAACGGTGGATATCCCGAACGACGACATGAAGGGCCGGATTATCGGCCGCGAAGGCCGCAATATCCGTGCTTTCGAGAAGGCCACGGGCGTCGATGTGATCGTCGACGACACCCCGGGCATGGTTGTCGTCAGCGGGTTCAACCCCGTCCGACGTGAGGTTGCCCGGCTGTCAATGGAACGGTTGATCCAGGACGGGCGTATTCACCCATCCCGCATTGAAGAACTGGTGGCCCAGACCCGCAACGACGTCAACGCCAAGGTGCTCCAGCTCGGCAAAGACGCCGCGGTCGAAACCAACGTCCGGGGCCTGCCCAACAAGATCATCAGTCTCCTGGGGGCCCTGGCCTATCGAACCAGCTACGGCCAGAACGTGCTTCGCCACAGCGTTGAAGTCGCCTTCCTCAGTCAGGTGATGGCCGACGAACTGGGCCTGGACGGCTCCATCGCCCGGCGGGCCGGTTTGCTCCACGACATCGGCAAGGCGATCGATCACGACGTCGAAGGAAGCCATCCCGAGATCGGGACCAACTACCTCAAGCGATTCAACGAGTCCCCGATCGTACTCAACGCCGTGGCGGGCCACCACGGGGACGTTCCGCCTGACAACCCCTACACCCCTCTCGTGGCGGCCGCCGACGCGATCAGCGCCTCGCGGCCCGGCGCCCGGCGGGAAACACTGGAACGCTATATCAAGCGGCTGGAGAAGCTCGAGGAGATCGCCACGGGCTTCAAGGGCGTCGAGACCGCCTACGCGATTCAGGCCGGACGGGAGATTCGCGTCATTGCCAACGCCAATGAGGTGGACGACGAAGCCGCGATGAAGGTCGCACGCGACATCGCCAAGAAGGTCGAGGACGAGATGACCTATCCCGGCGAGATCCAGATCACCCTGCTGCGCGAGGTCCGCTGCATCGAATACGCCAGGTAAGCCACGATATGGGGCGCGCCCGCGTCCGCTTGTCGAAAGGAAGCCATGAGGCTGAACGTACTGTGCATCGGTGATATCGTGGGGCGACCGGGCCGACGGATTCTGGCCGACAAACTGAAGGCCTTTGTCCGCGAGCAGTCCATCGACTGCGTCGTCGCCAATGCCGAGAATGCCGCCGGCGGGTCGGGACTGACGCCGCAGATCTACGACAAGCTGCTGCGCTACGGCGTCAACCTGATCACCCTGGGCGACCACGCCTTTCGTAAGCATGACATCATTGAGACTCTCGAACGGAACGACAACATCTGCCGGCCGGCGAACCTCTCTGAACACGCCGCCGGTCGAGGCATGGCACTGTATAAAACGGGCAAAGGACCTGTCGTGGGCGTTCTGACGCTGATCGGCAGGTTGTTCATGAAACCAGCGGACTGCCCCTACACGGCGGCGGACAGATGGATTCCGAAACTCCAGAAGGAGGCGGACATTCTGGTGGTGGACTTTCACGCCGAGGCTACCAGTGAGAAAATCGCGATGGGCTACCATCTCGATGGGCGGGTAAGCTGCTGTTTCGGAACGCACACGCACGTGGTGACCGCCGACGAGCAGATTCTTCGCAAAGGCACGGCGTATATCAGCGATATTGGGATGACCGGCGCACATGACTCGGTGCTGGGCCGCAAGAGCGACTGCGTTCTGAAGTCCTTCCGTACGCAGATGCCGGTGCCGTTCGAGATCGCCACCGGCGATGTTCGGATCAACGGGGTCGTCGTCACGATCGACAGCAATACCCGTCAGGCCGAACGCATTGAACGC
>CAZNSM010000314.1:0-4114 GCA_964575615.1 uncultured Pirellulales bacterium | reverse complement strand
GCGAAGGGTCGTCAGGGGTGCTTGCAGTCCACCTCCTGGGCTATAGCTCAGGTGGATTACGCAGCACCCAGTTCTGGACCTCATCGTACATTCTCTGATTTCTCTGTTGTAGGTGGTCCCAGGCGAAATCGTGGCTATTGATCTCGGCCAGATGCCCAAGCGCAGCAACCACCTCATCCTGCGTCTTAGCCCCTTTGTCCCGGAGATCAACGAGGAAGTCGATAATCGCACAACAGGCTTGTTCGTAGCTGTGATTCATAGTGTTTCCCTTCCCAAGTCGTCCTCCTTGTGCAGATCGACACTCAGCTGCAGAGACTTTAGGATGAACTGATAGATTCTGGCTTTGAAATGCTTGGAAGAGGAACGAAACGGTGTCCGGCACTTTTTCGCCAGGGCGAAATGGCGGGTGGCGTCTCGGTGGGGTCAGAGGTGGGCGTCCGCCGGGCGGGCCAGACGGTCGAGGAGGGGGGATGGTCAGGGGGTCGCGGCCTGCGGCTCACGCCAGTTTTGAGTGCTGAGCGAGGGAATTGACTATGGATTATTGACGATTGACTATTGGGCGGCCTACGGCCGCGGAGTGTTGAGTCCGTTCTTCCGGCGTCCTACCGCCTCCGGTCTCCGGCCAGCACCGTACCGCCTGCCCCTCACACCCTTCTGACCTCCGTCCTCACCTTCGCCCGTACGAGATACCAGACACGAGCCACGAGATACGAATGACGTCCGCCCGGTCCCCGGTTTCTCTGCACCCCTGGCCTTTTCGGGACATCAAAGTCACGGCACCGCCCCTCTACCGATTCGTCCGCCCCATACACGCCGCCTCGCGCAGCACCCTCGACAGCATGGGCGCTCACCCCAATTCCCAGGCGCCCCCAATGTCGTGCTCGCCCCGCTATATGTCGCGACATACCTTTGGGCGTATGTAGTCATACGTACCGGCCTTCGGCGGCGACGAGTTTTGAGTGTTGAGTGCTTGGTTTTGAGTCCGTTCTTCCTGCGCCCTACGGGCTGCGGTCTCCAGCCTGCTCCCTACGGTCTCCGGCCCGCACCCTTCCGCCCTGCGTCCTCACTCCCGCCCCCGCGAGATACGAGATACCAGATACCCGATACGGGTCCTCCCCCCTCGATGTCGCGACATACCTTTAGGCGTACGTAGTCATACGTATCTGCTTTCGGCGCCTGCGTAACAGACCGCATGGGCTGAAGTCCATCCTACCGGTTCTACGGGCTGCCGCGTTGCGGCTCAGCGGAGCTTGCGGAAGGCGGCGGGGGAGAGGCCGAAGACCTTTCTGAAGGCGCGGGAGAAGTGGAACGGGTCGCTGTAGCCCAGCTCGAACGCGACCTGCTTGATGAGCTTGTCGTTTCGCTGGAGGGCTCGGGCGGCCTGGGCCATCTTGAGCTGGGTGAGGTACTGATAGGGGCTCTGGCGGTCGAACCGCTTGAACAGCCGGCACAGGTAGGCCTCGTCGACATGGCAGCTTTCCGCGATCTCCTCCAGGGTGCGCAGCGTCGCGAAGTGGTTGCGGATATATTGGCGGCCGCTCTGGTAGGTGGCGAAGGCGGCGCTGCGGTACGGGTCGTCGAGGAGCCCGGCTTCGGCGATCCTCAGGACCAGCAGCTCGACCAGCTTGGCACAGATGGCCGGCCCCTGGCGGGTGCCGGAGCAGCCGGCGGCGATCAGGTCGTCGAAGATCCGCAGGACTGCATCGGGCGAGGCGATCCGGACGGCGGTCCCCGGCGCCAAGTCGTTGTCGCGCAAGACCTTGGCGGCCGTTGGTCCGGTGAAATCGACGAAGTACTTCACGAGCGGCTCGGGTCCTCCGGCGGCGATCAGGTGGGCGACGCCGGGCCCGTAGGAAAAGACTCGGCCCGGATAGAGGGCCTCGGTCCGGCCCTTGAGGGTCAGCGTGCCCTTGCCGCGGGCGACGAACTCGATCGAGTGGAAGGGGAAGTCGGCGCGGTCGATGCGGTAGTCCGGGCCGCAGCGCTCGCGCCCGCCGCAGACCACCGCCAGCGGCTGACGCACGCTGCCGACCGCGTCGAGGTAGAACCGCTCGGCCTCGAGCACTTGGTTCGAGTAGAACGTCGGGACGCTGCCGGTATCGCGGATTTCGTGGCTCATGGCGACCAGTCAAGAATGGTCATGTTCTGGACAACATTTGACATTTCCATCGGGCTGCACCCATATTATAATCCACGGCGATTCGGCTGAGAAGTCAATATGGTGCAGGCTCGAAAGGCAATGCGACGGAGCCTATAGGAAAGGACACGAGATGGGACGCAAGAAGAACCCCACGGCGGCGTCGGTGCTGGACAAGGACGATCTGATTGTGGTCGGCGGGGCCGGTGGGTTCATCGCCGGAGCGCTGGTGCGGTATTTCCACGAGCAGGGATTCCGGCGGATTCGCGCGATCGACAAGAAGCCGCTGCCGCAGTGGTACCAGCGGACGCCGGGCGTCGAGTGCCTGTGCCTGGACCTCAGCGAGCCGGACAACTGCCGACGGGCCTGCGAGGGCGCGGTCGAGGTGTACAATCTCGCCGCGGACATGGGCGGGATGGGCTTCATCGAGCGGTTTCGCATCGAGTGCCTGCGCAGCGTGCTGATCAACACCCACATGATCGAGGCGGCGTACCGCGCCGGTGCGACGCGGTACTTCTTCTCGTCGTCCGCCTGCGCCTACAACACCGACCTCCAGAAGGACCCCAACGTCCGCGCCCTGAAAGAGTCCGACGCCTACCCCGCCATGGCCGAACGCGGCTACGGATGGGAGAAACTCTTGAGCGAGATGGTCTGCCAGGAGTACTGGGCCGAGCGCCAACTTGAAACGCACGTCGCCCGCTTTCACAACGTTTACGGCGAGCCCGGCACCTGGGACGGGGGCAGGGAGAAGGCGCCGGCGGCGCTGTGCCGCAAGGTGATCGAGTGTAAGGACAAAGGACTCGACGAAGTGGTGATCTGGGGCGACGGCACGCAGACGCGCAGCTTCATGTACATCGACGACTGCGTCCTCGGCATCGACATGATCATGCACTGCGACGCGCTGATCGCCACGCCGATCAACCTCGGCTCCGACTACCTGATCTCGATCGAAGACCTCATGCGGCTGGCCGAGAAGATCGGCGGCGTCAAACTCAAGCACAAATACGACCTCGCCGCCCCCAAAGGCGTCGGCGGCCGCAACAGCGACAACACCTTCATCCGCAAGGTTCTCGGCTGGGCCCCCAGCACCCCGCTCGAAGACGGCCTCCGCAAGACCTACGCCTGGATCGAGCAACAATACTACGCCCGCAAGGCCGGCAAGCACACCGTCAGTTAAGCCGCGAGCGAGCCAGAAACAGGAAATAAAAGGCTGTGTTTAGCCAGAACCTCTGCCACCATCCGAACCGGGGCCGGATTTTTCGTGGAGTGTTTTGGATTTTGGGTTGACAGGGTTGGAGCGGGTTGCGAAAATGTAGCTTGAGTGGTGGCGCCTGAGCATTGCGGAGTGAGTAGTGCGGGATGGACTCCTGGTTGCACGAAGGAGTGCGAAGGCGATGGGCGCGACAAAGCGAAACGAACGCGAGCGGGCATTCACGCTGATCGAACTGCTGGTGGTCATCTCCATCCTTGTCCTGCTCGTATCGCTATTGTTGCCGGCTCTGCATGTGGCTCGGAGGCATGCCCAAGCCGCTGCCTGCCAGATGAAGATCCGCTATACAGGCCTCCTCCTTGCTGCGTACGTACACGACCACGACGGAATGCTGCCGCCATCATATAATGCGGCACGCATGTGGCCGTTTACGTATGAACCCAATCCGGCGTATCCTGAACTTGCCCTCTGCCCTGCCGCGACGAGCCTTGCGCCGCGCGAGCGGCTTCCGTGGGGAGGCACCTTCTCGGCCTGGACAGCGGATCTGGGTTCTACTGACTTCGAACACGGGCTCTGGCGTAAGGACTTCAAGATGCTCGGCAGCTATGGAAGAAACGAGTGGGCCTTCCTGGATGCTGGCAGCAAGTCTACGTGGGGCACCACCTTGGTCCGCCAGGCATACGAGATTCCACTGTATGCAGACTGTACGATCCCCAACATGGCGCCATTCCCCTACGATGACCCTCCAGAATACGAGGACGCCGATC
>CAZNSM010000313.1:0-4121 GCA_964575615.1 uncultured Pirellulales bacterium | reverse complement strand
GCAGAATCTCCTGACGAACCTGGGCCAGTTCCTCGTCCGACAGGCGTCCGGCGGCAACCAACGGCTCCACGCGCGTTTCCAACACCTGGAGGGCCTCCACGTAGCGGGCCGCGTTCTCCGCCATGTCGCGCAATTCCAGGGCCTCGTGGTACAGGATGACGACGGACACGATGGTCAGCTTCCGGAAACGGCACACGGTGCGGATCTGGTACAAGGCGCTGCGCTCCGCCTGAGTCAACGGCTCTCGAACGACGCGCGGATCGCTGCCCCGCAAGAGAGGCTGAACCACACTGGCGCCGAACGTGCCCGTCCAGCCGTGCCTTCCCAGCCCGATGAGGATATCCGCCCATCGCGCGCCGACCGTAGTCCCGACCGCCGCCCCGGTGGCCAGAAGGCGGTTGAAGCCGAGATTCGGCTCCACAACCACCCGCTCATTCGTGCCGTCATTGGAGTAGAGAGCCGTGCCGCCGCCGAACAACTGCGTCTCGTAGGAGTGACGGATCAGACGCATGTCCAGCGTCATCGTGTACAGCAGCTCTTTCTGGAGATGGTAGTCGCGATTGCGCGCCAGGGCGATGGTCGCCGCTTGGGGAATCGTGAGAGTCCCCGTCTCCGAGACGACCTTCTCGATCTGCTCGACCTGGTCGATGTCGATATCGTCGGGCGAGGGCGTCGCGCCCGTGATGCGGTAGTTCGCCTGCGGCCCGAATTCGGGCTCCCATCGGCTGTCCACAAAGCCGTAGACTTTCTCGTCGGCATCGTGTTTGTAGCTCTTCGGACCGCAACCGATCAGGAGAAAAAGACAGGCGGCGCACAGAATGCCCCGTGCGATCCAGTATCGGTTGTGCGATGCGATTGTCACTGTTCCATCCGCCTTTACCCTGTTGACGGCGTCGACGAGACGATTGCGCAGGCGCTACAGCCCGCTGATGCCGACGACCTCGCCGGAGACCACAGACAATCCCGGAGGAATGCCGATCAACACCGGCCGTCCCCACTGGGGAACGTTTGGATTGACCCACAGACGCTGCGGCATCAGCTCGATGACCGGGCCAATCCGCAGCACCTGTGATTGCGCGATCTGCGCAGGTTCCCTGGCCTTGACCAGTTTCACGGTCATATGATCTCTCAGGAGCTTCAACTGACTGTCGTTGACATAGGCAACGATCTCGGTCGGCTCCATCCCCGCCACGACCAGAATCGGATCGCCGGCGGGAACCACCTCCCCGGCACGCCGCACCGTCTGCTCGCCGGGCCTCTGCAGGAGAGCATCGTTCGCCTGGCCGTGAACGGCGATCACCACGCCGTCAATCGGAGACTTCAGCTCCACAGACCGGCGAGCCTCCAGCGCCGTCAATTGGGCCAGCAGCCCCTTCATCAGTTCCTCCTGAACCGTGATCTCCTTACGAATCGCCTCCAGGGCATGATCGACGCTCGGCTCCGGCAGACCCTGCTGAGAGAACTGGTCGCGTCGTTCCTCCGCCTTTTGCAGGTCTTCCCTGGTCTGCTCCAATTGCCGCTCGTTTTCCCTCAGCTTGCTCTCGAGGCTCTTATACAGGAATCTCGCCTTCTCTACCTCATAGGGCGCGATCGCCTCCTTGCTCAGCAGATCCTCCAGGATCTTCACCTCCATGCCCAGGTCATCCAGGGTCCCACGGTCGTACGCGATGGTCCCCTGTAATTCATGCATGCGGTCGCGCGCGCCCTCAACATCGGTGTCAAATCTTCGCTCGTTGTCGGCTCGGTCGATCTTCAGGCCCGCCATGTCGGTTTCCAACTGATCCTGTGTGGGAATCAGCAGCGATGCCAGGCGCTCCGCTTCGGCAGCCGCAACGGCCAACTGCGCTCTCAAGTCCGCTTCGAGCGTCTGCTCGTTGTCCAGAAGCGTATCGACGATCGCCACCGTCTGGCCCGCCTGGACCGGTTCGAACAGATCGACGGAGATGTTGCGGATGCGCCCCGTGCAGTTCATGGCGATCTGGCGGATTTGGCCCTGGGCGATCCCGACGACTTGGAAGCGTTCGGCCCGCTGATAGAACAGCCAGACCACCGCGCCGACCGCCGTCAGCCACACGGTGGCCGGCAGAACGTGCCGCAGCAGATAGCGTTTGCGGAGATGATCGTTTCCAGAGCGTTTCGTCTTCATGTCGCGGCTAAACCTCGAGCAGTTGCTCCTGCATGGTCAGACTGATGTTTTCGATTCCCTCGACGCGCTCGAGTTCCGAGATCAATTCCTCATTCCGGGCGGCATTGCGAATCATCAACTGATACGCATAGTCGGCCGGTCCGCCGAAACCGGAGTCCTGCACGGAAATCAGCGTGTAGTTCCCGCAGAAACGACGCAGAACCGTCGTGATCGGATGGTCCGGCCCGATCGATCCGCGCAGGCTGAATCGCAGGAATCCGTTGTGCGGCTCATGGGCGCCAAAGTCCGCGAAGTACAGATAGAGGATGATCAGGCACAGCACAACCGTCCCGATAATGGCCGTCGCATACCGGTGCGAGCCGGCCGCCATGCCGACCACCAGCGAACAGAAGATGAACGAGATGTCGCGCGTGTCCTTCAGGACGTTGCGAAAACGGATGATCGCCAGCGCGCCCATCAGGCCGACCGCCGTGATGATGTTGTTGCCGATCACCGCCATGACCATGGCGACCACGACCGTGATCACGATCAGCGATTGCACGTACGAACGGGAGTAGGACAATCCGCTGTGCGTGGCATAGTAGACCCACGCGATCACCTGCCCGAGCACGAACGCCAGCAGCAGGCTCAGCAGGACGCTCTGCGGGTTGAACGGCCCGCCCATCGGCGTCTCTTCCATCAGTTGCCACAGTCTATCCATGCCACCCGTTCCTCACCACAGGAGCGCAAAATCCCAGCGTGCAGGCCTGTTCGATCGACGTCGCATACTTCGACACCGATCGGGCGTCGAGCTCGAACAGCTCCGCCAGGCGGATCAGCCACGCGGGAAACGTTCCCGTGAACTTGATTTCCAGTATTGCATGCCCTTCGGTCAGGGCGTTCCGCTGCCAGCCGGAACCCCCGAGGCGAACCAGCGGCGCGTCCGTGACCTTGTAGCACAGCTCCCGGTCAAACGTCACTCGCACCCGATTCTCCGAGGTGCTCTCAAAGGCCTGCCTCATGTAACGGATCAGCACGCGAGGCCCGGCGTTGACGGTCATGGTGTAGAGCTGGAACTGGTTCAACGCCGTTTCGTCCGTCGTATACCCGCGCGGCGGCAGCCGCCGTCCTGCCAGCAACGGCTTGACATCCTCATCCATGACCCGGGCCCGGCTCTTCATGATGACCCGGTTGATCCGCCGCTTGATCTCGAAGAACCGGGGATACTCCGGCTCATCCGTATAGCTTCGAATCCGAAGCTTGAAACGGTTCTTCTGGCCGGTCAGCGTCTCCCGGCACAACTGCATGTCCGGCGAATCGCAATACAGACTGACGATCGGGTACATCCCGCCGCGTTGGAGCTTGGAGTACCGGTCGTACTCCAGAAACTGCCGCACGTAGCGTTCGATGGCCGCCGCTTTGGCGTCGCTGATGAGGTACTTCAACTCGTAGCGGCACGCCAGCATGCGATCGCCGCTTTTCTTTGCTATCGGCGCCGGAGCCTTGTTCTTTCCCGCAGCCGGAAGAACGCAGTCCTGTGTCTTTCCCGTTGTCTGGCCTGTTGTCATGCTGGTGCTTCTTGCCAATCCAATGGGCGTTGCTGCGCTCGGGAATCTCTGCTCCGGCTGTCTGTATTCCAAGCCGGCACAGTTCCTCCTACCACAAGTAACGAGAGACCCCACGTACCCCCGGCAAGATTTCCTCCACTAACACCGCCATTTCGAGGGCTGGATACACTAAGCCCAGCCCAGGTTCTTTTCCTATTTTACCAAAAGTCGACCCTCTGAGTCAAGGGACTATTAGAATCGCGTTAGCGGACCTTCTCAACGCCGAAGCCGCAGTGGCGCCGGTACCGAACAGACCCTTTTCGGCCCCAGCGGCGGCATCATGTCAGGGGCAACAGCCTGGACGATGGTTACACCTCCGCTATCCGCCTGCGCCTCCGGGGGATGGGGTTGCGGCGTGCCAGTGGGCGGGGTCGTTGCCGTACGAGGCC
>CAZNSM010000312.1:0-4163 GCA_964575615.1 uncultured Pirellulales bacterium | reverse complement strand
GGAGGCCGTCTGATCCGCCCGCACGTGATCAAGGCGGTGGTCAAGCCCGATGGCTTGGTGGTTGACATCCGGCCTCCGGCCCTGCGTGTTGGGTACATCATCAAGCCCGAGGTCGCCAAGTGGATCGTTCAGGACGCCATGACCGCCGTGGTCAACGACGGGACAGGTAAGAGAGCCAAGCTCGAAAGGTGGCAGGTCTTCGGCAAGACCGGCACCGCTCAGTTGGCCAAGAAGGATGGCCGGGGCTACGAGGAGCGTGCCTACGTGGCCTCCTTCATGGGCGGCGCACCCGCCGAGGACCCGCGAATCGTCGTGCTCGTCTCCGTCCGGCGGCCCAACTACGCCCTCCGCAAGGGCTATACCGGCGGCACCATCGCGGCCCCCGTGGCCGGCGCGATCATCGAACGCACCCTGACCTACCTCGAAGGCCCCCAAAAACCCACTCCCTCTGAGACCGTCGCCCGGGCCCGTTAGGTCTCACCTCCATGCGTCCGCCGCCATGACATTTCGCGATCGGCGGGGTGGCGTTGCCCGCCAGTCGTGGTACACTGGGTGCCGGCGGTTCAGGGGTCTCTGGCCACGGGGTCGGGGCGGCCGTCGACGGACAGGAGCAGATCGAGGGATGGCCAGGATTATCTATGCAGTGGCGGGAGAGGGGTTTGGCCATAGCAGCCGGGCGCACCTGATCGGCCAACGGTTTCTCGATGCGGGCCATGAGGTCATGTTCGTGGCCTCGCACAAGGCCCTGCTCTATCTGCGATCGATCTATGGCGAGCGGGTACGGGAGATCTTCGGCCTGTCGTTCACTTACCGCCGGGGACGCATCGATGCGCCGCGAACGTTCCTGCGAAACCTGCTGGCGTCCATGCAGTCCCACAGCGGCAACCACCGGCTGTTCAAACATGTGTACGAGCCGTTCGATCCCGATCTGGTCGTGACGGATTTCGAGCCGTTCACCGGCTGGTGGGCCTGGCGCCATCGCGTTCCGTTCATCAGCCTGGACAACGAGCATATCCTGACGGTCTGCCGGCTGCAGCATCGCTGGCGGCATATCGTGTCGCGGGCCAGCGCCACCGCGGTGACTCGGTGTGTCGGTATCCGGGCGGCGACATACGTGGTGACCAATTTCTTCAAAGCTCCTCTGAAGACGGATCGGGCGATTCTGGCGCCGCCGATCGTCCGCCCGGCGGTGACGAAACTGACGGCGTCCGACGGCGGGCACGTGATCGTTTACTGGACAACCGGGACTGAGGAGTCGCGACTTCGGTCCGTGCTGAGGCGGTTTCCTCACCAGTTGTTCTACGTCTATGGCTTTGACAGGAAGGCCATGGTCGGCAACTGCGTGCTCAAGCGGGCCTCGACCGAAGGCTTTCTCGCGGACCTGGCGTCGGCACGGGGTGTGGTGGCCTCCGCGGGATTGTCGCTGATCAGCGAGTGCATGCACCTGAGGAAGAAGATGCTCATTCTGCCTCTACCCGGGCAGTACGAGCAGACGATCAACGCGCATTACATCGACCAGCTCGGTCTGGGCCAGTCGGCTCGGCGACTGGACGAAGCGACGCTGGGTCGTTTCCTCGGCCAGATCGACGAGCCGATTCCAAACGACGACCGCATTCTCTGGCCCGACAACGAGGGGTTCTTCGACGTGCTGGAAGGAGTGCTGGGACGTTTGGCCCGCCCGCTGAGTATTGCGCCGGCGTCGGCTCGAAATCCATGTGCGGCCGAGCCCGTCCCGTCTGCCTGCTAACGGCTTGCGGCGTCGGTGCGCGTCGGAATCGTTACGTCGGATGGCGTCCCGAGGTAGCCGGCGTCGACGCAGAACTGAATGGTGTCGCGCGCGATGGGGGCTGCGTCGCTGGAGCCGTGCTGACCACCTTCGATGAGGACGGCGATGGCGATCTTGGCCCCTTCATCGTCCTGGGCGAAGCCGGCGAACCACGCATGATAAGGCCTTTCCGTCGAGCCGGTCTTGCCGAGGACCTTTACGCCTTGTGCGGCCAGACCGCTGGGCCGAAACGCCGTGTGGGCGCTGCCGCCCGTTTCGTTGACAACGGCTTCCATTCCATCGTAGACGACCTGCAACGTCGCGGCGGAGATTTGCAGGTCCACCAGATCATCGCCCGGCCCGGGCACCGGCGATCCGGGGCTCAGGAACAAACGAGCCGGCCGGGCCAGGCCGCCGCGGGCGAGCGTGGCAAAGGCGTTAGCCACCTGGAGCGGGCTGGCCCAGAGATTGCCCTGCCCGATGCCGAACAACCTGCGATGGCCCTTGCTCAGAGGAGGGATTTCTGCGAGCGAGCGGAGGCGAGTCCCTTCCGGAATCCGCGCGCTGCTGATCTGTCCCTGGGCCTGGATCAACTGACGCGGCCTAATCTCGTCCGACTGCACAGGCGGGTAATTCAGCGGCACTTCGTGCCCGTAGCCGAATTGATACAGCCACCGCTGGAGCACCTCCGGTTCGATCCGATCAGCCAGGCGCGAGAAGTAGACGTTGCAACTGCCCTTGATGGCATTGCGGCCGTTGTTGTCCCATTTGGTGTCGTGGCCGACGTGATGGTCCCTGTAGATCAGGCAGTTGGGCCAGCCCTGGGGCGCCGGCGCCGAGGGGCAGTGGATGATCTCGTCGGCGGCGACAACCTTTTCCTCGAGTCCGGCGATCAAAATGAGCGGCTTGATGGACGAGCCGGGCGGATACTGCTGGCTGATCGCCCGGTTCCACAGCGGCTCGTTCGGGTCGCTGACCAGCCTGCCATAATCGTAACGGACGCGATTGAGATCGTACGTGGGGGTCGAGACGAGGGCCAGGATATCCCCGGAGCGGATCTCAATCACCACGACCGCCGACGGGGCCGAGTAGTTGGGGTTGAGCGTGCGGTCGGTGAGGTAGTTCTCGATGCGTCGCTGGAGTTCGATGTCGAGGGTCAGTTGGACGTCCTGGCCGAAGACGGTCTCGCTTTGGCGGATCAGCTTGCGGTCGATGTCGTAGACGAGCTCGCCGCGCCGGCCGCGCAGGATGGCCTCGCAGACGTACTCGACGCCCGGTCGGCGGCCGCAGACTTCGCCTTCGAGGTACCTGGCCAGGCGGTCGTGTTTGAAAAGCTCCTGGTCGTCGTCCTGCGTGGCCGGTCCGACCCAGCCGATCGTCTGGGCGGCGACGGAGCCGTAAGGGTATTGCCGCTGGCCTTTCGGGACGATGCTCACATCGTTGATGTCCATGAACTCGATCTGGGCGGCGAAGATGTCGTCTTCGCTCTTGAGATCGAGCAGGGGCTGGCTGCCATACAGGCCGGCGAGATCGTCGACGCGAACGATGCGCTTGAGCCTCTCGGTTCGGTCGGGGAAACGTCGCTCGAAGTCGGCTTGGGCCTCGGACAGGGGGATGCTGTTGACGCGCCCCTGGTAGCGGGCAATGAGATTGGGGTCGGGGCCGCTGCGGTACCAGGCAATGAAGGTTCGAAAATCCCACCTGGCATTGTTGAGGTCTCTGATTCGGCCTTCTACATAAGTGGCGCTGGCGCCGAACGCACTGCAATCGTGGATGATGCGCCGCAGATCGCTCCGCCGGGTCTCGATCTCTTCTTCGAGGTCGTACAGGGACGGGTTGACCGCCTTGTCCCTGGCGAGCAGTCTCATGGCCTCAACGATGCGGTCGTCCCAGAAGCGGGTCAGACGGTAGTCGATGGCGATCTGGAACTGAGGGCTGTCGGTGGCCAGGACGTTGCCGTGTCGGTCGAGGATCTGGCCGCGAAGGGTGTTGAGCTGCCTGGACCTGCCGCGCTGCAGCTTCAGTGCGGCGATCTCGTCCTGGAGGGAGGAGCTGGCGAGCAACTGCATCTGCGCCAGCCGCAGCACGCCGACCAGCAGCAGCGACAGGCTCACGGCGATGAATACCTTGACCCGTCTGTCGTACATGCCGACTCGATTCGACATTCCAAACGGTTGATAGTCTCGTCGTGCGGACATAACTTCACTCGCTTGCGCCAGGCCGGTGGCGGCTTCATCTTGTCCTTGCCACGGAGGCGTGACGCCTGCGCCTCAACCTGTCCATGCGCATCAGCCAGGCCAACGGCAAGAATAGAAAAGGCCCGATGATCGCCGAAAGGGCCGACTGCCAGAAGCACTGTCGGGCGACGCTGAACGCGGCCGGCTCGGCCCGCAGATAG
>CAZNSM010000311.1:0-4183 GCA_964575615.1 uncultured Pirellulales bacterium | reverse complement strand
GAATTAGAGCTTAATTCCAAAAAGGAACTGTCTCATTCGACTTGACAACTACCGCTCCTGCCAAATGGCGCTACAGCAGGCCAACTTCAACATTGAAGGGGTTCTCAATGCACGTATTCTACGCGTCACCGCGCGGGTGAAGGGCCGGTTTGCCGCTCGAAGTCGGGTTCTTGTGTTCAGATTCCATTAGTGCGGAATCGAGCTCGTTGATGTCCATGTCCCCAACGAACCAACCAGAGGACGCATAGAACTTCATGCAATAGAGGTAACGCTCTGCGAACCTGTCCCAGAACATTGGAAAACTCGACTCTATGACGTGGTTTGTGATGCTACCAGTATTATCGGCCGCCAGGATATCCGGATAGGTAGTCCTCAGTGCAGCCCAGAGCCATTCAACCGAATAGACTGCATCCCATCGAACGCTCGGCCTCACGAACCACTGTCTGAGGCGGGAGAATCTGAAATACTCATCATTAGTAAGGGCGCAGTTTATATCGGAGAATGACTCGGAGAAGTGCCTCACGCACTGGCGAACGATATTCTTGATCTCGACGGTGCTAGGGCTTCTCTTTCGGTGTCTCTTGATGATGTGGTAGTATCGAAATAGTATTGGGAGCCGAGATAGGTAGTAGTGGTAGAAACGTGCAGACAAAATCCGATAATTGCTTTCGGCTAAAGACATGTGAGCACTTTCAGACATCTCAAAGGGGAGTCTTCCGAGAAGATCGTCAGACGGGAGTTCTCGCTCGAGTACATTTATGAGCCGGCCCAAGTCCACATCATAGAGGTGGAAACGCACGGCATCCCAGATGACGACGATACTCAAGGCAGCGTTCGATGAGAACGTGCTCAAGGATTTCGCGATACCGTCACTGAATCGGGGAAAGTACTCGGTCTTGAAGAGCATCTGTCAGCCTCCCTGACTCCCGCGTGCTCAGGTGACAGTTGCTTTCGCGGGGCAACGTGCGAATCGGTTTCCATCGTCGTTTGCATTCTACCTGACGACGAATCTTAGTGCAACCTGCTGATACGGTCCCTGACTCCTTCCGTTGACGTGGCATGGAAGCTCGTTCGATTTGAGCACAGGAAGTGCCGATCTAACGATAGCCTGTCAGCGCATGCACAAGGGCGCAATCGTCAGGGTGATGTACGAAAGCCTCAGCCATGCCGTGAGCGGGGGTGGGTGGCACCACCGGCGATGGCGTTGCGGGCGATGATGGCGTTCTCGCGGGCGTGGAATTCGAACATGCCGACGCAGATGAAGTCGGCACCACTGTCGATGGCCTGCTTGATGTCGGTGGTCAGGTCGTTGACCTTCGGATGGACCGGGGCGATCCACCGCATGTGTCCGCCGCGCTCCTGCCCATGCTTTTTCGGCAGCATCTTGCTCAAGATGCCGTTCTGCGGCAGGAGACCACGCATGGCAGAAAGTATGAGATTCGTGGTACAATGGTGGGGCCGACGGGAAGAACAAGAGAAGTTGTCAGCATCTGGATAGTACTGGTCGGTGAGCAGATTCCTCGATTTGTCACCGCGTATCCTGGAGAGAGCCGATGAGATTCAAGGCCTTGGACACGGTTGTGCTGAACAAGGATATGCCGGAAGCCGGACTCAAAAAGGGGGATCTTGGGGCCGTTGTGCAGGTTTACGAACCTGACGGACTTGAAGTTGAGTTCGTAACGGCGGCGGGAAAGACGGAAGCCTTGGTCATGCTGAACGAACGCGATGTTCGGCATGTCGCCGACAGCGACCTTATCGCCGTCCGGTCCCTGCGCAAGACGGCGTGAGTGTCTGGTTTCCTCCCCTTGGCAAGGGGCCTCGAACGGACCGAAGCTTGCTTTGCAGTCTGTTTTTGACGAAGGGCCGAAAGCTGCGGAGGTGGAGCGGGAGAATTCGCATGGAGCGGAGCGGCGAGAGTAAAATGAATGTGCGGGTGGGATTTTTGCAGAAGACCGAATGCTATGCCTGCACCAGACGCCAGGCGAAAGCGGTATTTGGCGATCTCGGGCTAAAGTGGATTGGCCTCGGCTATCCTTCCAGGCATTTTTGGGGTTTCGACCGGCGCACTCAACCTCGTCCGTGCCTGATCGAACGAGCTGTCGTATGTGAAGCGGCGTACAGTCCACAGCGAGAGGGGTGGTTTTCCGCGTATGCCATGCGCAAGGAAATCTACCCGCCGGAGGCGCGAGAAGAATTCCGAGATCGCGTATTGCCCGAGATGCGTCGATGGTTGCAGAAGCAAGCGGCTAAACCCGATACGGCCATCCTTAGCCACGAGTATCTTCTCGCCGAATGGGACGGAACCACGCATCGCTTTCACACCTTTACCTGGCGCTAACATGGCGATGCGTAGGGCAAGGCCCCTTCTCAATGGTCTTAGATGTAGACCTTGTCCATCATGCGGGGGAAGGGGATGCACTGGCGGATGTGCCGTTCGCCCGCGATCCAGGCTAAGGTCCGTTCGACGCCGAGACCGAATCCGCCGTGGGGGACCGAGCCGTACTTGCGCAGGTCGAGGTACCAGCCGTAGGTCTCGGGGTTGAGCCCCTGCTCGTGAATCCGCGCCAGCAGGCGGTCGTAGTCGTCTTCGCGCACCGAGCCGCCGATGATCTCGCCGAAGCCCGCCGGAGCGAGCATGTCGAAATTCTCCACCACCCGCTCGTCGGCGCGGTCGGTCTTCATGTAGAAGGCCTTGGCCTCCCGCGGATAGCGTGTCACGAAGACCGGTTTGTCGTGCATGCGCGAGATGATCGTCTCGTCGGAGCCGCCCAGGTCCTTGCCCCACGTGAACTCGGCGGCCAGTTGGGCGTGCTTGGGGTTGTTCTCGATCTTCGTCTCCGTCTCGGCCAGTTCGCTTCGCAGGTCAATCAGCTCGGCGACGATCTTGTCCTTCTGCCACTGCTTGATCTGCCCGCCTTGCTGCTGCTCCAGTTCCGCGATTCGCGCCTCGGCGCGGGCCTTCTCGCTCTGAAGGTCGGCCAAATCTTGCGCCATGAACTCCACGGTCTTGGGGCCCTTGAGGATTTCGACGGCTTCGCTGTAGGTCAGCCGGTAGAACGGCGGCTTGATCTGCTCGAGCATCGGGATGTCGGCTCCGAGCGTCTGGAGCTCGCTGCGGTTGTCCTCCAGCACGCGGCGGACGATGTAAGAAACGAAGTTCTCCGCCAGTTCCAGCAGGCCGGGAAGGTCGATGAAGGCCACCTCCGGCTCGACCATCCAGAACTCGGTCAGGTGCCGGCGGGTCTTGCTCTTCTCGGCGCGGAAGGTGGGCCCGAAGCAGTAGACGCGGCCGAAGCTCATCGCGGCCGACTCCAGATAGAGCTGGCCCGTCTGCGTCAGGTGCAGCGGGCTGCCGAAGTAATCCACCTCGAACAGCGAGGTCTGGTCCTCGCCAACCACCGTGGTGAAGATGGGCGTGTCGACGAGAGTGAAGCCGTGGTCGTTGAAGAACCGCCGGATCGCATCGACTACGGTATGGCGGACCTTGCCCAGGCACCATTGGCGCTGCGAGCGGAAGTGCAGGTGGCGGTGACGCATCAGGAAGTCGACGCCGTGGGCCTTGGGCGTGATGGGGTAGCCCTCGGCCGGGGCAATGATCCGGGCGTCGGTCACCGCCAGCTCATAGCCGCCGACGCTGCGTTCGTCGGCGCGGACGACTCCCGTGAGGCTCAGCGACGACTCCTGGCCCAGGTGCTTGATCCGTTCGAACAGGTCTTCCGGCACGTTGGCCTTCTCGACGGTGCACTGGCACAGGCCGGTTCCGTCCCGCAGGATGACGAACTGGATCTTGCCGCTGGCCCGGCTGTTGTAGACCCAGCCGTGCAGGGCGACTTCCTGGCCGACATGGTGTTTCAACTCGTTGACGTACACGCTGGGCTTGCCGCTCATTCGTTTCTCCTCGCGCCGTTCATTCGTGCCGGCCACCCGTCATCAGTCAAGGCTACCATCCCCAAACGCTGCGCGTTTGAGGCTGCCACACTGTGGAGCAGACTATACATTGTATCGGTGTCCTGGGAAAGGGCTGGGCGTGTGAAAACATCCTGGCAAGCGTGTGGCAGCCTCAAGGCGGAGCCTTGGGGATGGCTGATACGATTTCGGCTTGAGTACCGAGAGGCGGTGGTGCTCTCCGCCATCCCCAAGTCCTGCGGACTTGAGGCTGCCACCCAGACGTCTCAACGACTCG
>CAZNSM010000310.1:0-4199 GCA_964575615.1 uncultured Pirellulales bacterium | reverse complement strand
TGGAGATCGTCAGGTTCGCTCCGCCGATCGTGGGGACGGGGTCTTTCGGGTCGTACGTGTAGGACAGCGAACCGAACAGCTCTTCGGGCGGGTGGAGGCGAAGCCGCTTGTCGGTGCGGAAGTAGATCTTTATCATTTCCGCCGGGACAGGCCAATCGTCGGCGGTGCGCCACCGGTTGCCCGGGGTGTTCGGGTCGTTGGGGTCGCCCATCACGTAGTATTGCACGGCGGGGATGTCCTGGAGACCTTGGCCGTCGTTCTTCAACCAGACGTCGAACCAGTTCCACAGGTCGGCTGCCTGGGGATGGCCGGTGTTGGGAAAGACGAGGTCTTCGTTGCGGCCGTGACCGCAGGGCTCCATCACGAGCCGGCACTTGCCTCGGGCGCCCTGGTCGCCTTGGTGCTGGACCGTCACAAAGCTGTTGAGTGTGCCGGCGATGAAAATGTCGTACCAGCCGCCCACGTACATCGTCGGAACGTTGACCCGGTCGGCGACGCGCTCGCAATCGAACGCTCGCCAGAAGTCGTCGTAGTCCGGATGGGCGCGAAACAGCTCCAGATTCTTCGGCGTGAATTTGCTCAGACTCAGCCAGGTCTCCAGCAGGGCCTTGCGGAACGCGCCGCCCTGATAGGCGGCCTGGTGGTACATGCTTGAAAACGCGACGCTGACATAGCAGCAGGTCAGGTGCGGCGGCCGGCTGGGGGCCATCATGTTCAGCGCGATTCCCGGCGCGCTCATCCCGAATCCGCCGACCTTGCCGTTGGACCATTCCTGCTTCGCGATCCATTCGACCGTGTCGTAGCCGTCCTGGTGCTCGCCCCAGCCGCCGGCCAGGAAGACGGGGTAGTCATCGCCCTCGGAGTCGAACCGCCCGCGAAAGTCCTGTGCGACCAGGACGTATCCCCGCTCGATGGCTTGTTTGGCGAATCCCTGGGCGCCTTTGCGGCTGTAGGGCGTGCAGATCAGGGCGGTCGGCCACGGCCCTGGGCCATCGGGGACATAGACGTCCGTGGCGAGCCTGACGCCGTCCCGCATGGGCACCATGACGGTCTGCGGCGACTGCGCCTTTGCGATCGACGGCGGAGCGACAACCGTCCCGAAGAACATCGCGGCTATGATTGCTGCTACGGCCAGAAATGTTGAGCGCGCCATGGAAGACCTCCAATCTCCTGCTGCATGCCTACCCGGTCAGTCGGGACTATTCTATGGGCTGAGTTGCCGGTGTGCAATCCTGCTTCGGCGCCGAAAGGGCGACATTCTCGGGCGTTCCGCGCCGACTCCAAGCGGGCCGCAGAACGGACTGCATGGGCATTGTACCTTTCTGTTGTCACCTTTGGACCGGGACGTTATGGTATTGGTCGAGAAGCCAAGCGGTGGGTCCAAGGGGCTTTGGCAGGGCGATTGAAGGGGCCGCACGTGATTACGGGTGTATCCATCGTTGTGATGACCGTCGCTTTGACGCAGGCGAACGTCACCCCGTTGGCGCAGGCCCACGCGCACAACGATTACCTGCACCGCCGACCGCTCTTCGATGCGCTTGCACACGGCTTCACCAGCGTGGAGGCCGATGTCTTCCTCGTCGGCGACCAGTTGTGCGTTGCCCACGATGCCCGCGAGATCCGGCCGGAACGCACGCTGGGATCGCTCTACCTCGATCCGCTGCGGGAGCGGGCCAGGCAGAACGGTGGGCGGATTTACCCGGGCCGCATGCGGTTTCTCCTGTTGATCGATCTCAAGTCGGCTGCCGAGCCGACCTACCGGAGGCTGCACGAGACCCTTGCGGAATACCGTGATCTCGTGACGAGCTTCGGGCCGGAGGGACGCCAGGACAAGGCGGTCCTCGTGGTTGTCTCGGGCAATCGCCCCTTCGAGCTGATGCGGTCCCAGGAGACCCGATACGCCGGCTGCGACGGCCGCCTGACCGACCTGGATTCCGATGCGCCCGCCGACTTGGTCCCGCTGATCAGCGATCGGTGGCTCAGCCATTTTACGTGGAGGGGTGAGGGGCCGATGCCCGATGCGGAGGCGCAGAAGCTCGAACATATTGTTCAGGCCGCCCACGAAAGAGGCCGGCTGGTGCGGTTCTGGGCGACGCCGGAGGTGCGTTCGCCCGCGCGGGACGCGCTCTGGCGGCAACTGCTCGCGGCGGGCGTCGACCTGCTCAACACGGACGATCTGGAGGGGTTGCAGGCGTTCCTGCTGGCTCATGAACGGTGACGGTTTCATCCAGGCGCAGGATTTGACCAAGGTCTACTCCTTAGGCTCGGTCGAGGTGGTCGCTCTGCGCAACGCGACGCTCTCGGTAGATCGCGGCCAGTTCGTGGGCGTCACGGGGACCTCCGGCTCCGGCAAGTCCACGCTGATGAATCTGCTGGGCGGACTGGATACGCCTTCGTCGGGCAGCATCCGCGTCGACGGCCGGCGGATTTCCGATCTCAGCAAGGCGGAGCTGGCGTTGTTTCGCCGCCACACGGTCGGCATGATCTTCCAGTCGTTCAACCTGGTCGCCTCGTATTCGGCCCTGGAGAACGTCGCCTTTCCGCTGCTGTTTGCCGGCGTTGCGAAGAAGGAGCGGGCGCACCGTGCGGCCGAGCTTCTGGACCTGGTCGACCTCGGCGCCCGCATGAACCACCGGCCCACCGAACTATCCGGCGGTGAGCAGCAGCGAGTCGCCATCGCCCGGGCGTTGGCGAACCGGCCGCGAGTCCTTCTGGCCGATGAGCCCACCGGCAATCTCGACAGCGGGACGTCACAGCAGATCGTGCGCCTCCTGGCCGACCTGAGGGCCGAGCAGGGACTGACCGTCGTGATGATCTCCCATGGAGAGGCTCTGCTTCGCGAGTTTGCCGACCGGATGGTGTATCTCCAGGATGGCGCGGTGGTCTCGCAGAAGGCCTTGAGAGACGGACCATGAGAGCGTCGGACTATATCGAGCAGGCCTGGACGAACCTGTGGAAGAAGAAGCTGCGCACGTTTCTGACCACCGGCGGCGTCGTCATCGGTATCGGGGCTCTGGTTTGCATGTTTGCGTTCGGGCAGGGCGTCCAGCGAAACATCCGCGACCAGTTCGACGAGATGGACCTGTTGAACTATATCAACGTTTCCCCGAGACACGGCAGGCAGCCCGAGCCCGCCGAATTCGATCCTGATGTGCCCGAGACCTATTCCGACGCCGTGCCGACGGGCGAGCCCAACAAGCCGGTCACGGTGCTGGACGACAAGTTCATCGACGGACTGGTGCAGATCGAGGGCGTCAAGGCCGCTTTTCCCGAGATGCGCTTCCCCGCCCAGGTACGGCTGGGTACGGAGGACCGGTTCACCTTCATCCAGGTCGTGACGGCCAAGGCGGGCCGGTCGGGGCTGATTCAGTTGCGAGCGGGGCAGCCGTACGCCAGCGATGATCCGAACGAAATGATGATCAGCGATTCGCTGTTGCGGCGCCTGGGCAACACGAAGCCCGAGACCGCCGTCGGTCAAAAGGTCGAGATCCGCACCATCATTCTGGACTTCAGCCTGGCCAGCCTGATGCGCATGGCCTTCGCTCGAGGCGACCAACGCCTGCCCATTTCCGATCAGCGATACACGTTCACCATTGTCGGCGTGATCGAGCGAATGGGGTTTGGCGGCCCGATGCCGATCCGCAGCGACGTGTACATTCCTCCCGGCGCGGCCGGTCGAATGCGCAAGCTCGTGCTGACGGGCGTATCCGATCTGTTCCAGCCCGCCGAGCAGATGGCCGGTTATTCGACGGTGACCGTCCGAGTTGCCTCGCCCTCGCAGGTGGCGTCGGTCCAGGCGACGCTCGAGAAACGCGGGCTGCGGACCTTTGCGCTGATGGACCAACTGGACCAGATGCGGAAGGGCTTCATCATCATGGACATGTTCCTGCTGGCGGTCGGCATGATTGGCATCACCGTCGCCTCGCTGGGGATCGTCAACACGATGGTGATGTCGATCCTCGAACGCTATCGTGAGATCGGCGTCATGAAGGCTGTCGGGGCGACCGACGGCGACGTGCAGAGGATCTTCCTCTTTGAGTCGGGAATGATCGGTCTTCTGGGCGGCGTGTTCGGCCTGGCACTGGCGTGGGTGGTGAGCTTCGTCATCAATCAGGTGGTCAATGGCTTCACCGCACGGGAGGGCGTGCCCTTCATCCAGTACTTCAGCTTCCCCTGGTGGCTCTGCCTGGGCGGCATCG
>CAZNSM010000309.1:0-4210 GCA_964575615.1 uncultured Pirellulales bacterium | reverse complement strand
ACTGGGAGCAGATCACCTACACCTACGACCCCTCCGGCCGGCGGATCGCCAAGGATGTCGATGGCGTGGCCCGAATGATTGATGGGCCGAGGCCTACGCTACCGGCCGAGAAGACGTGGCAGCTCGGCCTGGAGGGCGCCCCAGGGGCTGAACTTGCCGGCGACGTTGCCGTTGGGATCGATCACGACCGTGGTCGGCCACTGATCGACGCCGTACGCATCGTGCAGGTCGCCCCAGTTGGGGCCCCGGTCGAGGCCAACCGGGAACGGCAGGTCCCGCCGGCCCCAGTAGAGTTGATGCGCTTCGACCAGCTTGGCGTCCAGCTCGGCCACCGTCGCGACGGAGTTGTCATGCACGCCGATGATGACGACCCCCTGCTCGGCGTACATGTCGTGCAGCTCCATCAGTTGCGGCATCGTCTGCAGGCACGGACGACTCCAACTGCCCCAGAAGACCAGGACCACGACGTTCCCGCGCAGACGCAGCAAATCCAGCGGCGGCTGGCCTCTCCATTCGACGATTCCCTTCAGGGGCGGCGCCGCCTGCCCGTACAGCTCGGCCAGCTTCGTCGGCGCCAGATCGATCACCCCTGAGTCCAACTCGCGCTGATCGGTCTCGAGCTGCAATTCCCAACGCAGGCGCTGCGTCTCGATGCCGGCCGGTCCCTCGCCCACACACTCCAGCTCATACCGGCCGCTCGGCAGCAGGAACTCGTACCGTCCCCGCTCCGAGACGAAGTACATCAACAGCCGCTCCCGCGAGTCGTACAGGAAGGCCACGGTTTTGGACAGCGGATAGCCCAATCGATCGAAGGCCCGACTGGTCAACTGCCCGTGCACGCGACAGGCTGGCTCCAGGCGGATGTCCACCCGGCTGCCCGTGCTGCCTTCGAGCACCTGTTTGTAGCCGGCCCATCCACGGGACTCATAGAGCGCGTAGAAATTCCGGTGATCCGCATCTTCGCCGGTCAGCGTGATCTGTCCCTGCGCGTCGGAAACAAAGGGCCAGGAGCGCTTCTGCCCGCGCAGCCACATCACGATCGTCTGCGGGGGATGGCCCTGGCTGTCTTCGAAGACGTTCAGTCCTGTGCCGACCTTCGCGCCGGACAGGGAAATGCCGTCGGGCGCGACGGTACGGAGCACGAGCTTCTTCTCCGCCGGAACGCCCTGCTCGGCCGCAGCCGCCGGCACCGCTGCCGGGGCGACCGTCCAGACCGCCATGAACAGAACCGCAATCGCCGCTCGCCTCCGATTCATAACTGTGCAATCCCAATCGCTATGACGCAGAATCCCAAGGGCACGTCCTACGTCGGTGACAAGGTCCGATATGTGACGTCCGCCCGGCGGTTGCGCGGGCCGCAATCCACAGGGTCCGCGACCCACCTCCTCCGGGCGGCCTTTCTCGCAACCAACAACCTATTATACTATCGGTTTTGAACAGGCGTTCCCGCAAGTGCATATTCCGTTTTTGCGGCAGTAAATCACTTGCACCGACAGGGGAAATCGCGTCTCTCGATCGACAACCGACGTGACAGAAGTCACAATACCAGCCATCGCCCCCTGCGGCGTAGAACGCGTCCTGACGAGGCCATAGCTCTCGCGCCGACCAGCGTCCGGTAATGACCCGCCTGAGACTACAGAGCCCCTCTCTTGCCCGATCGTCCCGTGCGTCCCACAGACAGATCGTGACGCGGAGCGTGCTGTGCGTTGGATTCCGGAGTCATTGGGCGGGGCTGTTCGCCTCGAAACGATCAGCCCGGAACGGCGTACGTTCCGGCCAGGACCTTGTCGAGCACCGGATGCGCACGCAGAGATCGCAGATCTCCTACCGCATGGAATGTCGTCTCGCCGCAGACCAATCATCGGTTTCCGGTTGCTGTCCGGTAATCCCACCGATACACTCATTGCCCGGATGGAAGTATGAGGCCGCAGACGCAGACCCGGCCTCTCGCGAGGCCTGCACTTTGGTCACCTGGATGACGCACGGCACGCATCCGAAGAAGGAAAGAAATGGCATGTCGATCACCCGATTGCTTGGAACCATGTGGCGGGTCGGCCGAGAGGAACGACTCAGCCGTTGTCGAATACTCGAGGTGCAGAAGCGGCGCTTGCACCGCCTTCTCGAACACGTCCTGTCCCGTTCGACCTTTTACCGGACCTATTATCGAACGCATGGGATCACCGCTGATAAGCTCGACGCCCTCGAGCTGAGACATCTTCCACCCATCGACAAGCAGATTGTCATGGAACACTTCGACGCGCTCGTCTGCGATCCGGCGATCACGCGAGCGGGTATCGAGCGATTCCTGCACGACTGTGACGACCCCGGTGTCCGCTACAAAGGAAGGTATCACGTCATGCACACCTCGGGTTCGACCGGACAGCCGAGCCTGTTTGTCTACGGTGCCGCAGACTGGCGCATCGCCCAGGCCCTCGTGGGGACGCGCGTCCTGAGATATCGGCCCACTCTGGGACGAATTCGATACGCCTTTCTCGTCAAGAGCGGCGGGCACTACGCCGGAATCCAACTCGCCCAAAGCGCTTCGCGTCTCGGCTTCAAGCAGTTGGCCCTGTCGATCGATGACCCGATCGACCGGACGCTGGAGCGGTTGCAGCGGTTTCAACCCCATCTGCTGGGTGGCTATCCTTCGGGACTCGCCACGCTGGCCGAACAACAGCTCCAGGGCAACCTGCACATCCAACCGAGGAAGATCATCGCATCGGGCGAACATCTGGACGGCGGCGCCCGGGCACTCATCGAATCCGCCTTCGCGACCAGTCCGGTCAATCTCTACGCCGCCAGCGAATCGCTTGCCATCGGCGCATCGTGTCCGCACCACAAGGGAATCCACCTGTTTGATGACTGGCACTGCTTCGAAATCGACGAGGCGCCGGGCGGTGCGCGGGGGCGCCTGACGCTGACCAACCTCTACAACTACACGCAACCGCTGATTCGCTACGAGATGACCGATGAGATCGAACTGGCCGACACACCGTGTCCGTGCGGATGGCCTTTTCTGCTGGTGAGGGATGTCATCGGGCGAACCGAAGAGAGGCTATGGTTCGAGAAGGCGGATGGAACCCGCGATTGCATTCATCCCGCGGTTTTCGCCATGCTGTACACGCCGGGTCTGGCGAGACTCCAGGCCGTCCAGACCGGACCGCGAGAGATGCTCTTACGCCTCAAGACCACTGGAAAATCCGAAGAAATCGTCTTGCAGGTCAAGAGGGGAGTGGCCAAAGCGCTGCGTCAGAAACACCTCGACCGGGATATCTCCGTTCGAACGGAGATCGTCGATGAAATTCCAAACGATCCGGTCACGGGCAAGTACAAACTCGTCGTTCCTCACCGCCCTGCCAAGCTCCCCTCTGGAAACACGCTGTAGCACACTCCGAAGGTCGCCCTGCGGATGATGCCATCGGGGCGCTCAGCCTGCGGTCGTGTACGTTCCGGCCAGGACCTCATCGAGCACTTTCTCGAGATCGCCCATGGGATGACCCAGCCAGACGACCCTGCTCTGCGCATCGACGATAAAGGCGGTGGGAATCCCGCCCTGGCCGAAGGCCGCCATGTAGCCATCGATCACCTTGCCGGCAGTGTCGACCGCCACGTTGTAGTCCATCTGGTCGCCCAAGTCGGCCACGAACGGCTTGACCGTGGCGACGTCCTCATCCGAGACACCGATGAACACCACGCGATCGGCGTACTTCTTCGCCAGCTCGGTCAAATGGGGAATGCTCTTGCGGCACGGCGGGCACCACGTCGCCCAGAACTCCACGACATACACCTTGCCCGGCGCGATCGTCACGGGAGAGCCCTTGACCCAGGTCAGTCCGGCCAGCGGATAAGCCGCGTCGCCGAGTTTGGTGGGAACGGCGGCCATCACCGTCGCGGCGGGCTGCGAACCTATCGGCACGGTTGCCTCGGGCGCCGTTGCCGCCGGAGCCGATGGCGTCTGTTCCGGGTTCTGGTTCGCCTGCGTGCCGTCGTCCTTCTTGCCGCAACCTGCCAGAACCGCCAGAGACAATAGGATTATGCCGATCTGCATTCTCATCAGTTTTCCTTTCGCCATTCGTCCAAAATCGGGTCGTACCGTATCACCAGGCCTGTCGGCCTGACACCATGTTAGTCGTTCCCGTCTGCATACGCCATCCCCTCGCCCGGGTTCGGCCCCTCGTCGCAGGACGGCATTTAGCGCCCCGACTCGTCG
>CAZNSM010000308.1:0-4274 GCA_964575615.1 uncultured Pirellulales bacterium | reverse complement strand
TACGCCGGATGGCCCTGAACGGCGAACCGGTACGTCGCGTTGGCCTTGTCGAATGTGATCAACGGAGTAAGGCCGCCGACGCCCGTAATGAGGGCCATGCGATAGCCCGCGTCGCCTGTCTTCGTCACGATGACCGGGACGTCGGGAACGCCGGCGTCGCGGAACTGCGCCTTGACCTTGACGGAGGCGCGCGGGATGGACAGCGTGGTCACGCTGCCGACAACGCCGACGCGGTCCTGCGGGTCGATCTCGTTCTCGGGGTCTTCGAACGTCCACGAGACCACGTTGTAATGATACTCGACGCCGGGTTCGAGGCCGGTGATGCGCATCGAGTGATTCGTGACGAATTCGCGTCCGCTGTCCCTCGTGACCCAGCCCTGGACAACGTTGCCGCTGCGTTTCTTCACCGCCGCGATGTGGTTCACGGACAGATCAGGCGAAGGCGAATACAGCACCTCGGTCGAGGCGGCGACATTCGTGGTCCACTGGAAGTCGATGTAGTCCAGGCCCGCTGTTACTTGCGGACTTCCCATAGACAGGTCGTTGCACACCATCTCGGTGACTCTGGTGGGAATATCTGTGTGCGTGGTGGTCTGGAGCTCGCCTCCGGAGAATCGTTGTCCGCTGCTGCTGACGCATTCGATGCCGAAGACGTACGGCGTGCCTTTCTGGAGACCGGTGACGACGACGTTGTGCGCGTTCTTGTAGGTGTTCTCCTGGACCTTCTTGAGGAACTTGCGGCTGCTGTCGTAGACGCTGACGTAGCCCATCAGCGGCACGTTCGGACTGGTCCAGTTGACCGAGGCCGAGGTCGCGCCGGGATTGACGCGCATGCTCTGGAGCGTCGCGGTGTTCTTCTTCAGGGGGACCTCGATCTGGAAGCCGTCCTGAGGCGTCAGTTCGGCGGTGTGATAGGTCACCACTTTCTCGACGTTGTCCAGATCGACGTCGAGGACGGACAGCTTGACCGTGGCGGTCAGGCCCTGTTTGACGCGGAATTCATAGGCGATCTTGTCGACGACGATGTGGATCTTGTCGTTGTCGCCGACGAAGGGCGTGATGTCTCTGAAGACGATCTCCTGTTCCTGGTTGGGCCGGTCGAAGTACAGCGTGTAATAGCCTGAACCTTTGCCCTCGGGGATGTAACACTTGACGTTCAGACGCAGGCGCACCCCTTCGACGACGTAGTAAGGATCGGCGCTCAGAGTCAGGTTGGGCGCGTCGTAGATCGCGGAAAGGGCCGTCTCCAGCGCGTCCTGGAGAATGTCGATCGCTTCGGCGTCGCTGGCCATGTTCGCGACCTTCACGGCGCGCACGGCATTGGTCCGCACGGACTCGGGGATCTCGTCGAAGATCTCCGGCGCCAATTCCGCCGGGCTTTTGTCCGTCAGATTGAAGCTGATCAAGTCCCTCTCGTCGTGGTACGTTTCCGATTTGCCCAGCGGCAGCGCATCCTGCGTGTCGGTGTTGACGCCGATGTTGCTGGCGGCGCTGGCGATGCTCTCGCCGACCTTGGGGATGTTCGAGACCATGTCCCAGAAGTCCAGCGGCAGGTCGAACCATGGCAACTCGATCGGCAGACCGGTGACCCCGATCAAACCCACCTGCAAGGTGTTCGGAAGAGAGATCCCGAAGGCGGTGGCGAAGGTGTCGCTTTCCGAGCCGATGGGCGTGGCCTTCACCTTGATCTTGAAATCGCTTCCCGACTGGGCCTTGCTCTGGTCGTAGGTGAACGTCACGCGAACCGGGCATCGCAGGGAGATGGTGCCGTCGGAGAAGCGGAAGCCCAGCTTGTAGCGAACGCCCGTCTGCACGCCCAATGGCAGCCAGGGCGACCAGCGGGTCTCGGGAACGGGTTTGCCCTGGAAGTCCCATACGATCGGCGGGAAATCGTGCTCGACTTTCGTGTCAGCGGCGAGAAGTTCGCCCGCGCCCGCACCGAGAAGTGTCATGATGGCAACGGACAACGTCGTTCGGATGGACATATGCGCGCCTTTCATGAGCCCCGAGTTGTCGTGTTCTGTATTGTCTATATCATCGGGGCCTGCGAGGGAAGTCTTTAGGCCAAAAACCCCGGAAACAGGTAGGATTCCTCTGGTGCCCCGCGGCCGGGTTGCAGGCGAGGTGAGGGGACACCGCCGGGGCGCGGTCTATCGAGCGGAGTGCGGGGCACTGCCTTCGAGCACGGCGATCTTGCGGATGCGCTCGGCGTGCCGGCCGCCGTCGAAGGGGGTGGTCAGCCAGATCTCGACCATCTTCAGGGCCAGTTCCAGGGACACCATCCGTGCGCCGATGGAGATCACGTTGGCGTCGTTGTGGGCACGGCTCAGCCGGGCCAGCTCCTCGTGCCAGCAGACGGCGCAGCGGACGCCCCGAACTTTGTTGGCGACGATCGTTTCGCCGTTGCCACTGCCACCCAGGACGATGGCCCGATCGCACCGGCCTTCGCCCACCGCCAGGGCGGCGGGGTAGATGAAATCGGGGTAGTCACAGCTCTGAGGCGAATGGGTCCCGAAGTCGGTGACCTCGTGTCCCCGTTCGGTCAGATACTGCTTGATGCGCTCCTTGTACTGAAACCCCGCGTGGTCGGTGCCCAATGCGATTTTCATCTGTGCCCTTTGCCCTTGTCGGTCTACGAAAAGGCCGCCAGTATAGTCGGATCGGGATCATACTGCAACCTTGAACCGCGCAAAGGGCCGGCGCAGCGCCGGGCGTGCTGGTGATGTGCATAAATGCTTACGGGGGAAGTTCTTACGCCACAGTGGCACAATGGGTCACTATCGGTTCAGCGCTTCCAGGAGCCTTTCGACGACTACGTCGAGGCGGTCGGCCACGCTGTAGCGTCCCTGGCGGAGCTGTCGGCGAATCTCCCGGACTTTCTGCCGGCGGATCGGCGGCTGATCGTCCTGGTCCAGGACCGCAACGCCCGTGTCCATGTCTTCTTGCCAGTTGAACGAGTCCATCGTTCACCTCACGTTCGTGAAGCGAAGAGCGGTCTGCCGGAGTCCCAACATCGGGTCGCGCGGTCCGGCGGGCGTCCTTGCCTCTTCGCATATCCAATCAATCCGATACGAATCTACTGTAATTATCGGAGCCGCAGGCAGCTACGCCGCATGAGGATTGCGCCTAATTTGGGATAGTGGAATCCCCGATACCAGACTGGTTTGCTGGGAGGACGAGCTGTCCCCGGAGGGGGAATGGACGGATTTCGCTCCGATGCGATTCGGGCTTTCATACTGGCGTCCAGGGCTTGTTGCTGATACCCTCTTGGCGTTGTGCGGCCCTCTGCACGCCGGGAACGGTTCTGCGGTAGACGTATGAGATGAAAGGACTCCTATGCCCGCTTCGGTTGATGCTGCGACTCGGAAGTCTCCCTGGTGGCGGTCGATCGGCCCGGCGCTGATCACGGCGTGCGTCGTCTTCGGGCCGGGAAGTCTGGTCATCAGCTCGAACGTCGGGGCGACCTATGGCTACGAGCTGCTCTGGCTGCTGGCGCTGGCGGGTCTGGTCATGGGAGCGTACATGACCATGTCGGCGCGCACGGGCGTGACGGCGGGCGCGACCCACTTCACGACGCTGGCCCGCGAGGTGAACCGCCCCTTTGCGGCGCTGCTCGGCGTCGTGCTCTGCCTGACCTGTGCGGCGTTCCAGTTCTCCAACAACCTCGCCATCGCCCTGGTGGCCGGCGCCTTCGCACCGCAAGGCTCTACCCTGACCGTGCAGATCGCGGCGATGGGGGCGCTGAACCTCGTGCTGTGCGTGTTCCTCTTCAAAGCGACCCACGTCTTCAAGACCATCGAGCGGATCATGAAGGTGATGGTGGGCGTCGTGCTGGTCTCGTTCCTCTTCAACCTGTTTGTGGCTTGGCCCGACTGGCTCGGTGTGCTCAAGGGCCTCGTGCCCTCGGTCCCCGAGAAGCTCTCGCTCGGGATTCCCCGGATCATCGACGGCGCCATCTCTGATCCGCTTGTCCTGATCGCGTCGCTGCTGGGGACGACGTTCTCCGTCGCGGGGGCGTTCTTCCAGGGCAACCTCGTGCGCGAGAAGAACTGGGACGTGGAGGACTACTATCGCGGCATCGGCGATTCGGTGGCCGGCGTGTTCGTGCTGACGCTGGTCAGCGCCATCATCATGACGACAGCCGCCACGGTCATCTTCGGCCGGCCGGCGGACAACATGGCGTCACTGGCCCTGACGTTGGGGCCGCTGCTGGGCCCGGTCGCGTTCTACGTCTTCTGCATCGGCCTGGTCCCGATCGCACTGAATCCCTTCCT
>CAZNSM010000307.1:0-4353 GCA_964575615.1 uncultured Pirellulales bacterium | reverse complement strand
CGACCTCGGGAATGCAGACAACGCTCACGGCAAGCTCCGTGGCCGCCATGTACAGTGCCTCGACGTCCTGGCTGCCCGTTTCCTCGACGTACCGCTTCACGAAGGCCGAGGAGTCAAAGAACGTCTTCACGCCTTCGCTCCTCAAGAATCGTGGCCGACAGGCTGGCCCCTTTGATGGTCAACCGCGACCCAGGCCGTTTCCACGACAGTTTGTCGCCGCGCTGAGCCGATGGGGGCGAGATCTCCGCGACGGGTTTGCCGTGACGCAGCACCAGAAAGGTCTCCCCTTTTTCCACGTCGGAAAGCACCCCCGACGCCTGCCTTCGAAACTCCGTGAACGTGATCGTCTTCACACGAACCTCCCGATTCAAACTGTACATAACTGTACACAAGTGTACAATATGAACATCGCTCCGTCAACACCCTACGGCCTGTGAACAGGAAGCGGTTGGGATGGTTCGGGTCGGAGGCAGCCACCTGGCCATAGACGTCGTACTCGTAGACCGCTTCCGATTGATGATTGCGGATTGATGATTAACGATTCGCACCGCGTAGGGTGGGTCGGCCCACCAGCGGCCTTCATCACCACGCCATCGCCGCCGCTTCCGCCACTGGGCGTCCACTGGAGGTAGTCCACCCAGCCGCGATCGGAGCCGCTCTCGCTGCCGCTGTCCTTGCTGTACACCCAGACCAACGCGTGCGTCCCGTCCCCGCCCAGCGGGTACGACTTCTGCTGCCAGCCCACCTCCCCGCTGATCCGGTCCTGAAGCACACCATCCAGCAACGAGCCGCTCGCTACACGCCGAACTTCCATTACCTATCCGTCTGCCATGTTCGTCATCTATCGATCATATAATGGGGTCCGTCCCCGTTAGTCCCGGTCACCACGCCATCGACGTCTCCTCCGCCCGGCGGACTTACCAGCTTGGCGATCCGTCTGCCCGAGGGGTCGTAGGTGTAGGTGATCTGCTCCCAGTCGGCGCCGCCGCCCGAAGCCGGCACGCCGCCCGACCACTGGATGGCGTCGATCCAGCAGGAGCCGGCGGTCGAGCCGGAGTACTTGTAGTACTTCCACTTGAGCGTGTGCGTGCCCGACGGGACCGCGAAATTGCCCGTCCAGGGCCAACTGCTGCCCTGCGACCAACTGGCGGCCAAGTTCGTATCGATGTAGAAGGCCAGACCATCCCCACTGACCGAGGACATCTTGTAGTAGAAGCTGATGTTGCCCGGCCCGACGACCGTCGTCTGCATCCAGGTCTCTTCGTTGACGTCGATGGCCCCGCTCTGTGCCCGGTCCCGATGTTCATCGGGATTGTCGGCGTCGTCATGTAGGGTGGGCCTCGGCCCAGCAACTGTCTGGGCGAACCACTCGGCGTCGCCACGCGGCTTGGGGATAGTGGGTCGAATTGTGGGAACCTCTCCACGCATAGCTTCCCTTCGCACATCCGGCTATAGCTTACAGGAATCTCCCGACCGGTTCAAGGGGCGTATCTCGAATCTCATGGGTGGGGCGGGTACGTCCGTAGCGACGCCGGGCGCGATGGCCACGTCGGTGCGCTCCATGAGGTCCACGTGCAAATCAGCCGTAGGACTTCTGTTGCTGGCGGGTTCGGTCTTCCACGGTTCTCTCCGCGATGGATGGAATCGGGCGAATCGGCGCTGGGGCGCCCTCCGCTGGCATTCCCTGCACAGGCTGCTATACTCTGGGCGTCTCGCGGCGATGTGAGCGCGCGGGCCTTGTGGTGAGGTGGCAACAAGCGATGATTGGATTGGCCCAAGCCATAGCGACGCCCTATCTGATCCTGGGCGTGTCGGTCCTGCTGCTGGCCAGCATCCTGGCGAGCAAGGCCTCGGAGCATCTGGGCGTGCCGGCCCTGCTGATGTTCCTGCTGGTCGGCATGCTGGCGGGCTCCGAAGGTCCGGGGGGCATTCATTTCGACGACCCGTACTTCGTGCGTCTTCTGGGCACCTTCGCGCTGGCGTACATCCTGTTTGCGGGCGGACTGGACACGGACTGGCCGAGCGTCCGGCCGGTGCTTCGCAGCGGCATGGTTCTGGCGACGCTGGGGGTCTTTCTGACCGCGGTCTTCGTGGGAGCCTTCGCGGTCCTGGTCCTGGGATTCACCTGGCTGGAAGGACTGTTGCTCGGCTCGGTGATCTCCTCCACCGATGCGGCGGCCATCTTCGCAGTGTTGCGTTCCCGCCAGGTCAGTCTGAAGAGACAGCTCAAGCCGTTGCTCGAACTGGAATCCGCCAGCAACGACCCCATGGCCATCTTCCTGACGGTCACGATGCTGAGCCTGCTGGGCGACCCGCCGCTGCCGTGGTGGTCCGCGATTCCCGCGCTCGCCCGACAGATGCTCATCGGCGGCGCCGTGGGATTCCTGCTGGGCAAGGCCATGATCGGCATCGTCAACCGAATCCGTCTGGAGTATGAAGGTCTCTATCCGGTCCTGACCATGGCCCTGGTCCTGTTGGTCTTCGGCGTGACGGAGGCGGTGCGCGGCAACGGCTTTCTGGCGGTCTACATTGCGGGTCTGGTGCTGGGCAACGCCGACTTCATCCACAAACGCAGCATCGAGCGATTCCATGACGGGCTTTCCTGGCTGGCCCAGATCGCGATGTTCCTGACGCTGGGCTTGCAGGTCTACCCGTCGCATCTGACCCCTCTGATCGGGTCCGGACTGCTGCTGTCGGCGTTTCTGATGTTCGTGGCCCGGCCGCTGGCGGTGGCGGCCTGCCTGATCCGCAGCCGATTGACCTTCCGTGAGAAGCTGCTGGTCTCCTGGGCGGGGCTGCGCGGGGCCGTGCCCATCGTGCTGGCGACGTTCCCGATGACAACCGGCATCCGGCAGGGCGAGATGATTTTCAATCTCGTCTTCTTCGTGGTCATTGCCTCGGTGCTTCTCCAGGGCCGATCGCTGACGCGTGTGGCACGCTGGCTGAAGCTGGACCGGCCTTTGCGGTCCAAATGGCGCATGCCGCTGGAATTCGACCGGACGGAAGGGACCTTCCGCACCTCAATGGTGGAACTGGTCGTCTCGCCCGATTCGGCGGCGGCAGGACAGGCGATCATTCACGCGAAGCTGCCGCCGGGCGCGTTGGTCGCCATGATCGAGAGGAACGGCGAGTACATCGTCCCCAACGGGGCCACGGAGTTCCGGGCAGGCGACGTTGTGCTCGTGCTCGGAGACAGAGAGGTCCTGGAGAAGGTCAGAAACTTGCTGACGGCTCCATAACCGACGAACAGCCTCTGTCGATCTCCCGGACCTCGGGTCTCATCCGGCTACTTGACGGCTTTGGCCTTGCGGATGGGTTTTTCCTGGAGGTAGCGGCTGATGTTGCGGATCGCCTGGCGCAGTCGCTGCTCGTTCTCGACCAGGGCGATGCGGAAGTAGCCTTCGCCGTTCTCGCCGAACGCGGCGCCGGGCGAGATGGCGACCTCGGCATGCTCCATCAGGTCCATCGCGAAGTCGATCGTGCCTTTGCCGCGCAAGTGCTCGTCGGGGACATGGGCCCAGACGAACATGCCGGCGCGGGGCTTGTCCACCTGCCAACCGATGCGGTCGAGGGCATCGCAGACGACGTCGCGCCGGGTGCGATAGACCTCGTTCTGGGCGGCAATGTTGTCGTTGCAGTGCCGCATGGCGATGATGCCGGCGATCTGGATCGCCTGGAAGATGCCGTAGTCGTAATAGCCCTTGATCGTGGCCAGGTAATCGATCATCTGGCGGTTGCCGGCGACAAACCCAACGCGGAAGCCGGCCATGTTGTACGGCTTGCTCATCGTGGTGAACTCGACGCCGACGTCCTTGGCGCCCTTGGCCGAGAGAAAACTGGGGGCCTTGTAGCCGTCGAAGACGGTCTCGCCATAGGCGAAGTCGTGAATGACCGCGAACTTGAACCGCTTGGCCAGATCGACGACGGTCTCGAAGAAACCCTCGTCGACCGTCATCGTGGTCGGGTTGTGCGGGTAGTTGAGGATCAGCAGCTTGGGTTTGGGGAAGAGGTGCTCGCAGACCATCGCGATGGTGTCGAGGAACTTCTGATCGTTGCCCAGCGGCACGGTGATGACATTGCCTCCGGCCAGGGCCACCCCGTAATTGTGAATGGGAAAGGCGGGGTCGGGGACGACCGCGGTGTCGCCGGGACCGAGAAGGGCCAGGCACATGTGGCTGAACCCTTCCTTCGAACCGATGCAGGCCAGAACCTCATGCTCCCAGTCGAGCTCGACGTTCCATTTCCGGGCGTATTTCTTGGCCATCTCCAGGCGGAGGCCCTTGATGCCCTTGCTGGCACTGTAGCGGTGGTTGCGCGGGTCGCGGGCGGCCTCGCAGAGCTTCTCGATGACCA
>CAZNSM010000306.1:0-4401 GCA_964575615.1 uncultured Pirellulales bacterium | reverse complement strand
CGGAAGTACTGCTTCAGTTGCATCGCCGCGTTGACGCCGTCGGCGACCGCGGTCACGAGCTGCATCGCCGCTCCGATCCGGCAGTCCCCCGCCGCAAAGACGCCCGGAACGCTCGTCCGCAGATACGCACAGTCGCATCGAATGAAACCCGCGTCGGTCAATTCCACAAAACCCTTGAGGAAGTCCGTATTGGGCACCATGCCGACGAAGATGAAGACGCCGTCGCAGGGGTAAACCTCCTGTGCGTTCGTCTTGACATTCTTGAGCCGGGCTGACTGGACCTTGCCCTGCCCTTCGATGGCCGTGGCGACGGTGTCGTACTTGATCACGAGATTCGAATTCGGCTCATTGGCCTTGGCCAGCAATTCCTCGACGAGGATCTTTTCGGCGCGGAACTCGTTGCGCCGGTGAATCAACGTCACCTTGCTGGCGTACTTGGTCAGGTGCAGTGTCTCCTCCAGCGCCGTGTTGCCTCCGCCGACGGAGACGACCTGGCGGCCGCGAAAGAAGGGCGCATCGCAGGTGCCGCAGTAGCTGACGCCCGCTCCGGCGTTGCGGAACTCCTCTTCGCCGGGTACGCCCAGCTTGCGGTAGCTGCTTCCCGGCGAGAGAATCACCGCCCGGGCGACGTAGGTGTTCTTGCCCGCGTGAACGGCGATCTGTCTGTTCTCAAGCCTCTCCAGACGCTCGACGTCGGCGCCGTTCTCGATCCGGGCGCCGAAGCTCTCGACCTGTTTCTGCATGCTCTCGATCAGGCCCGGCCCGTCGATCTTCTCGATGCCGGGGTAGTTCTCGATGCGGTCGGTGTTGTTAATCTGGCCGCCCGGCATGAACTTCTCGAGAATCAGCGTGTCCAGCCGGTCCCGGGCGGTGTACAAGCCGGCGCCGAGGCCCGCCGGCCCGGCGCCGATGATGATTACGTCGTGAGTCGTTTGAGCCATGGTATCTCCACGAGGGGTCCTGCGGGACCGGCAGCCTCTATCTGGCCGCGAGCGCGGCGTCGATCTTCCTCTTCACATCGGCCTCGAAACTCGGGGTGACCCCTGTGATCTGATCGACGAGCTGCCCGCCGTCGAACACGAACATGGTGGGGATGCTCATGATGCCGAACTGGGTCGCCACTTCGCGCTGGTCGTCGATGTTGACCTTGCAGACCTTCAGTTGTCCCTCGTATTCTTCGGCGATCTTTTCCAGCACGGGGGCCGCCATCCGGCACGGGCCACACCACGGCGCCCAGAAATCCACGATCACGGGGACGTCGGAATCCAGGACCTCACTGGCGAAATCGGCATCGGTCACTTCAATCGTCTTGCCTGTAGCCATCCTTGTTCTCCTCGAAGATAAGGCGTCTGTCGAATCGATGGTCGAGCCGCGATACTATGGGGTAACCCAACAGGTGTCAACCCGCTTTGGGCTTACTGTTGATGCGTTCGATCAGGGCGGGCAATTCCGACAGGTGGCGAATCCGGTGCGCTCCGGCGGGCGCCGGTCTGCCCCGGTTGGTGTGCGCGTCCTTCAGCGCGGCCGCCATGCCGCAATCGAGTGCGGGCCGGATGTCCATGTCGATGCGGTCCCCGACGAAAAGAATGTGCGGCGGAGCTTCGCCGATCTGCTCGGACGCGATGCGAAACAGACGCGGATCGGGTTTGCGCATCGCCAGCTCATACGAGTACAATCGCATGGGAAAGAAATCGAGGAGACCGAGACCTTCCAGTTGTCTGTCGAGCGAGACGCGGCTCACGAAGGTATTCGAGACGATGCCCAGCTTCAGACCCGCTCCTTTCAGATGGGCCAGCGTCTTGTGCAGGTCGGGCTCTATCTCGGCCAGGACGCTCAGCGGTTCATACCAGCGCCAGATCACCTCCTCCCACTGCTCGCGGGGCAAATCGATGCCCTCCCTGCGCCCGATCCGCTGCAGCAGGGCCAGCGAATCGAAGTCTTTGCCCCGGAATTCGGCCAGGAAGTAGCGCACGCGCAGCCGCACCAGATAACGCAGAAAATACCCCGCGAAACTCCCGACGGGCTGCTCCTGGTTCTTCAGGTAGTCGTACGACGACCGCGCCCCCTGCAGGATCAACCTGGTCTTGCTGAACTTGCCGAAGCTCAGCAGGGTCTCTCCGAGGTCAAACAATACGGCCTTGATTTGGTCCATGAGCCCAAGTCCGAAGCAGCGTTGGATTCTCATTGCCTCATTGGCGGCAGGTCCGGCCCGAAGGCCTCGCGAATCCAGGCGAACATCTCGTCGTCGGAGATCACGGAGACGCGGTCGGCGGCGTACTCGGCGTCGATCTGATCCTTGATCCAGACGATGCGCGGATCGTGCTTGGCGATCTGGATGTCGTAGTGGGCCTCGACCCAGTGCTTGATGCCGGCCGCCCCCGTCTTGTCGGTGATGGCCACGCCGACGGAACGATTGAGCAGCTTCTGGGTGTCGAAGCAGTTGTAGATCTCTTCGTTCTTGAGCAGGCCGTCGGCGTGGATGCCGGCGCGCGTCACGTTGAAGTCGCGTCCGACCAGCGGATAGTTGCGCGGGATCTCGAAATTCATCTCCTTGTGCACGTACTCGGCCAGTTCGGTGATTGCCGCGTAGTTGACGCCCTCGGTCATCCCCTTCAACTGGGCGTGTTCGATGACCAGGGCCTCGAGCGGCGGGTTGCCCGTGCGTTCGCCGCAGCCGAAGATCGCCGCATTGGCGGCGCCGCAGCCATAGAGCCAGGCGGTCGAAGCGTCGACGAGCACCTTGTGGAAGTCGTTGTGGCCGTGCCATTCGAGCTGCTCGGCCGCAACGCCGATCTTGCGGAGGCCGTGCACCAGCTTCGGCACGCTGCGAGGCAGGGCCACCCCCGCCCACGGAAGCCCGAAACCCAGCGTGTCGCACAGGCGGATCTTGACCGGCTGATTGTATGCGTCGCCGAGCTTGAGCAGCTCGTTGGCGAACGGCAGGACGAAGCCGTCGAAATCGGCCCGCGTGATGTCTTCGAAGTGGCAGCGCGGGCGAACGCCGCTGTCGAGCGACGCCTTCACGATGTCGAGATAGGCGGCCAGGGCCTGCGACCGCGTCTTTCGCAGCTTCAGGAAGATGTGATAGTCGCTGGCGGAGGTCAGGATGCCGGTTTCCTTGAGGCCCATCTGCGAGACGAGCTTGAAGTCGGCGGCCACAGCGCGAATCCACCCGGTGATCTCGGGGTATTGGTAACCCCGTTCCTGGCACAGTTCGACCGCCTTGCGGTCCCGCTCGGAGTAGAGGAAGAACTCGCACTGGCGGATCAGGCCGGTCCCGCCGTCGATGTCGTGCAGAAGGTCGAAGATGCGGAGGATCTGCTCGGGCTTGTATGGCGGCTTGGCCTGCTGGCCGTCCCGAAACGTCGTATCGGTGATCCAGATCTTGTCGGGAATCTCATAGTCGATCCGCTCGCGGTCGAAGATGACTTTGGGAAACTCGCTGTAGGGGAAGATCTCGCGATAGAGGTTGGGGGTTTCGGTGTCGACGAGCTTAAGGTTCTTTCTTGCCATTACTTAGCGTCTCCAATTCCTGGACAAACGTCCATTGTCCGGCGCTGCCTTGCCGTTGCGACGGGGGGCTGTCCGTCGCGGGCGCAGAATAGCCGAGGTGGGATTCGAACCCACACGCCCTTGCGAGCAGGGGCTTTTAAGGCCCCAGCGTCTGCCATTCCGCCACTCGGCCGAGGCGTTGCGCCATGAACGTGAATCTATCTGATCTGTCCTGACCGGGTCCGAAGGCCGACCGAATCCCCACCGGGATGACGCGACCTTCCACGGCCATGCTGTCACAGCTCCCTGCGATTAGCTGGACGACGTATTATAGGGGGGGCAGGAGTGCCCGGCAAACCAAAAACCCTCGAGCGCGGGGCGGAGCGGGCCGGCACTAGGGTACGGCCCAGCGCCCTGCCAAAATGGCACAGAACGTGACAATTCGAGGGTCTTCCGAGCCGATCCGGCGTGTTGCCACGCACAGCGTCCAGTGCATAAGGTCATACACACAAACAGGTTAGATGGTTTGGGGCGCGTCGTGAGAGTTGCTGGCACGTTTTTTGCATTTCTGGTTGTCCGACTGATTGTTTCTCATGCGCGGTTCGCAGGGCGGATCGCACTTGCCCAATAGCTTCGAACGCGATGCGGTACCAAGGAAAGGACGTTTGCGATGGCTAAGATTATCGGGATTGACCTGGGCACGACCAACTCTGTGGTGGCGGTGATGGAGGGTTCCTCTCCGAAGGTTCTGGTGAACGCCTCCGGCTCGCGCCTGACCCCTTCGGTCGTGGGCTTTACCGACAAGGGAGAGCGTCTGGTCGGGCAGATCGCCAAGCATCAGCAGGTCACCAATCCGGAACATACGGTCTTCTCGATCAAGCGGTTTATGGGGCGGCGGCACAATGAGGT
>CAZNSM010000305.1:0-4403 GCA_964575615.1 uncultured Pirellulales bacterium | reverse complement strand
AGGCCATGAACTCGATGAAGTGGCACTCGCTGAACTTGCCGCCGGCCTTGATGTCCTCCATCACCTTCCTGGCGTTGGCCGTACCGTGCGCGATGCCCACCTTGAGGGTCGCGCCCTTGATCCAGTTCCAGTCCGGGACGAGATGCGCGATCAGCTCCGGCACCGGCCCGACCTCTTCGGGAATCCGCAGTTCCACGTACCGGCAGCCCTCGAAGCCGCGAACGGGGATGATGTCGGCACGGTCGTAGAAGTCCTCGACTCGTTTGCCGCTGACGAACTCGATCACGGAGCGCAGGGCCGCCTCCATCACTCCGCCGGTGGCGCCGAAAATGACGCCTGAGCCGCTGGCGGTGCCGAAGGGGTCGTCGAAGTCGCTCTTGGGCATCTCCGGCAGATGGATGCCAGCCTCGCGAATCATCTGCGCCAGCTCGCGCGTGGTCAGGCCGTAGTCGACGTCCTTGAATCCGCTGTCGCACATCTCGGGGCGGTTGCACTCGAATTTCTTGGCCGCACACGGCATCAGGGCCACCGAGACAATGTTCGTCGGGTCGAGGCCGTTGATCTGAGCGTACCAGGTCTTGATCAGCGCGCCGAACATCTGCTGCGGGCTCTTGCAGGTCGAGACGTGCGGCAGGTACTCGGGATAGAAATGCTCGATGTACTTGACCCAGCCGGGGCTGCACGAGGTGAACTGCGGCAAGGGCAGACGGCTGTCGCCCTGGACGAGGTTCTTGAAAAGCCGCAGGATCAGCTCCGTGCCCTCCTCGATGATGGTCAGGTCGGCGGTGAAGTTGGTGTCGAAGACCTTGTCGAACCCGCAACGGCGCAACGCCGTGTTCATCTCCCAAGTCATCGGGACGCCCGGCTCCATGCCGAACTCCTCGCCGATGCCGGCGCGGGGACTGGGGGCAGTCTGGATCACCACGTGCCTGGCGGGGTCGTCGATGGCGGCCCAGACTTCGTCCGTCGGGTCGTTGGCCCGCAGCGCGCCGGTGGGGCAGCGATTGATGCACTGGCCGCAGTTGATGCAGATCACGTCGCCAAGCGGCTTGTCGAGGTACGTGGAGATTGTCGTCCGGTTGCCGCGTCCGGCAGCCTCCAGGACGCCGACTTCCTGCAAATCGATGCAGGTCCGCACACAGCGGCGGCACAAGATACACTTGTTCATGTCCCGCACGACGGCGTAGCTGGAGCGGTCCACCTTGTGCAGCGGCTTCTCGGGATGCCCGAAGCGGAAGAAGTCCACGCCGTATTCCTTCGCCAGAGCCTGGAGCTCGCAGTTGTTGTTGCGAAAGCAGCTATAGCACTCGCCGTAGTGCTCGGACAGGAGCAGGTCGAGGATGTGGCGCCGCGCCTGGCGGACCTTGCGGGTGTGGGTCCGTATGACAATCGGCTGGGTGATGGGATAAGCGCAGCTTGCCTGCAACGTCCGCTGTCCCTCGACCTCGACGACGCAGACCCGGCAGACGCCCGCCACGCACAAATCGTCGTGGTGGCAGAGGGTGGGAATGTGGATGCCGAGTTCTCCGGCCGCATCGAGGATCGTCGTGCCCAGGGGGACCTTGATCTCATGGCCGTCGATCGTGACGGGAATCATCGAACCGATGGCATCGCCGGCTTCGGACGGCGGAATAACCTGGGGACGCTGGCTGATCGGGGCGCGGCAGTCGCCCTCGCTGCAAGGGTTCTTCTGGCTCATGAATATCTCCTATGCCTCGGCCGAAGCAGGTGTGCGGCCGAGGATCTCATGGCGGAAATGTCTGACGATGGAAAGGAACGCGTTGGGACTCGATTGGCCCAGACCGCATTTGGACGCGATCTGCATCGTTTCTCCGAGCGTGCACAGGTCGTGTAGATACTTCGTGGAGCATTCCCCTCGTTGGAGCATGCGAACGCCTTCCAGAAGCCTGACGTTCCCGATTCGGCACGGCGTGCACTGGCCGCAGGATTCGTCGGCGAAGAACTCCAGGAAGTTCTCCGCCGCATCCAGCATGTCCCGATCCGGGCCGAACACGATGACCGCGCCGCCCGTGGCCATGTCCTCGTAGCTGATGGCGCGAGAGAACTCCTCCGCCGGGACGCAATGGCCCGAAGCGCCGCCGATGACGACCGCCTTGGCGTTTTCCCCGCCGGCGGCCTTCAGAACCTCGCGAATGGCCGTGCCCATGGGGAATTCGTACACCCCGGGACGCTCCACGTCTCCCGAGACACTGAGCATCTTGGGCCCCGCGGATTTCTCCGTGCCGATGACCCGGAACCAGTCGGCGCCCCTGGCGCAGATGGCGGCCGCCCAAGCGAAGGTTTCGACGTTGTTGACGATGGTGGGCGCGCCGTTGAGGCCCGTGTTCACCGGGAACGGCGGGCGGTTGCGCGCCTCGCCGCGATGGCCTTCCAGGCTCTCGATCAGCGCCGTCTCTTCGCCGCAGACGTACGCGCCGCAGCCCATGTGGATGCGGATATCGAAAGAAAAGCCCTCTCTGCCTTGGATTTTCTGTCCCAGGAGATTCGCCTGCCGGCGCCTTGCCAGACAATTCTCCAGCCCCTTGCACAAGTACGCGTACTCGCCGCGCAGGTACAGGATGCCCTCGGCGGCGCCGATGGCGTACGCGGCGATGGTCATGCCCTCAAAGACCAAGTCGGGCCATTCGGTGAGGATCACACGGTCTTTGAACGTGCCGGGCTCGCCCTCGTCGGCGTTGCAGACGACGTACTTCGCGGCCCCTTGTGCGGCGGCAGCGAGGTTCCACTTCACGCCGGTGGGGAAGCCCGCGCCGCCTCGTCCTTTCATCCCCGAGTCACGGATCGCCCCGATCACGCCGGCGCGATCCATCTTCAGAGCGGCCGTCAGTCCGGCATTCGCCTGGATCGAGGCCAGCGTCATGTCATTGCGGATCGTCATAGTGCGTGTACCTCCTCGGTCTCCTGTGGTTGCGATCCAAAGACCTTCTCGCAGGCAACAAGGATATCGTGCACCTTCTCCGGCGTGACGTGCGTGAAGACCTGATCGTTGACCAGCATGGCCGGGCCCTGATCACACATCCCGATGCAGTTGGCCCACTCCAGGGTAAATCGCCCATCGGGCGTGGTTTGGCCGAATTCGATTCCCAGGTCTCTGCACAACTGTCTGGCCACAGCCTTCTTGCCCGCCATCTCGCAACTGATCGTCCGGCACAGACGAATCACGAACCGCCCGTGGTATTTCTCATTCAGAAAGGCGTAGAACGTAACGACACCGTAGACCTCAACCGGGTGAATGTCCAACCGGTCGGCCACAGCCTGCATCGCGAAATCACTGATCATATGATGACGCTTCTGCAACGACTGAAGGATCGGAATCAACGCGTTGCGCCGTGATCCATGGCCTCTGGTCAACTCGTCGATCTCGGCCATCAGCCCGTCCTGCTGTGTGTTCAGCATTCCGAGTCCTCCTTCCCGCGATGCAGGAGGGCATCAATCTTGCGGATGAGTACCTCCGGCTTGACTGGCTTTTCCACAAAGTCATCGACCGGCACCACCTCGTTGTCCCGGCCGTAGGACAGGCCCGTGACCCGGGAGATGCCCGACATCATCAGGATGGGCTTGGCGAACCCCGCTCTGCGAAGGTCCTGCGCCATAGCGATGCCGTCGTCGGGTTCGGCCATCATCACGTCCAGGATCAGCAGATCGAACCGCCCCCCCAGGGCAAGGCGCATGCCCTCGGTCCGGTCAGAGGCCGATTCGACGGAATGGCCGGAGCGCTCCAGGTGAATCTGGATGGCCTCCACGAAATCAGGGTCATCATCTACGATCAGCAAGTACGGCATATTTATTCTCCTTCACAGCAGGGGGTAATTTGCGAGCACAATAGCACGATTTTTGAAATCGTACTACCATAAAAGCAGAAAAAAAAATTCCGCCTCGGAGCACGTCGCAACTCGGTCCCCCCAGAAGATGTCGCTATATCCACGTGGCAAACTTGCGGGGCTGGAGAAATGTCCCCCGCCGCGCAGCAGAGGCACGGATCGGATGGCCCTTGAAAGAACCTCCCCGAGTATCCCGATAGATCGGGAGAACCTACGACCTAGCGGTTAGTCCCGATGGACATCGGGACTCGCTCCACCGAGAAGGTGGTGCCGTATCCACCGGGCCGACTTGCGGCTCTTGATGAACCTCTCTCGCGCCATGGCCGACGCGCGGGTCGGGTGATCTTCCGACCACACTAGTGTCCATGGGCCGTGCTTACCACTGTAACGCGTCCGAGCCCGGTCCGGGTGGTTGTGCTCTGAAAGGCGACGCGGCAGGTCGTCCGTCTGGCCGATGTAGAAGCGGCCCTGGGGATTCTCCAGGATATACACTGAGTACATAGGCATTCCTCCGCGCGGACCAGCCAGCGTCTCCAGATGGCCTCAGATGGGAACTCCCCG
>CAZNSM010000304.1:2991-4406 GCA_964575615.1 uncultured Pirellulales bacterium | reverse complement strand
TGGAAACTCGACGAGGGCTCAGGGATGACGGCCTTCGACTCATCAGGCAACGGAAACCACGGTGCTCTGCAAGGCAGCGCGACGCTGGGCGCCGAAGGGATACTGCGAGGCGCTGTGCTTCTCGACGGCGACGGGGACTACATCGACTGCGGCAGCAGCGACGTCTTCAACATCCGCAACGCCGTGACGCTGGCCGCCTGGGTCTGGGCGGACCCCGACTTCGGTTACCCTGACTGGTCGGGCATCATCATGCGGGGCGGGCCCAACATCGACACGTTCGCCCTCTACTACAACGGGTCCAACAAGCAGCTCGGTTTCAAGACGACCGGCGCCCCGACGGAATGGACCGCCAGCGCCGCCAACGGCGCCGCCGCCCTCTTCGATCGAGAGTGGCACCACGTCGCGGCCACCTACGACGGCCAGACAAAGACCATCTACCTGGACACCGCTGTAGTGACCACCGCCGGCGCTTCGGGCCAGATCGAGACCAGCAGCACCGGCCGGCTTCTCCTGGGCGCTGGACGCGATCTGGCCGTGCCGACCCACCTTCTGGTCGGCCGTCTTGATGATGCGCGGATCTACAGCCGGGCGCTGTCTGTAGCGGAACTGGCAGTCGTTATGGAGGGCACGTACGAGCCCATCGCTGAGAACCCCTCCCCCAAGGACGGGGCCACAGACATCGTCCGCGACACTCTGCTGAGCTGGACACCCGGCGAATTCGCCAGGACACACGATGTCTACCTCGGGACCGTGTTCGACGACGTCAACGAGGCCAGCCGCACCGATCCGATGGGCGTGCTCGTCAGTCAGAGTCAGGACGCCAACACCTACGACCCGCCTGGGCTGCTCGATATCGGCCGGACGTACTATTGGCGTGTCGATGAGGTCAACGGTGCGCCGGACTTCGCCATCTACAAGGGCGACACCTGGACGTTCACGACCGAGCCTCTTGGCTACCCTATCCAGGGGGTCATCGCCACAACCAATGCCCCCTTCACCGAAGGCTCAGGGCCCCAGAACACCGTCAACGGCTCGGGCCTCGACGAGAACGATCAGCATTCCGTAGCCGCCGGCGACATGTGGCTCGGAACCCCTGCGCCGGGCGAGACCGTCTGGATCCAGTACGAATTCGACCGCGTCTACAAGCTCCACGAGCTGTGGGTGTGGAACTACAACATCCAGTTCGAGCCGGTGCTGGGATTCGGGTTCAAGCAGGTGCTGGTGGAGTACTCCACGGATGGGACCGATTGGACCAGCTTTGGCGAGGTTGAATTCGCCAGGGCTCCGGCCACCGCCGGATACGCCCACAACACAGCCGTGGACCTTGCAGGGGTAGCCGCCAGGTTTGTTCGGCTCACACCCGTCAGCGGTTGGGGCATGATGGGCCAGTACGGCCTTAGCGAAGTCCGGTTCTT
>CAZNSM010000304.1:0-2891 GCA_964575615.1 uncultured Pirellulales bacterium | reverse complement strand
ATGCCTTTGGCGTACGACAACCAGGCGTCGCCCTGGTACTCCGAGACCAGCCGCACCTTCGACACCGCCCAGGACTGGACCGCCAACGGCGCCGACACCCTCGTGCTGTACGTGCGAGGCAGCGCACCGGCCTTCTTCGAGAGCCCGGCCGGCGAGATCATCATGAGCGCCATCGGAACGGACATCTGGAACAACAGCGATCAGTTCCGCTATGCCTACAAAAGCCTCAGCGGCAACGGCTCCGTCACGGTGCGCGTCGACAGCCTGGTCCGCAGCAATGAATGGGCGAAGGCCGGCGTGATGATCCGCGAAACGCTGGAGGGCGGTTCCCAGCACGCGTTCGTAGCCATCACGCCGGACCACGGCGTCTCGTTCCAGCGTCGTCCGGTGGCCGGACAGGCAAGCGCCAATACGGACGCAAGCGGCATCGTCACCCCGTATTGGCTGAAGCTGACCCGGACGGGTAACGTCTTTGCCGCCCAGACGTCGGCGGATGGCGCTACCTGGGCCGACATCGTGGTGAGCCCGGCCCTGGAGATTACGATGGCCGGCAACGTCTACATCGGCTTGGCGGTGACGAGCCACGACGCGGCGATTTCGACCGTGGCGCAGTTCTCGAACATCTCCACGACGGGCACCGTCTCCGGCCAGTGGCAAACCGCAGGCATCGGAGCGACGCAGCCGGAAGGAAACACGCCCCAGCCGCTCTACGCTGCCGTTGAGGATGCCAACGGGAGCATAGCGGTGGCAGCCAATCCGGATACAGCCGCCACCGCCCGACCCGATTGGCAGCAATGGCGAATCCCCTTCAGCGCCTTTGGCGGCGTGAATCTGAGCAGGGTCGAAACGATGATGATCGGCGTCGGAGACCGCAACAGCCCTGCTGCCGGCGGGACGGGCCTGATCTACGTCGATGACATCCAGTACGGACACCCCTTCGACGCTGAATAACGCCGCTGAGGGCACAGACGCCCTCCTCGCGTCGGGCGTCCGCGAGCGATATGGCATCTCCAGGGCCTGGATCAGCTCGATCCAGGCCCTTTCTCTGCCCATCCGCCCGGCTCCAACGGCATTCCCTGTGGAAACGTCCGACACGCGATCCGGCCGGTCCCGGCGCCGTCCGGTCGGCAGGCGGCTCCGGAGCCCAACAGATCCGAGCAAGCTCAATTATAAGCAAAGGTGGACACATAAGAATTCCTGCTTATGAGTAACAATTCCAGGCGTGACGGTACCTGGGGAGTGACATTTCTGTAAACGCTTTATTTCCAAGACTTTATAGGATCAACTTTCCGCCATTTTGGCCCGAATTCGCCGGGCAATCGCCCTATAATGGTTGACGACGCCTTGGCGATTTGATAGCATCAGTCGTCCATGACAAGAACGACAAAGAAAACCGGAAAGAAACCAGAAGCACGAAGCTCTTCAAAAGTCGTCTCGGTAAAAGCCAAGAAGCCCTTCACCAACTACAGGCAAGCCATCGCCTACCTGTTCGAGAAGACCGACTACGAAAAAGAAGAGCACGTGCGCTATAACGTGACGACCTTCAGCCTCGACCGGATGCGGAATCTGTTGTCTCTGCTGGGCGATCCCCATGCGAAGATCAGCACGGTCCACATCGCCGGCACGAAGGGCAAGGGTTCCACGGCCACCATGCTCGCCAAGATGCTCGAGTCCAACGGCTACACGGTCGGGCTGTATACCTCCCCGCACCTGGTACACCTGCACGAACGCATTGTGGTGAATTCGGAAATGATAAGCGAAGCGGAGATGCTGGGGCTGATGAACCGCATCTACGCCCCGGTCGAGAAGCTGTCGGACGACCCACCCACGTTCTTCGAGATTTTCACGGCGCTGGCGTTCATGTACTTTGCAGATCGAAAGGTCGATATCGCCGTGATCGAGACCGGCCTGGGCGGCCGGCTGGACAGCACCAACGTCATCACCCCCAAGGTGGTGGGCATCACCAGCCTGAGCATTGACCACAAGCTCCAGCTCGGCGATACGCTCGACCGGATCGCGATGGAGAAGGCCGGCGTCTTCAAGAAAGGCGTGCCGGCCATCACCGTGCAGCAGGAGCCGACGGCCATGAGCGTGCTGAAGGAGCAGGCTATCGCGGTCAAGGCGCCGCTGAGCGTGACGGGCAGCAGCGACATCGACTTCTCGTATCGGTTCGAGACGTCGCGCGAGCACGGGCCGCACACGCGAATCTGCCTGACGACGCCCACAAGCAAGTTCGAGCACATCCGCGTCCCGTTGCACGGCAAACACCAGGCGATCAACTGCGGCCTGGCGCTGGCCCTGCTCGACCGGCTCAAGTCTTCCGGGTACAACATCGACATCGACAAGGCGGCCGACGGGCTCCATGGAGTTACTCTGGCCGGGCGGATGGAGATGATCTGCGAAGACCCGCGCATCATGATCGACGGGGCCCATAACGCCGCCAGTGTTCGGGCGCTGATCCACGCCATCGGCCAGAACATCCCCTATGACTCGATGGTCGTGATCTTCGGCTGCAACGCCGACAAAGACATTCCCGGTATGCTCACCGAGCTTCAGTACGGGGCCGACAAGGTCATCTTCACGCGGAGCAGCTCGATGAAGGCGGTCTCTCCGCAGGACCTGGCGGACATGTACACGGACATCTGCGGCAAGATGTGCCAGACGGCCAGCAGCCTCGGCGAAGCGCTCCAACTGGCGCGCAGCGCCGTCGGTCGCGAGGATCTGATCCTGATCACAGGGAGCTTCTACCTCATCGGACAAGCCAAGATCCGCTTCCAGCCAAGTGTCACTCTGGCGGCCTCCTGAAGAGGGTCGGACCGCCGAGTTTAGGGTTGACGGTCCCTCTGCCTGCCTTTCTAATCTCTATCCTGAATCATCGCCGATGGCGTAGC
>CAZNSM010000303.1:0-4413 GCA_964575615.1 uncultured Pirellulales bacterium | reverse complement strand
GTCGCGGCAACAGCGGCGTCTACATTCAGAGACGCTACGAGCTTCAGATCCTCGACTCCTATGGCCTGGAGCCGCAGTTCAACGAGTGCGGCTCGATCTATCGCTTCAAGGCGCCCGACAAGAACGTCTGCAAGAAGCCGGGCGAGTGGCAGAGCTATGACATCCGCTTCCGCGAAGCCCGCTGGGACGGCGACAAGAAGGTGGCCGGCGCCCGCATCACGGTCTACCACAACGGCGTGCTGGTCCACGACGACGTGGCGATTCCCAACAAGACCGGCGCCGGCCGGCCCGAAGGTCCCGAGCCGCTGCCGATCCTGCTCCAGGACCATGGCAACGCCGTTACCTTCCGCAACATCTGGATCGCTCCGCTGGATGCCGGGGGCATGTCTTTTCGCGACAACGGCGGCCGGTCCCTGGATGTCCTCTGCGATGGGACGCCGCTGCTGCGATACATGACCGAGTTCGATCCCTCGACGCCGCAGAGGCGGTTCGAGACGTACAAGCCGTTCCTGCACGTTTACGATGGGTCCCAGCGATTGACCAACGGCCCGGACGGGCAGAGCGAGTACGTGGCCGACGACATTCTGTACCCGCATCATCGCGGCATCTTCATCGGCTGGAACAAGCTCGGGTTCGAGGGCCAGCGGTACGATCTGTGGCACATGCCCAACGTGGCCCAGGTTCACCAGCGGTTCGAAGAGAAACGCATCGAGGGCGACGTCGCCCGGTTCGTCTCGGTGGTCCACTGGAACGATCCCGACGGCAAGCCGCTGCTCGTGGAACGCCGGCACATCACCGCCCGCCGCCTTGACGATCCGACAGTTGTGCTGCTCGATTGGCGCAGCGACCTGACCGCGGTACGCGGCGACGTGGAGCTGGATGGCGACCCGGAACACGCCGGGGTGCAGTACCGCGCGCACAACGATGTGGGAGCCGGGCCGGACGAGGGCAAGGCGCAGTACCTGTTCCACGCCGACGGGATCGATCCGCGAACGGACAAGGACCTGCCGTGGGTGACGTTGTCTTATGGCCTGTCCGGCCGGCGCTACTGGGTCCAGCAGATGAATCACCCGGACAATCCCAAGGGCACCGTCTTCTCGGCCTACCGCGATTACGGCCGTTTCGGCGCGTTCTTCACCAAGACGATTGAGAAGGACAAAACGCTGACCCTGCGCTACCGCTTCCAGATCGGCCGGGGCCCGACGCCCTCACGCGAGAACTTGGCCGCACACTATGCGGCCTACACGAATCCGCCAACACCCGGCGCCCGCTGAGGTCGCGGCGTGCGTCAGTAGTCCTCGACGCTGAGGTGGGGGATGTCCTTGAAGTGCCGGGCGTTGCGTGTGATCAGCCACTGGCCGTGGACCATAGCCGTGGCGGCGATCAGCACGTCCATGTCGCCGGCGGGTTTGCCGATTTGCTGGAGAAAGCCGGTGATCGAGCCAAACACGCGCGCCGCTCCATCGTTGAACTCCAGCACCTCGAACTCCCGCAGCAGAGTGCCGATGGCCTCCTCGTCCTGTTCGGGACGCGTGGACCTGGCCAGGCCCACGTAAAGCTCCGCAACGTTGAAACGGGTGGTCGTCAGTGCCTGCCCTTTTTCGGCCAGTTCCTCGATCTTGCGCACGGCCTGACGCTTGCGGGCCGAGCGCCTGCTGAGCAGGTCGATCAGGATGGTGGTATCCAGGCACGCCATCAGCGTTTCCGCCGGGATGGACGGCGCCGTTTCTCAACGTGTGATTCAATAGCGGCTACTGCTTCATCGCTGATCGACCGCGTGCCGATCCGTTTGAGGAATTCCGGCACGTCCAGCGGCTTGCCCACCACCCGCTTGATCACCTGGCTGAACGACTCGGTCTCCTTTTGAACCGCCTTGAGCCGCTCGTACGCCTCCAGATCGATGCTGATCGTCTTCGTCGCCACAGGAGCACTCCTTTCAACCATACACATACATGCATGTACATGATACAACATGTTGGGCAGCCTGTCAAAAGGGATTCGCCGCGTTCCCACGCACGCATTGCCCGAGTACTCCACAGCGTCATTCGAGGCGCGGTTCTCCACGGGCGGCATGCCAGATTCTCAGAATGTGGATCGCGTCCCGTGGATCATCTGCGTGGTATATGATCCGATAGGGGCGCAAGATGATCTCTCGTATCGATTCTTCCGCTTTCTCGGGGACGCTTCGATTGGAGAAGGGCAATTCCGCCGCTCGTTCGATATGGCTGAGGATACGACCTGCGAGGCTGGCAGCAGTGACGGCATCGTCCAACGCAATGAACTGGACGATCTGTCTGAGGTCTTCGACTGCTTGCTGGGACCAGACTATCCGGCAAGCCATTTCTTGAGGCTTTCCTTGACTTCCTCGTGGGCAACGACCTTGCCTGCCCTGACGTCGGCCAGGCCCTTGTCGATCGCGCTCAGGAAGCGGACACGTTCCTCAATGTCCTCCCAAGTCGCCGAGTCCGGCAGTTCCCGAATCGTCTTGATGGCTATGTCTTTGGTCGTCATACGATTATTATACCCCCGCTTGATCGGCCACGCAAGCCGATTTGGCCGTACCTTCGTCTGATCCACCTCCTTGGTTCGCGGAGCATTGTGCCCCGTCTCGGTCTTCAAGGACGACCTACAGGGGGAGTCCTTCAAATCGATGAGGCTCGTTTGGCAGACCAGCACGCGTGAGTATCCCCGCTACCTTTCGGGCAGCTCGGATGCTCCCGAACGAAAAGAGAAACGGGGCGTGCGAGACATAGTAAAATGCGCTGAATCCCGCCTCTTCAAGGGCCTTTATCTTGGCCCGCCTTTGTTCCGGGAGACTGAGGCGGTGATTCCTGTACCGGCTCTGATCAAATGTGATCACGCAGAAGACACCGCGACTTCGAAGTTGCTCCTTGATGGATTCTATCGATAGGTGAGTCCGGCCTTCCGGCTGGTTATTCTCACCGGGAAGACGTATTCCCGTATCTGGATCATTGAGAATTGAGTAGCGGCGAGGCAGTGGATCCACAAGAATTGGTATGCCAGTAAGTCGGCTGTAATCTTCACGCAGGTCCTCAGGAATGAAACGTGCCTCCGCCTGCAATGGCGCTGTTTCGCGGAGTAGGTCCTGCCACAGCCGTTTCACCGCATCGTAAGAATCACCCAGGTATTCCCGTCTCATACGTCCACGCTCCTCTCTCTGCAATAGGTGACGGTCTGTTATCGAATCGCATTCAGTGTATCACGCTGATAACCATCACCCTGACAAGACACGTTGTCAGATCTGGCGCTCCCGTCACTGGCGTTGCTTTGGCCATTCGTTTCGGAGGTCTTATTGAGTGCCTTTGGTCTCCGCAATTCCATACGGACGACTGCCTGCACTATCACAGGATATTCAGCCCTGAAATCAAGACGATGTCTTCCTTTGACAGCGAGTTGGCGTCGATCTCGATCTGCACGGTCCCGTCTCTGCATTGGTAATAGAAGTAGTAGAAGTCGCGGTCAACCAGACCGAAGATGCCAGCGACAGGACGATTGATGAGCTGCTTTCTCTCAGGTTGTCCGAAGGCTTCATAGAAGTCACCTGTGTCGAAGGACTCTTCGTAGTCCTTCATGTACTGCTGCCACAAGTCAAAATCGTACGGGTTCACCTGCAATGATCCCTGCGGCGTGCGCCAATTATCGATCAACCTCTTCACTTCCTCAGCAGATTTGTCGTCGAGTCTCCCGCCAGCTTCTCGGATAAGCCGCTGCCTGTTCTCCTTCATCGCAACGCGAATCTCCTCAGCCTTCTTCTGGGCCTGAATCTGCTGCTCTTCGCGCTCTCGCTTAGCCCATGCTTCCTGAGCAACTCGCCTGCGCTCTTCTATCACACGATTAGCCTCGCTCCTGATTTCGTAATTGGCTGTGCATGCGCTGAGTTTTTGCAGGCTGTCCGTATCCTGGGAGCGTGAAGACGCTTCCAGGATGTTCTTCTCGATGACGATCTTATCATTGCCTGGAGCTTGCGCCCACAGGGCCCACAGGTCTTCTGTGGTTGTGGCCTCTGCAATTGCTTCGTCCAAGGCCAATATGCGTTTGTCGTTTACTTCGTAGCTGTGGGTGCAGCCAGACAAAACCAACAGTCCCGCCGACACCAGTGTCATTACTACCCGATTTCCCATCGCAATCTCTCCCAACGGTTGTGCCATTCAACGGGCTGCCTGCCTCGTCGCAGGTGCAATCCCTCGCTTGCTTCTGCGTCCTATATCGCGCTATCGGCCGGGGAGGGGGGTGACTTGAGAAGAAGTGGGAAAGACAGATGCGAGGGGCATGAGGGCCGGGATGCGGAGGGGCGTCGCCGGCGGCTGGTTTTGTTGGATTCGGCTGGGGGTTCGGTTTATGATGCGTTTCGCAGGGCGATGAGTTGAACGTGCCGGGTGCAGTCGTGGAAAT
>CAZNSM010000302.1:0-4507 GCA_964575615.1 uncultured Pirellulales bacterium | reverse complement strand
ACCCGAGTATGCCTATACATTGAATCGGAAATTGATGATGTCGCCGTCTTTGACGACGTATTCTTTGCCTTCCAACCGCATCTTCCCGGCCGCCTTGACCGCCTTCTCGTCGCCCAGCGCCTTCAGGTCGGTGTAGGCCATCGTCTCGGCCCGGATGAAGCCCCGTTTGATATCGCTGTGGATCTTGCCGGCCGCATCCACCGCCACCGTGCCGTCCTTGATCGGCCAGGCCCGCACCTCGTCGGACCCCGCCGTCAGAAAACTCACCAATCCGAGCGTCGAATAGCACATCTGGACGAACTTCTCGGCCGCCGACTCGGTGATCCCCAGATCGGCCATGAAGGTCTTGCGGCTCTCGGCATCCAACTGCGCCAGCTCGTATTCGAGCTTGGCGCACATCGTCACCGCCGAGATCGCCCCGTCCACGGCAATCGTCTCGCCCGCCTGGTCTTCCCCCACGTTGATGACAGCCGCCATGGGCTTGAGCGTCAGGAAGCCAAGCGATTTGACGATGGCCCGCTCCTCCTCGGTGTGAATAACCGAACTGATCGGCTTCTCCGCTTCAATCGCCTCCTGCAACCTCAGTTGGAGGGCCAGTTCGGCCTTGTCCTGCGCCTGCGTCTTGGTGGGCTTGTGGACCTGCTTTTCCAGCTTCTCGACCCTTGTGGTGACCAGCTCCAGATCGCTCAGGAGCAGTTCGGTCTGCAGCTCGGCCAGGTCGCGTTTCCAGTCGACGCTGTTGCGGTATGCGGCGACGCTCGGATCGTCGAACGCCCGCACGACCAGAATCAACATGTCGGTCGTACGGATCTGGCCGATCAGCCGTCTGGCCGCCGCCCGACCATGTTCGTCGGTGAAACTGAAACCCGGCAAATCCAGCACATCAATGGTCGCCAGGGTCTTCTTCTTGGGCTTGTAGAGGGCGTTGAGCCAATCCAGACGCTTGTCCGGAACCGGCACGATCGCCTCCTCGATCGCAGTGGCTCCAATCGGCGGAACGGCCTTGCCGCTGATGGCCGAGAAGATCGTACTCTTGCCGGACTGCATCAGCCCAAGCAACGCTGCTTTCATCTCACAGTGCTCCGGACATATCGCGAACCCTATCGTACACACAGCCCCCGGCGGCATCATATGCCACCACCGCAGGGAAATCAACGACCTCCAGTCGGCGGATCGCTTCCGTGCCCAGATCCTCGTACGCGACGACCTCGGCGCGCACGATGTGCTTGCTCAGCAGAGCGCCGGCTCCCCCGAGCGTCGAGAGGTGAACGGCTCCATGCTGCTGCAACGCCCGGCGGACCTCGTCGCTGCGATAGCCCTTGCCCATCGTCGCCCGCAGACCGTGGGCGATCAGCCTGGGACTGAACGGGTCCATTCGCGAGGATGTGGTCGGGCCGGCCGCGCCGATGATCGCTCCCGGCCGGGCCGGCGTCGGACCGACGAAGTAGAGAATCGCCCCATTCAGATCGATCGGCAGTTCCTCCGCGGCGTTGAGTGCGGCACAGAGCCGCTTGTGGGCCATGTCGCGGGCGGTATACACCACGCCGCGAAGGATTACCTCATCACCCGCTTTCAGCCGGCGGATATCCTTTTCCGCCAGGGGCGCACACAACTGTATCACTGAATCGGACCTCCCGGGCCCGCTCTGCCTCGAGCGCGCCGGACTATGCTATCGGATGAGCGACGTCGCAGGCGGTGAGTGTAACACATCGATCCTTCCTTGCGAATGGAAAAACGCGCCGAAAGGGATTTGTTGGGAAAGCCCCGGAAAATTCGTGTCGAATCGGATCGGCGACTGGTATAATCCACAGCGCTATGCCGAAATATCCGATATTTCTGGATCTGACCGATCGACGGGTCGTGCTCGTCGGCGGCGGCGCCGTCGCCGTGCGGAAGGCCCACGTCCTTCTCGACGCCGGGGCGCGCCTGGTGATCGTGACCGACCAGGCGAGCGACGTGCTGACCGGCCTGTGCGCCGAGCGCGCCGCCGAACTGGTCCGGGCCAGGTACGCCAAGGAGTATATCGCCGAGGCGGTGCTCGTCATCGCCGCGACCAACGACGAGAAGGTCAATCGGCAGGTATACAGCGACTGCCAGGAACTGGGAATTCTCTGCAACGTGGTGGACGACCCGCCCCTGTGCGATTTCTTCGTTCCGGCCGTGGTGCGACGAGGCGACCTGCAAATCGCCATCGGGACCGACGGCTATTGCCCTGCCTATGCCGGCCACCTTCGCAACAAACTCGAAGCGATCTTCACCGAGCAGCACGGCCTGTTCCTGGCCGAGCTCGAATGGGCCCGGAAGCAGATTATCGAGGAGATTGCGAATTCCGCCGACCGCAAGGCGTTGCTGGGCGAGCTGGTCGAAGATGCGTCGTTCGAGTATTTCACCGCCAATGGCTCGGCCGCCTGGCGGGAGAAGACCCGCCGGCGTATCGAGTCGCACAAGACCGGAAGCTGACCTGGGGTCGCCTCGTCAGATAGAATCTCCATGCGCGATCTCCGCACCCAAGACGCCGTCCCGCTGATGTGCCCGGTGAGGGGCCGTAGCCCACGACCATGACCGCCAGGATCGAACTGTTAGCTCCCGCGAGAGACGTGCCGGTCGCGATGGCCGCGATTCGGTGCGGGGCGGATGCTGTCTACGTCGGCGCGCCGCAGTTCGGCGCCCGCGAGGCGGCGGGCAACACGATTGCGGCGATCCGGCAGATCGTGGACTTCGCCCATCCGTATTACGCCCGTGTGTACGTCGCACTGAACACGCTGCTGCGTGACGATGAGCTGGCGCGGGCCGAGAGGATGATCGGCGAACTGCACTGCATCGGCATCGACGGCCTGATCGTTCAGGACGTCGGCCTGCTCGAACTGGACCTGCCGCCAGTGCCGCTGATCGCCAGCACGCAGATGCACAACGCGACGGTCGAGAAGGTTCAGTTCCTCGAAGCGGTGGGCTTTTCGCGTGTGATCCTGGCCCGCGAACTGAGCCTCGGTCAGATCCGCGAAATTCGCCGGGCGACCACCATCGAACTGGAGTGTTTCGTTCACGGCGCCCTGTGTGTCGGCGCCAGCGGCCAGTGCTATATGAGCTACGCCATCGGCGGACGCAGCGGCAACCGGGGCCAATGCGCTCAGCCCTGCCGGCGGCGATACACTCTCAAGGACCGGCGCGGCAGGATCCTGGCCCGCGACCGCCACCTGCTGTCCCTGAAGGATTTGAATCTGGCCGACCATCTGGCGGAGCTGATCGACGCCGGGGTCAGTTCATTCAAGATCGAGGGGCGGCTGAAGGATGTTGCCTACGTCGCCAACACCGTAGGCTTCTACCGCCGCAAGCTCGATACACTTCTGGCAGAAAGAGGTCTGGTGCAAACCTCTTCGGGGTCGTCCGAGCTGGCTTTCGAGCCCAACCCCGACAAGACGTTCAGTCGCGGATTCACGGATTACGGCTTGACCGGGTGCCGCTCGGACTTCGGCGCTATCGACAGCCCCAAGTCGAGGGGAGAGTTCGTCGGGACAGTCGCGCGCGTGGAGAAGTCGTGTTTCGTCCTTGCCGACGATCACGACCTGCACAATGGCGACGGAATCTGCTTCTTCGATGGAAAGCGCGAACTGGCCGGCACACTTGTCAACCGCGTCGAGGGCCGCAGCGTCTATCCACAGAAGATGCACGCCATCCGCGCCGGCCAGGAGATCTATCGCAACTACGACCGCGTCTTCTCAGGCAGACTGACGGACAAGGCGGCGCAACGGAGAATCCAGATCGTCATGACCCTGCGGGAGAAGCCCCAGGGACTGACTCTGACCGGTTGCGACGAAGATGGAAATGAGGCGACTGTCGAGATCGCAGGCGACAAGCAGCCCGCGCGGAACGAGGACGCCGCTCGACAAACAATCCTGGCCCAACTGACCAGGCTCGGCCACACCCTCTTCGCTTGTCGCGACTTGCGGATGCAAACCAACGCCGCATACTTCCTGTCGGTGTCGCAGTTGAACTCGGCCAGACGGGAGCTGGTGGAACGGTTGATGCAGGTGCGAGAAGCCAATCGCTCCCGTCCGGCCGGCACGCCCCGCAAGAACGAGGTCGCCTATCCTGAAAAGCACCTGTCCTATCTGGGCAACGTGCTGAACCGCAAGGCCGAGGCATTCTACCGCCGGCACGGCGTAGAGACCATCGAGCCGGCCGCCGAATCCGGCCTGGACCTGTCGGGTCGCCCGGTCATGACCACCAGATACTGCCTGCGTCAGGAACTGGGCCTTTGCGAGGGGCCCCGGCCCGGCGCGGCGGCCGAACCGCTGATTCTCGAGGATGAGGATGGACGCACATTCGAGGTCCGCTTTCGCTGCGGGCCGTGCAGCATGGAGATCGTGGCGCCGTAGGACGTTCGCGTCGTCACCGGGCCAAATGGAACGGCTCGACCGAATGATGCGGCCGAGCCGATGGACTGCTTGAGAGCTGCATTCGCCTGTGTCAGGCCTGGATCTTGTCGATCTTGACCTGGAGATACTTC
>CAZNSM010000301.1:0-4510 GCA_964575615.1 uncultured Pirellulales bacterium | reverse complement strand
GACCGAGCCGATCGCCAGGCCAAGGATGGCCAGGATCAGCCGCGCGCGAAGCTCTTCGAGGTGATCGCCTAAACTCATCGTGCAGCTTAGGGGATCCTGGTTCTTCATGGTATCGCCCATCTCGGTCGAGAGCAGGAGGGTGCCCGGTCGGGCGGCGGTCAGCTTTTCAGATCGGAGTCGTTCAGGCCCGAAGCGTCCTTGGCGTCCTTCACGACGTCGTTCTTGACCTTGCGGACGTCATCGACCAGATCGTCGGAGGACTCCTTCGCTTCGTTGATGCCCTTCTTGAACTCGGTGAGACTCTTTCCGACGCTGCGTGCGATTTCCGGCAGACGCCTGCCGAAGATCAGAAGTGCGACGACCAGAATGACCAGCCACTCCCACTGACCGGGCATCCAGGCCAAGACATATTGCGTCGAATCTAACATGGTCATCTCCTAAGTGCTTGCTGCGTGCTCCTACGTGTGAAATAGGGCATAGCATCCTAACGTTGGTTCTTGAGTCATTTTTGCCCTCCGCAGCAGTTTCGGTACTTCGCGTACCTAGGGGAGGCGACAACGCCATGTTCGCCACTCTAATCGCATGGCAGGATCGCGTCAAACAAAATATACGGTCGCGGCCCGCCGGCAGTTCTGAGGTTGCCACGCCCTGCCCTCGCGCGACCCCATACCCTCGCGTCTTTCAGACCAGGTTCGCAGTCGGCTCGCATAGCGTTATATGGGACGTTTCCGGACGCCGGGTCACAGTGGAGTATCGCGGCTTCTCCCGAAGTCGAAATCCACATAAAGTCATTAGATACAATGAGTTATGATCTATACAGGCTTTTTTCTCTTGCTTTGGAACCCCCATTTCGGCTATAATACGGTCGTTGAGATTGATGGAAACTTGGGGGGTAGAAACGAACCATGAACAGCTTCTATTACGAAACCTGGCTTCCGTTTGTCATCAGCAAGCGACGCATCCTCGTTCTGGCCGTTGCCAGCTACCTGGCTCTGTGCTGAGGTTCGCCCGCTCTGTCCACTCTTGCCCGGTCTGAAGACCGCCCCGCAGCACCTGCCCTCATTGTGCCTCTGACCACCCCGCGCGCCGAACCCGGCGACAACTGTATCGACGATCTAACATTCCTGCACCGCTCGCACGACCTTGAGCACGTCCTGCATCGCGGCAACGTCGTGAACTCGAACGATTGACACCCCCGCCATCGCACAGAGCGCCACGGCGGCCGCCGTGCCGAACACGCGATCGGCGGGCTTCTCGCGCCCGGTGATCGCCCCGATGAATCGCTTGCGGCTCGGGCCTACCAGCACGCGGTAGCCCGTCGCCACGAAACGCTGGACATGTTTGAGCAGCAGCAAGTTGTGCTTTGGGGTCTTGCCGAACCCGATCCCCGGATCGATCCAGATCCGCTCGCCGGCAATGCCGAACGATTCCGCCCGCCTGGCCCGCCCCACCAGAAAGTCCAGGACCTCCCCCACCACATCTTCGTAGTGCGGATCGGCCTGCATCGTCCTGGGCGTTCCCTGCATGTGCATCAGCGCCACGGGAATCTGCGCCTCGGCCGCCAGCCGGGCCATGTCGTCATCCGCAAGGGCCGTGATGTCGTTCAGGATGGAGACGCCGGCCGCCAGGGCCGCTCTCGCCACCTCTGCATTACAGGTGTCGATGCTGATTGGGGCTTCTGTCTGACGCCTCAGCGATTCAATCACCGGGACCACGCGGCGAATCTGCTCGGCCGCCGGAACCGACGCAGCGCCGGGCCGGGTGGATTCACCGCCGATGTCGATGATGGCCGCGCCTTGGGAGGCCATCTCCAGGCCATGCGCGACCGCCCTGTCGGTATCCAGGAACTGCCCGCCGTCGCTGAAGGAATCGGGTGTGACATTGAGCACGCCCATGATCAGACAGCCGCCGGAGAAATCCAATGCGCCGCCGGGCCACCGAAGCACATCGTCACGCGTCGCCTTCACGCCGCCGCCCTTTCGCCTTGAAACCAATCCCCAGCAGCTTACGCATCAAAGCGCCGGCAGGCTCAGGCACGATGACCGTCGTGTTGTGGAACTCGCGGCGCACCGGATAGCTTTTTCGCAGAGCGTCGAAGAACCGTCCTCGGGCATCGGGCGGTTCCTTCGCGATCCGCCGGAGATTCGCGTCGTCCCGCACGATGCTGTAGACCTTCTCCACGGCGAACGTGATGGCCGCCTGGTCGTCAGTGGCGTCGTCAGGCAGCTCGATCGTGGCGACCTCGGGAGCCGGCAGGAAGTCGCCCGCGTCGAACTTCGGCGGCAAGCCAAAGTGCTCGCAAAGGGCCTGATAGATCATGATCAGGCCGGCAATCTTGCCGTCCAGGGAGTAGCCGGCGATGTGCGGCGAGCCCAGGTCCACCTCGTCGAGCAGCCCCACATCGATGTTCGGCTCATTCTCCCAGACGTCCAGCCCGACCGCCGTCAGACGCCGCGAGTGGATCGCCGCCGCGAGGGCCTGCGAGTCCACGACCGCGCCGCGCGAGGCATTGAGGAAGACCGCCCCCTGCCTGAGCCGGGAGAAGAACCGGCCGTCCGCCAGATGATAGGTCTTGTCGGGTCCTTCCCGCGTCAGCGGGGTGTGGATCGTGACGAAGTCGCAATCGAACATCGCCTCGAGGGGAACATACTTCGGATCGCCCGTCCGCCTCTGGAGCGGCGGATCGTTGCGTCGCACGTGCATCCCCAGCGCCTCGCACTTGGCGGCGACGCGCCCGCCGACGTTGCCGACGCCGATCACGCCGATGGACCGGCCGTCGAGCCGAACGGCGTGACGTCGGGCGACTTCGAGCAGCGCCGCAATGACGTACTCAGCCGCGGAGTTCGCGTTGGAGCCGGGCGCCGAGGCGAAGCCGATGTTGTGCGTGTGAAGGTAGTCGAGATCGACGTGATCGAACCCGATCGTCGCGGTGCCGACGAACTTTACTGAGCTGCCTGAGAGAAGGCGTTCGTCAACGCGGGTGATGCTCCGCACGAGCAGCGCATCGGCGTCTGCGACCGCCTGGGGCGTCATGTCACGCCCCCCCATGACCTCCACATCTCCGATGGACGAAAAACACTCTCGAACGAAAGGGATATTCCCGTCTGCGACGATCTTCATGGAACCTCAAAGCTCGAAACCTGCAATCTCCGTGCCGCACTGCGGGCACCTGGAGTTCTCCATCACATTGGCGACGATCTGGTAGCCCGCGCGTTCGATCAGCAGGCGCCCGCACTTGTAGCAGAACGTGCTCTCCGACCGCGTTCCCGGAACGTTGCCGAGGTAGACGTATCGAAGTCCGGCGTCCTTGCCGATGCGCTCGGCCCGCCGCAGGCTCTCCATCGACGTGGCGTGCGCATCGACGTATTTGTACTGCGGATAGAAGCGGCTGATGTGCCAGGGAACATCCGAGCCGGCCTGACGGACCAGGAAATCGGCGAGTTGTTTCAGTTCGTCCTCGGAATCGTTCTCGCCCGGGATCAGCAGAGTCGTGACCTCGATCCAGATGCGGGTACGACGCGCGATGTAGGCGATCGTGTCCAGCACCGGTTGCAGCCGGGCCTTGCACAAGCGACGGTAGTAATCATCGCTGAAGGCCTTGAGATCGACGTTGATCGCATCGAGCCAGCCGCCAGCGAAGTCGATCGCTTCGCGCGTCATGTACCCGTTGCTGACAAAGACGTTCGCCAGGCCGTTGTCCTTGGCGAGCCGCCCGCAATCAGCGCACAGTTCCATGAACACAGTCGGCTCGGTATACGTGTAGGCGATGCTCCGGCAACCGCTGCGGAGGGCCCCCGCGACGATCTGCTGGGCGGTGAGAGCCTGGCCGTCGATTTCGCCGCCTCCGAGGGCCGCCTGGCTGATCTGCCAGTTCTGACAGAACTCGCACTGGAAGTTGCACCCCATCGTGGCAATGGAATAGCTCCTCGATCCCGGCTGGAAATGGAACAGAGGCTTTTTCTCGATGGGGTCGGGATTGGCCGCACAGACCTTGTCGTAGTTGAGCGAATACAGCGTGCCGCCTACGTTCCGACGCACGCCGCAGTGCCCCAGCTTGCCGTCGCCAATCACGCACTGAAACGCGCACAGATGGCAGCGAACCTGGTTGTTCTCGACAGGTTCCCACAGCACTGCTTCCTTCAGTTTGCTTTCGTTCGCCATCGCCGAATCCGGAGAAATTGCGTTTGCCACCGGCGGACCCACTATATAGAATGCCACGGCCGAAATCAACGGCCGGGCAGTAGGATGGGCTATAGCCCATGCGGTTTCTACGAAAACATGGAACGAAGCAACAAGGAGCAGGAATGAGCGGTTTCGACCCGAAATCTCTGATCGACCTCGATGTGTGCGTACTCAATGCGCTGGACCTGTTTGCCGACCCCAAGACCACCTTTCCGCGCCCGAACCTGGCCCGGTTCAAACGGCCCCTGGTCGTCGGCAGCGGCAATGCGATCGCCACCGGCAAGATCATCTTCGACGACAAGGACGCGGTGCTGGCCGACGAAGGCAC
>CAZNSM010000300.1:0-4524 GCA_964575615.1 uncultured Pirellulales bacterium | reverse complement strand
TCCGGCGGGCCGGGCGACGGCGCGACGCACGAGACCGAGGCGATGCGGCAACTGGCAACCGAACTGGGCGTTCCGGCCGAGGACCTCGTGATCGATGCGCAAGGCGTCAACACCGATGCGACCTGCCGCAACACATCGGCGATGTTCGCCTCACTCGGGACCGCCCGCGTGCTCGCCGTCAGCCACTTCTATCACCTGCCACGGATCAAGCTGTGCTATCAGCGATACGGCTGCGAGGTCTGCACTGTCCCCGCGCGACAGACACGCCCGCTGGCCCGCCTGCCTCGGTTCATGGTTCGGGAGACCGCGGCGTTGTGGCTGTACTACCTCCGCCCGCTGTGGCCGGGCCGCGCCGCCGGCAGGCCCTGAGGCAGAGCGGCGCGCTATTTGTCGCTGAGCCAGGAAGGGCCGTATGCGACATCCACCTTCAGGGGGACATCGAGCGGGAGGGCCGTGGTCATCGCTTTGGAGATCCACGCAGCGTGCGTCTGGGCCTGGGCCGCCGGAAGCTCGAACACCAGCTCATCGTGCACCTGGAGCACCATGCGGACCGGCAATGCGTCCGCGTCGATCCGCCTTTGAATCGCCAGCATCGCCACTTTGATCAGGTCGGCGGCCGAGCCCTGGATCACGGTGTTGACCGCCAGACGCTCGGCCTGCGCGCGGCGGCCTCCGTTGCGGCTCTTGATGTCCAGGATGCGGCGACGCCGGCCGAGGATCGTTTCGGCGTAGCCCGTCCGCCGGGCCTTCTCCACGCATGAGTCGAGAAACGCGCGGACCGAGCCGTACCGCGCGAAGTAGTCTTCGATGAACTGCTTGGCGTCGGCGGCGCTCATACCCGTGACGCGCGATAGCCCGAACGCCCCCTGGCCGTAGATCAGCCCGAAGCTGACCGCCTTGCTCCGCGACCGCATCTCGCTGGTGACCGCCTCCAGCGGCACGCCGTACACCTGCGAGGCGACGAAGCGATGGATGTCCTGGTCGGCCGCGAACGCCGCGCGCAGGGCCTCGTCGCGCGAGAACTCCGCCAGCAGACGCAGCTCGATCTGGCTGTAGTCGGCGCTGAGGATGCAGTCCGTCGGGCTCTGCGGCACGAAGGCCGCCCGGATCTTGCGCCCCAGCTCCGTGCGGATCGGGATGTTCTGGAGGTTCGGATCGCTCGACGACAGCCGCCCGGTGGCCGTGACGGTCTGGTTGAACGACGCGTGCAGCCGCCCGGTGCGCGGGTTGATCAGGGCCGCCAGCTTGTCGGTGTAGGTGTTCTTGAGCTTGCTCAGCGTGCGGTGCTCCAGGACCAGGGCCGCGATCGGGTGCTCGCAGGAAAGCTCCTCCAGCACGCCGGCGTCGGTGCTGCGGCCGGTCTTGCCGACGCGTCCGGCCGCCAGCCCCAGCCGGTCGAACAGCACCTCGCCGAGTTGCTTGGGCGAGTCGATGTTGAAGACGCTCCCCGCCTCTTTGTAGATCCGCTCGCTGAGAAACTCCAGCGCTTCGCTCAGCTCGACCGACATCGTCCGCAGCAGGCTCGTATCGAGCGAGACGCCGTCCAGCTCCATCTGCGCCAGCACGGGCACCAGCGGCATCTCCACGTCCGCGAACAGCTTCGCCAGGCCGGGCTCGGCCGCCAGCCGCTCCTGAAGGTGCAGATATAGCCGCCAGGTGACGTCGGCGTCCTCGGCCGAGTATTCGCACGCCGCCGCGGTGTCAACCATGTCGAACGTGAGCTGATTCTTTCCCTTTCCGATCAGCGCGACGATGGGCACGCACTCGTACTGAAGATAATCGCGAGCCATATTGTCCATCGAATGGCTGCTGCGGCCCGGATCGAGACAATAGGACGCCACCATCGTGTCGAAATGGACGCCCCGGATGGGCATGCCCGCGTTGTGCAGCACGAGCCAGTCGTACTTGATGTTCTGCCCGACCTTGCGCACGCCCTCGTCCGCCAGGATCGGCGCAAGCGTCCGGCGGACCATCGCCAGGTCCAGGCAGGTCGCCCCCAGCGGCCCCCGCACGGGCAGATAGAACGCCCGGTGCGGCTCCCAGCAGAACGACAACCCGACGAGGTCCGCCCGCATCGGATCGACCGACGTCGTCTCCGTGTCGACGGCGAAGATCGTCTGTTTCTTCAGCTCGCCCGCAAATCGCTCGAACGCTTCCGGCGTATCGACCAGCGTATACTCGTGCGGCGTGGTCCGGGCCGACGCCGGTTCACCCGCCGCAGCAGTCGGCGCCGTCGTTACAGCCTGCGGCTCCACAGGCACCGGCGCGGGGGCCGGATCGCTTTCCGCCTTGAAGCCGAACTGCGTCAGCAGCCGGGCAAAGCCCAGCTCGCCGAACAGCGCCGCCAGCTTGTCCCGGTCGGGTGGATCGAGCTTCAGCGACTCGTAGTCGGCTTCGATCGGAACGTCGCAGTCGAGCGTCACCAGCTTGCGGCTCAGGTACGCCAGGTCCTTCGAGTTGCGGAGGTTCTCGCCCCGCTTTCCAGGAATTTCGTCGACGTGGGCGTAGAGATTGTCGAGGTCGCCGTAGGTGCGGATCAGCTCGGCCGCGGTCTTGGGCCCGATCAGCGGCACGCCGGGCACGTTGTCCGCCGTGTCGCCCTCCAGGGCCAGGCAGTCGACGATGTGCTCGGGCCCGATCCCCCACTCCCGCCGCATCGCCTCCGCGTCCGTCACCTGGCCCGTCTTCATGTCGAACGCGCTGACCCGCGCATCGAGCAGTTGCAGCAGGTCCTTGTCCTTCGAGCAGATCCGCACGTCGATCCCATCGGCGGACGCACGGCGGGCCAGCGTCCCGATGATGTCGTCCGCCTCGAAGCCATCGACCCGCAGGATTGGAATCCGCAGGGCGTCGAGCACCTGCTCGATCCGCCCGATCTGCACGGGCATGTCCTCGGGCATCGGCGGCCGGTGCGCCTTGTACTCAGCGAACAGCTCGCTGCGGAACGTCGGCGCCTTGCTGTCCATCGCGACCACGAGCATGTCCGGCCGGTATTTCTCGATCAGCCCGAGCACCGCCATCGTGAAGATGTACGTCGCCTTCGTCGGCTCGCCCGACGGGCTGCTCAACTGCTGTCGCATCGGGGCGAAATAGGCCGCATAAATGTGCGCGTGACCATCGATGATATAGAGCGTCCTGGGCATGGCCGCCACTCTATGGCCCCCGGCAGACCCTGTCAAGCGCGCCGACTACCCCGCGCACGCGTCGTGTCTGTACAGACTTTGCGGCAAGCCCCATTCAGGCGTAGCGAGCTGCGCGTGGCAGCCTCAAGCCCGAAGGGCTTGGGGATGGTCCCGTGCATGGGCGAGCTTCCGCCATCGTTTCGACAGTCAAGCCCACCATCCCCAAGGCTCCGCCTTGAGGCTGCCACCCGCCACAGGCGGACCAGAGTGTTTTTGACACGCATCGCGCGTCCGCCGGCGCGCCCAAACACGCAACACCCAAACGACAAAATGCGCGTGACATGAAGATTTTTTTTATTCATTGCCGCACAGGGGTTTAGCGTCGCCGGGCCTCGAAAAACAGCCGTTTTTTTCGTACCAAACGTGCAACACCGCCCCTTTATAGAGGCCGACATTGGTTCGGCCGGAAGCGCTGTCGGGCCTGCGAGACGGGTCCCGGCGGCAGAACCCGATGGTTGGCGGGCGGGTGTCTTGACGATCCTGCGGCCCATCCAGGTCCCGGCCTGGCTCGAACGCCTCGCGGCGCCACTGGCGCTGCTGTGGCGGCGCCTGCGGTACGGCTACGCCTTCCGCCGCATCCCGCTGACCCAGGGCCTTTACGCCCTGGTCGATCCGGAGGATTACGAGTCGCTGGCCCGGCACAAGTGGCACGCCACGCGCGGACGCACCACCTTCTACGCCCAGCGGAAGGTCTGGGACCCGGTGACACGCAGGGAGATCACGATCAAGATGCACCGCCAGATCCTGCACGTGCCTGACGGCCTGGTGGTGGACCACGTCAGCCGCAACGGCCTGGACAATCGCAAGGCCAACCTGCGCAGCGCCACACCCGCACAGAACGCCTGCAACCGCGCGCGAGCGGGACGCTCCGGCGGGCACTCCGCCTATCGCGGCGTCACCTGGCACAAGGCCATGCGCCAGTGGTTCGCGAGGATCGGCGTCGGTGGCCGCACCATCCCGTTGGGCTACTTCGACGACGAGATCGACGCCGCCCTGGCCTACGACGAAGCCGCCCGCCGCCACCACGGACCCTTCGCCACCCTGAACTTCCCCCACGGCCCCCCGCCGCACCAGGGCCGTCGCTCGTAGCTCATCGCTCGGGGCCCGGCCGAGCCGTGGGAGCGTAGATGCGTAGAAGCGTGAATGGGTTGCGTGGAACGTCGTCAGCCGCAGGGAGGCGGATTTTTCGTGGAATTTTCGGATTTTGGGGTTGACAGGGATGGAGGCGGTCGCGAAAATGTAAATTGAGTGGTGGCGCCCGAGCATTGCGGAGCAGGTGGGATGGCGTGGACTCCTGGTTGCACGAAGGAGTGCGAAGGCGATGGGCGCGACAAAGCGAAAC
>CAZNSM010000299.1:0-4546 GCA_964575615.1 uncultured Pirellulales bacterium | reverse complement strand
GCGCGAGCTGCTGGGGCGGGTCGAGTCCGAGGGTCCGGCGGCGCTGCACAGGGAGCTGAGCGAGATCGATCCGGCGGCGGCCGACCGGATCAGTCCCAACGACGCCAGGCGCATCGTCCGGGCCCTGGAGGTCTATCGCCTGACCGGCAGGCCCATATCAAGCCTCCAGAGGCAGTTCGATGCCCCTGGTGCGGTCGAAAACTGGACGATTATCGGGCTTCGACGGGAAAAGTCGGTCGAGAGCGCGCGGATCAACGCCCGCGTCAAGAAGATGGTTCAGATGGGGCTGGCCGACGAGGTCCGATCGCTGCTGGCCGAGGACAAACCTTTGAGTCCGCAGGCGCGCTGCGCGATCGGCTACGCGGAGATGATCGCGCACGTCCAAGGGCGGCTGTCTCTCGACGAGACAGTCGAGCAGATCAAGAAGAACACGCGACGCCTGGCGAAAGGACAGCGCACCTGGTTCCGGCGGTTCCCCGAGGTCATCTGGATCGACGTCGGGGCGGAGGAATCAGTTGAAAGCGTGCTGGAGAAAGTGATGCCGCGGCTGGACTAATGGACTTTCAGCTCCCGTTCGGCATGAAGCAGGGCCGCCGCTTCCCCCAGCACGAGCTGCTTGATCAGGCTCAGCGGGACCATCGTCATCTCCATGCGGAAGACTTTTTCCTCCACGCCGGAGGCCACCGCGCGGGCCGTTCGGCGCGGCATCCCGAAACGCTCGGTCAGGTCCTGAACGATCCGCCCCTTGTCCCAGGCGGCTCGCTCGGGCGCCCGGCCCGCCCCAAACAGTTGCTCGGCGTCGGTGAACTCGTGGATGTCCACCGCAAGGACCTCTGTTCGCAGCCGCCGCAGCCGCCGTTCGAACGCATGCTTGGTCAGCGCCAGGGCCGCTTCCTCATGTCCCGTGGCTGTCAGTACCGCTTTGATCATCGCGAAGATCTCGCCGGATGAGGCGACGGTGCGATCGTGTTTGTTGTACAGATAGAAGGTGACAACTTCCGTCAGATCTTCGGCCATGACCATGTCCCCCTGGCCGCAGGCGGTCAGGGCGTTGTTGATCGTTCCGAGGACCTTGGTGTGCAGATAGGCCTCCGTGCTGCCGTCGGATTTCCTGACGCGTAACTGCCTGTTCATCTGTCAGTGGTTGCCTCCATGCAAACCTGCACCGTCAGTTGGAACGAGCCGGCGTATCCATCGTCGCGCGAGGCGGCGGCGGAACGCGGTGACTTCTATTGATCGAAGAGCTTCAATTGCTCGGTCGTATCGGTGTCCTGAATGGCCCTGGTCACCTCGTCGAGCAGCTCGCCGGCGTCGCGGAAATCCCGGTAGACGCTGGCGAAGCGGATGTAAGCCACCTTGTCGATCGAGCGAAGGTGCTTCATCACGCAGTCACCGATGAAGGCGCTGGTCACTTCCTTGTCGAACCGTCGGAAGATGTCCTCCTCGGTTTTGTCGGCGACCAGTTGAATCTGCTCGGCCGAGACGGGCCTTTTGTAGCAGGCCTTCTGCACGCCCACGATGATTTTGTCGCGGTCGTACGGGACGCGGGACTTGTCCTTTTTCACCACGTGCAGTTTGAAACTCTCACTGGTTTTCTCGTAGGTGGTGAAGCGCCTTTTGCAGATCAGGCACTGGCGTCTGCGACGGATGACGCGCCCCGAATCGCTGGAGCGAGAATCGACGACTTTGTCACTGTCTTCCTTGCAGAAAGGGCATCTCACGACCCAACAACCTCCCGCTCTGACGGCTCCCAGATCCCAGTGCTCTGCCTACTATGTGTCTTCGTCGGGACAACGAACGACCCCATATTTAGTTATCTGCCCTATTGTACTCTCAAGATGTGGGGCGTCAATGGAAATGTGCGGTGTGGAGGTCGAACTTTTTTCGGATGAGGTATTGCGGCGTGCGGGAAGAAAAAAAGCCTCTGCGTCAGGGACGCAGAGGCCCACTCGGAAAGAAACTCACATTGCCCCCCCAATAGACTGTCGTACGTGACGCTGCGAGAATTCCGAGTACAGTACACAGGTCGAGCCTGGGGTCCTTGTCCTATCGGAATTTTTGCCGGTGTCGCCTCGCCGCCGATTGGAATGTTCCGGGCGGCACTCGTGTCCGGCTACTGAAAGTCTAACACATAAACCGCCGAAGGCAAATTTGCAGAGCATTTTGCGCGGGGCGTCTGGAGAGCCAGCGACGAGCCGCTTGGCGTGTGTGGTCTGTGCGGCGGAGGTCACCGGCCCGATCACGCCTGCTCGATGGTGGCTTTGGCCCGCAGCGCATCGAGGTAGTCGCCGAGCGCCTGCTCGCGAAGCTGCTCCTGGACTTCCGCCGTTACCTGCTTCTTGACGTCCTTGAGCGCGGGAATGCTGGGCGGCCGCCGGTCGTAGACCTTGGCGATGTGGAACCCGAAGCGCGTGCGAAACACGTCGCTGACCTGTCCCGGACTGAGGTTGAACACGACGTCTTCGAATTCCTCGACCATCTGTCCTCGCATGACGTAGCCGAGGTCTCCGCCGCTGTCGGCGCAGTCGGTGTACTTGCCTACAACCGTTTCGAATGGAGCGCCGCCTTTGATCTGCTCGTGGGCCTGCCGCATCGTCTGCATGGCGGAGTCCTCGTCCGTCTGCCAGTTGACGTACTTGACGATATGCGCGACGTGGATCTGCTCGTCCGAGCGGAATTTGTCCTTGTTTTCTTCGTAATACTCGCAAATCTGCTCTTCGGAGGGTTTGGGCGCCTTGGCGTAGACCTCGCCGATCTTACGTTCCGTTTTCATCTGGAGCTCGATCGTCCGGCGCACTTCCTCGTCGGAGCTGACGTCGAGTGCCTTGTAGAGGGCCTCGGCACTGTCGTACTGCTGTCGCAGTTGTTTGAACGCCTCTTCGATCTGTTCCGGCGGGATGGCGGCGACCGCGTTTTTCGCTTCCTGGCGCAGCAGGACGCGTTCGATCACGTTGTCGCGGGACCACTCCTGCAACTGGGCCTCGCGTTCGGCCGGGTCCTTCTCGGCGAAGACCTCCTCGTATCGCGGCCGCAGACGCTCGGCCTCCTGCTGAATCTCACTGTCCTCGATCCTCTCGCCGTTGATGACAAGGGCCATGCGATGCTCCTTCATATGTGAATGCGAACTCACCCTCGGGCCTTGGCGAACCAGTCGGGGTCCTGCGCCAGCTTCTCGCGCGCTTCGAGGGTCATCATTTCGAACGCCGGGTGTGTGCTGTGCCAAGCCCGCTCGGAGAAGGGGGTCCGTCGCATCTTCTCGACTTCGACCGACGCCTCTTTGAAGTAGCTGCCATAGATGTGCAGCGAATCGCTGATATCGACGTAGCGTCCGACGCGGACCGGCTCGCCTCGCCGGGTGGCGATGGCCTCGGCGATGAGCTGCTGGAGGTTCGTCAGCGCGTAGGCGTTCATGAACCAGGCCTTGTACAGATCGCGGCTTCGCCAGTGCGTGTTCATGTTCAGCGTCCATTGCCCGTCTTCGTCGGCCAGCAGCCGGCACCAGATCCGCTGGAGACAGGGCGGATCGTCGGTCTGCGGATCGGCGGTGGGCATCCAGGTGACCGCCTGGGCCCTTCGGCTATGTCCGGCCCGCGACAGGCAGTCAATGATGTACTGAATCTGATCGACCGCGATGAACGGTTTGGCGGTGTCCGCGTCCCGCAGGTCCGCGACCGGGCTGTAGGAGAACAGCCGCTCGTGGTACGTGTAGGTCCATTTGCCGGCGGCCGGATCGATCCAGTGATCGTGAATGCCGGCGACGACCTCCTGCCGGTAGGCCTCCAGCTCCTCGGGCCCGCCGGGGAAATTCTTGTGAATCCGCGGCTCGTTAAACGGATCGGTCACCGCGATCATCACCGTTGCGTCTTTGCTGGGCGGATCGTCGGGCTTGTCGTACTGCGTCTTGACCTCGTAGCCCTGGTCCCATACGGCCAGGACCGCTTTCTCCCACGCCTCGGGCAGACACTCGGCGCTGACCGAAAGGACGGGGATCGTCTGCGTCTGGGATATCGTCATCGTCGTACCGGTTCCACAGTGCGAGGCTCGGTTCCCTGCCTGCGTTTCATGAATCTGCTGATGTCCAGCTCCTGCTCGGTGATCTTGTAGTTGGCGGCGTAGCGTTCGTAGATTTCTTCGAGCAACTGCTTGGCGCGAAAGGCATACCAACTGTCCGGCCAGCGTTCCTCGATCTGCCGACAGGCCTTGACCATCAGGCCGTATTGCATCACCGGCAGCCGCCCGATGCTCCGTCCGGCCGTCGCGTAGGGCAGGATTTGTTGGGCCTCGATGTCGTCGATCTCGCTCATCGGCTTGAAGTAGAGCGTCGTCGGCTGCGTGATGCTGCTGGGCAGGATATAGAGGCTGGCGGCTTGGGCGGGCGGCGGCGCAGGCTCCTGGGCCGGCGCTTCCTGGGCAGCCGGCTGCTCGGCGGGTTGCGGTTCGGCCGCCGCCGGCTCTTCGACGGGCTTGGGCTCTTCCTGGAATTGCCTGTCACGATCGGCCATGTCGTAGAAGTTCCGCTGTTTCTCGGGTTCCTCAGACGGAGTCT
>CAZNSM010000298.1:0-4581 GCA_964575615.1 uncultured Pirellulales bacterium | reverse complement strand
TCAAGAAACACGGCCGCCAGAAGAACCTCGGCCTCTTCGACGTCGAAGAAGACGCCGCCCGAGCCCACGACGCCGCCGCCCGCACCCTCCACGGCCCCTACGCCCACCTGAACTTCCCGGATGGATAGCTGTCGCTCGTCGCTCGTGACCCGTGACTCGTTGTAGAAGCGTTGGAACGTAGAAGCGTAGATGCGGCCTACAGCCTCCAGCCTGTTCCCGCCGTATCTCGAATCTCGAATCTCGTATCTCGCCTCTTCCGCCAAATCATCAATAATCAATCATCAATTATCAATTTTTGGAGAATTTCATGTCCACATCCGCCCACCCACAGACGCTGTTCTCTTACGCGAGCCCAGCGGAGCACAGGGTGTGTCTGCGCGCAAACGGCCTCCGGCCTATTCCCGCCGTATCTCGTATCTGGTATCTCGTCGCTCGCCTTGATTCCCTCCGGCCTACAGCCTCCAGCCTTCGGCCTGCCGTTCTTGCGTAGATGCGTGCCCTGTCGCCCGTGCCCCGTGCCCCGAGATACGAACAACGAGATACGAGATACGGGGAAAAATGCTGTCCCAGCCATTTTTCTGCTTGCCCATGCTCCCAATCTCCACCATAATAGACCCAATTGAGACATTGTTGCGGCACCTTGCACTCGTGCCAGAGATGGTATCGACGTCGTTGGGCCTTTCCCGCGCCACGAACGATTGTCCCCACGACATCGACGGTCTTTGAGCCATCCTGTGCAACATGCGGCTTTTGAGGAAGCTGTGAGAAACGGCTGTCATGCGTGAGAAGACAAGTGCACGCGTAGGATACACGTTCTTTGCCTTCTCACCTAAGAGGGATAGCATACATTGCCTGAGTTCGCGACATTTGATTTACTGACGCAGGCCATTGCGAAGAGCGTAACGAACGAATCCACGCTTCTCTCGGAGGCACGCAAAAGAGAGGGCAAGACGGTCTTTCTGTCCCATTCGTCCAAAGACAAGTCATATCTCGCCGGTGTCATTCGGATTCTTGACAACCATGGTGGCCGAGTCTATCTGGATGATGGCGATTCCCGATTGCCTAAGAAGCCATCCAAGCATACAGCAGAGGTGCTGCGTGACACCATTCGCGCCATGAGCAGGTTTGTGTTGTTTGTTACGATCAACAGCAAGGACAGCCGATGGATACCTTGGGAGTTGGGGTTGGGGGATGCTTACCAGGCACCGGCGAATGTTGCACTGTTCCCGACGAGCGAAGGCTCTTATGACCAGGAATGGGCTGAACAAGAGTACTTGGGCCTGTATCGGCGTATCGTGTGGGGGCATATCAAGGGGCTTGATAAGCCCTGCTGGATTGTCCATGATCACATTGAGAATACTGCCGCGACCCTGAAGGACTGGTTGTGTGGGCATTGACTGTATTCTCATGATATGAAGAATGTCTGTTACAGGGCCAGGGAGACGTCATGACAGGCTTTGGCGACTATGGGTTCGGACAACAACCGTTCGGCCTTCCTCATCGGGTGGTTCCGACGAAGTCCAAGGTCTTCGTCAGTTATCATCACGAGCGGGATCAATGGTACTATGATCGCTTCACGCAGCTATTCACCAGTCACTACGACATAATCACCGACACGTCCATTGAGCGGAGAATCGACAGTGACGATTCGGATTATCAGCAGCGTGTGATCCGTGAAGAGCATATCACCGGCAGCTCAATTACGGTCGTCCTCTGTGGAGCGGAGTCGTGGAAGCGCCGCTGGATCGACTGGGAGATACATATGACCCTAAACAAGCAGCACGCTCTCCTGGGCATTGTTCTGCCAAGCGCTGTCAAAGATCACCTTGGGAAGACCATTGTACCCGATCGGCTCTACGAGAACATCAATAGTGGTTTTGCTCACTGGATCGAGTGGACCGAGGACCCTCAGGCGCTGCGCGTGGCTATTGACGCGGCGCGTACGAAGGCTCAGGTGGTTCAAAACATCCGCAACTCTGCGCCGCGCATGCAAAGGAGTAGACCGTGATTCCAATACTCGCGCAGGTCAGTGCGTCACAAGGACAAGCTGCTGCGCAGCCACCTGGACCTCCGGTTGGTCCCTGGGAACTAACTCTCCTGAATTGGGATGGCTGGGGTATTCAGGTTCGGATAGGCGTTTTCTGGCTAGCTGTTGTCATACTCGCTGTCGTTGTGCTTTGCTGGGTTGTGCCCTGGGTGAAACGTAAGTATCTGAAACGCTTCCGCACAAAGTCGGTCAAGCTGACCTTCAAGGGGGTCGAGTGGGAAATTTGCCCTGATACGGAAACGCGCAGAATCGCCCATCAGGCGTGGGTCGAGATCAAGAGCCGAAAGGTCGGCCTGCCATTTGAAGAAGGGCTCGACGTCATCGTGGAGGTCTACAACTCCTGGTATCAGCTATTTGGTGTCTTGCGAGATCTAGCGAAGAGCATCCCGACAGACCGGCTGGAGGACTGTGAAGAGACTCGAAATCTCGTGGCGCTGTTGATGAAGGTGCTCAACGAGGGCTTGAGACCGCATCTGACACGATGGCAAGCGAAATTCCGACGCTGGTACGAGATGACGCTTGCGGATGACGGAAACAGGGGAGTCGCACCACAGGAAATCCAGAAGCTCTTCCCTGAGTATGACGATCTGGTCGCAGATCTTCGGAAAGTAAACGCAGAGTTTGTCAGCTTTGCCGACTCGCTGGGTAGGATTGTCAAGGACGCGAGATAGCCGCGCGGACGCGGTGTCCGCCCGGAGAAATCAAATCAGTGTCCCGCGGCGGATTGAGGGACACCGTACTCACGTCAAAGCAAGATGAGTTAGGCATCGCGTGAACTGGCCGCGGCCGAGCATTCACAGATGGAGAAGAAGCAGCCATGTATTACCATATCATTGCGACCTTGCCTGGTGATCGCCGTAAGACCATTCCGAACAAGACAGAGGAGCAGGTCCTAACGGAATATGTTGTCCCCCATGTCTCGACAGGAACGATTAAGGCTCGCTGGGGCTCAAAGACGAAATCGTACCAGGTTGTTCACATGCGGATATGCAAAACAGATACCGCTTGGGACAAGAGGACTGGGCAACGCTTGGAAGACTTCATAGGGCCCAAGAAGCGCAACCTGTACAACAGTTTTGAAAAACGAGCGAAGCGCTCACTGGGTGTTGGCAACTGGCGATGCTTCATCGTAATGCCGATTCAAGGTGAGAAGTATGGCTCGCAGAACGCGCAAAGAGTGTACAAGGAATACGATGAGCGATTTGAAGCTCTGGAAGCCCTCCTCGGAGACTTCGACACTGTTGGTATTAGGATCGACAAGGAGCACCCTCTTGATGACATCGTTGGGCGGATCAAGAGTGAAATCCAGCGTGCGCATTTCGTCATCGCCGACCTGACCGATGAGCGCCCCTCATGCTACTTCGAAGCAGGCTATTCCGAAGCGCTCGGGCGCCCCACGATCTACGTCGCCAGCAGCGAAAGTGTCTTGTCTCCTGGACACCAGACAAGAATCCATTTTGACATTCATATGAATGTCAATTTCTTCACCAACCATCGAGAATTGACCGACAAGGTCCGCTCTGTCATCGAGAAGAACAAGGAGCGTCTATTCAAGAGACACGAAGAGGCAGCACCACTGACCGCAGACTGATATGGCTGGGACTGAAGGGAATTGAAGGTGTCCGGCACTTCTGCCAGGTCGAGCGGAGAACGGTAGAAGCGCCGATGGGTGGGCCGGAGGGCAGGGGCGAAGGGCGGCTATTTGGCGTTCAGCAGATGGTTTATGGCGACCTTGAGCACGGGCAGGTCGTTCTGGATGACATTCCAGACCTTATTCAGATCGACGCCGAGATAGTCGTGTACGAGGGCATTCCGGAAGCCGGCGATCTTGAACCACTCGATGTCGGGCCGGCTCCGCCTGGTGGGCTCGGAGAGGCGCTGCGTCGCTTCCGCCATGGTTTGCAGGTTGCGAATCACGGCGTCCTGGACGAGCGATGAGTCCAGAAACGCCTGCTTGGCCATGCCCTGCGTATACGACTCGACGCGGCCGATGCACTCGGCGATGTGAATCAGATACAGTTTCTCGTCTTTCATAGCGGTCTGGCCTGCTGGATGACTCGATCGCGGATATACCAGTGCAGGCCCGCCTCGGTGACGACGTCGACCTTGCGGCCGAGCAGGTCCTGGAGGTCCATGAGCAGGCCGCCCATGTCGAACAGGCTCCGCCCCGGCTCCATGTCCACGAGGAAATCCACGTCGCTGGCCTCGTTGGCCTCGCCGTCGGCCACCGATCCGAACACGCGCACGTTCGAGGCCCCGTACTTGGCCGCCAGCGCCAAGATCGCCTCGCGCTTGTCCCCGATGATTTCCCGTATTCCCATCGTCGCCGACCCCAATTCGGCTCTCCATTTCAAAGCCGTCAAACCGTTCTGCACGCGTTACCGCCCAGCATACCTTCACCAAGCCTGGCTCTGCAAGGACCGGCCAGATTTGTAGGGGGCCAGAGGCGACGATACGGGAGGCGGCCGGCTACTTGGCTGTTGCGGCGGGGCAGGGAGCGTTCTGGGGGACGAAGTGGATGCAGACGCGATGGC
>CAZNSM010000297.1:0-4679 GCA_964575615.1 uncultured Pirellulales bacterium | reverse complement strand
CGCCGGCTCGTCGCGATCGCCGCCGAGCACAAGCTGGTCCTGAACATCCACGATGGCTACATCGCCGATGGGATGCGCCGCACGTATCCGAACCTGCTGACGCAGGAGGGCGGAGGCGGTCGCGAGACGAACCCTCCGGTGACCCACGAGCTGATGCTGCCGTTCACGCGCCATCGCGTCGGCGCCCACGACCACACGCCCACGCTGTACAGCGGCCAGGATGGACGCACCAAGCTGTTCGAGCTGGCGCAGCTCGTCGTCTACCACGGCGTGCGGCAATCGGTCCGCAACGCCTACAGCAGCCGCAACCGGTTCGGAGCGGAGATGGAGTTTTTCGAAAGAGTGCCGACCGTCTGGAACGACGTGCGCGTGCTGAAGGCCGAGCCGGGCGACTGCGTAGTCATCGCGCGGCGCCGTGGGCGGACGTGGTTCGTCGGCGGAATGAACGACGAAGACGCCCGCCAAGTGGAGCTGTCGCTCGATTTCCTCGCCGAACAGGTCCCTTACCGCGCCACCATCTTCTGCGACGTCCAAGGCTCGCGCGACGCCCGGCGCCTGGTGATCCAGGCGACTCGCGCCGACACTCTATACATCGCGATGGAGCCTCGCGGCGGCTGCGCCCTCATCCTCGAACCTGTGACAACCCCGTGACGCGCCCGGCACCGGCGGGTCCCTTAGGTCCCTGACGTCCTTTAGGTCCTTAGAGACCAAAAGGACGTAAGGGACGCAAAGGACTTGAAGAACTTCACTGTGCCGTGGAACCAGCCAACCGCCAACAGAATGGTTTTCTGTCGCGATGTCAGCTACGCTGACATCAGCGGGTGCGGAGGAGGTTGAGGAGGTCGTCGGCGGTCAGGGCGCCGGCGGCGTCGGTGCCTTCGAGCAGGGAATCGGCCAGGTCGCGCTTGGCGTGGTGGAGCTGGACGATCTTCTCCTCGATGGTCTCGGCGGCGACGAGGCGGTAGACCGTCACCGGGCGGGTCTGGCCGATGCGATGGGCCCGGTCGCTGGCCTGGTCCTCGACGGCGGGGTTCCACCACGGGTCCATGTGGATCACGTAGTCGGCGGCGGTGAGATTCAGACCGAGCCCGCCGGCCTTCAGCGAGATCAGGAACAGGTCGCCGTCGCCATTCTGGAAGGCGTCGATCCGCTTTTGCCGGGTCCGCGCGGGCGTCTGGCCGTCGAGATACTGGTAGCGAACCTTCCGGGCGTCCAGGTGCTCGCGCAGCAGGCTGAGGTGATCGACGAACTGCGAGAAGACCAGGGCCTTGTGCTGGTTTTCGAGCAACTCCTCGACCAGTTCGGCGAAAGCATCGAGCTTCGAGCCCACCAAACCGCAGTCGGGAACCACCAGGCGCGGATTGCAGCAGCAGCGGCGCAGCTTCATCAGTTCGGCCAGCACCTGGATATGGGCCTGGCCCTTGTCCATGTCACGGACCCCTTCGAGCCGCTCCAGCGCGCGGCGGCGCAGCGACTCGTGCAAGGCGCGCTCCTCGTCGGTCAGCTCCACCAGGCGCATCACCTCGGTGCGAGCCGGCAGGTCTTCGAGCACCTGCGACTTGGTCCGCCGCAAGATGAACGGCTGCACCAGCGCCTTGAGCGTCGCTCGCGCGTGGGAGTCGTGGTCGATCTCGATGGGGCGTACGAACCGATCGCGGAAACGGTCCTCGGAGCCGAGCAGGCCGGGATTGATGAAACGGAACAGGTTCCACAGTTCGGCCAGCCGGTTCTCGATAGGGGTGCCCGTGCAGATCATGCGGAAGTCGCCCTCCAGATTCATGGCCGCCGAAGAGCGCTTCGTCGCGGCGTTCTTGATCGCCTGCGCCTCATCCAGGACGATCGTCGCGAAGCGCACGTCCCCGAATGCATCGGCCTCCTGCTGGAGCAGCGTGTACGAGCAGATCACCAGGTCGAACGGTCCGACGTTTTCGAGGACCCGGTCGCGCCGGCCGCGATCGCCGATGCCGAATCGGACCGGGCGCAGCGTCGGCGCGAACCGCTGCGTCTCGCTGACCCAGTTGGCGCACACACTCGTGGGCGCGACCACCAGCGTCGGCCCGAGGGTCGCCCGGTGCAGAATCAGCGCCAGGGCCTCGATGGTCTTGCCCAGGCCCATGTCGTCGGCCAGACAGCCGCCGGCGCCCCATTCGGCCAGACGCGCCAGCCAGAGAAAGCCGTCCTGCTGGTAGGGACGCAGCGTCGCCTGCAGCGTCGAGGGGATCGGCGCCTGATACGACTCGATCGCGCGGAACCGCTCGACCCAGTCGCGAAAGGCGGCATCGGCCTCGAACCGCCCCACTTCGTCTTTCCACTGCTCCAGCGCGATCGCCGCCAGCGGATGGATGCGCAGCGCGCCGCCCTTGCGAACGGCCTGGCCGCAGGCGGAAAGACCCTGCAACTGCCATCGGAGCTGCCGCGTCAGGGCGATGTACTGGTCTTTGCCGATCGCGATGAACCGGCTGTCGCTATTCTCGATCTGGTCCAGGAGCGTCTGCATCTTGACCAGGAGGTCGCGATCCACCTGCACGGCGGCCTCGACCTCGAACCAGTTCTGCGCCGAATGAACGGAGAACTGGAACTGCCTGGCCGAGACGGGCCGCACCGCAATCGGATCGCCCTTGGGCCACTCCACCGTCAGCAGTTCCGGCGGGACCGCCTGCAACTGTTCGAGCAATTCGAGGGCCTCGCCCGGATCGTCGAACGTCCAGGCGTAGTCGCGTTCATCCTGTATCTCGAGCATCGGGACGGCTGCGACGGCTTCTGCGGCGCGGGTCGTTTCCGCCTTGAGGTTGCGCCGGGTCTGGACGGTCCGGCCCGCAACGGATTCGAGCAGATGCGAATTGCCCGCGCCTGGAGTGAACGCGCGCAGCGACTCGCCGCCGAGGGGAACGACGACCATTTCGACTTGAAGGCCCTCGCCGGCTCGCTGCAAACGCAGTCGCGGGCGGCAATCCGGCTCGACCGTCTCGGCCTCCTCGCCGGCCAGCGGGACGTTGGACTGGATCGCAACGTGACGGGACAGCCCCTGAATGCGTTTGAGGGCCTCTTCGGAGCGGTCCTTGGGGATCGTCATGCCGGTCGGCCCGAGGATCTCGGCCATCTTGCGATGCACAGGGTCGAACCTGACGACGCGCAGTCGGTTTGCAGATTCCCTCTCCACAGCCCGGACGCCGCCCCACCGGTCGGGATCCGGGTACGGATCGATCGTGATGCAGAGCTTCTGTCCCCTGGGTACGATACGCACCTCCGGCGTGCCCTGGACGATCTCCACCGGCATGCCCGGGGCGTTCTCCCAGAAGACGTTGGGGTGGCCCACCAGGTGCTGAAGAACCAGGCCGGGCTCCAGGTCCACACCGTAGCTGTAGCCGTAGTAGCTGCTCGTGCGCTTCCCGGCGACGCTGGCGACAGCCGCCTTGTCCTGGTCGGTCAGGTAGTCCAATCCACTGATCTCAGGACTCATCAGCCGGTGCAGGGCCACCTCGCGGCCGGCCGTCCAGAAACCCTTCTTGGTGCACTTCTGTTCGACCGGGGTGACCGAGATCAGACCATCCCAGGCTTCGGAGAGTCGCCAGCCCAGACGGCGCGTCTTTTGAGAGACCGCGCCGGCCGCCGACTCGCTTTCCTGCATGAGCTGCTCGAGGGCACGGACCTGGCTTTCCCACATCTCTTTGACGGTCCACAGCTCGGACAGATCTCTAGCCGGACCCTGCTGGAAGAACGATTCGGCGCGTGCCACGTACGCCGGAAGCCCCACCCCAAGCCGCTCCATCAGGCGGGAAATCTGCATGACCGGCCAGCGGGCCCCCTGCCGGTCCCACCGGCCCAGCAAATCCTCCACACCCGCCAGCGCCTCGCCGTCGCGCGCCCTCAGGGCCTTGGCATCGGAGGCGTAGAGACTGTAGAACATCTGCATCAGGCAGGTGGCCAAGCAGGCCAGAGAGGATTCCTGACGATAGGACGGTCGCCACGCCGGTCCGTCCGGCGCCGCGCGCCCTTCGCAGAAGGTCAGCAGCGCATCCAGGAAAAAGTATGCGCCGTAATAGACCGCGTGCGATCCGCCCTTGAGCAGCCAGTTCAACCAGGTCCGCGCCTGTTGGCGGTTCGGTCCCGATCCGCTCTGCGCCTCGGACTGGATCAGAAGCAACGTGTGCAGCAGCCCTGGGAAGCTGCCCAGATAGGCCATCTGGTCCCTCTTGGTCCTGCCGGCGTGCTGCACCGCGCGATCGTAGGCCTGCCGCGCCGCAACGACGTCGCCGCACAGAAGCTCCAGCATGCCTCGCACGATGTGCGTGTCCAACTCGGCAAACGCCCCCAGCAAAGCCCGGGCGCCGGCCAGATCGCCGGCCAGGATGTCACGCTCGGCCACGTGGTTGACGCAAATCTCCAGGACGGATTTCTCGAAGGCGTGGCGCTCGGTCAGCACCTTGTTTCGCGCGTACCCGAAGACCGGGTGCTCCAGCGCCAGCTCATACGTAGCGGTTCGCAAGATCACGTACAGCAGCTCATTGCGGTACGGATCGACCAGACGCTCGATGTACTCCGGCTGGAACGGATCGGCGCAGACCGCGAACAGAACCGGCATCAACGACTGGATGCGCTCATCCTGTTTGCACAGCATCGCCAGACGGTCCAGCTCACTGCGATCTTCTCTCTCCAGAGCCAGAAACGCTTCGCGGCAG
>CAZNSM010000296.1:0-4684 GCA_964575615.1 uncultured Pirellulales bacterium | reverse complement strand
CTAGAGACCTCGCTTTCGCAGGTCCCGCGAATGTTCAAGCATCCAGAGGAATTGCGGCGCACCCTGAGTTCCGTGACACAGTATCATGTTTTGGACGTTGGCCCGCGCGCACCAGTTAAGCTGCCACAGCAGATGAAGCCCGCCCCATTGCCTGGGGCAGATGGAGAAGACCTCGTTCCCTTTCTCTACAACCTCCGCGAAAGTCAGCGCGACCGCTATGATGCGATTGAGGACACTCTACGGGCGGCTTTCCCTGGTTTTGAGAACCTGAACTTCCCGTCGGCAGCAGCGGGTATGCTGTCCTTGACGTGGACTGAACGACACTTCAGGGAGCCAATCTATGGGCATCAGCTCTCTGAGGGGACACTACGATTCCTGTGGCTGATCTCGCTTCTTCAGAGCCCTGACCTTTCGACCGTGACCATGATAGACGAACCCGAAGTCAGCCTGCATCCTGAATTGCTGAGCTTGCTGGCTGATCTCCTGCGCGAAGCGTCCAGGCGGACACAACTCATTGTGGCCACCCATTCTGACCGCCTAGTCCGATTTCTGGAGCCAACAGAGGTGATGGTGATGGACCTCGGCGAAGATGGCTGCGCCACCGCGACGTGGGCTGACATGATGGATTTGGAGGAGTGGTTGAAGGAATACACTCTCGACGAGGTCTGGCGCATGGGACGGATGGGAGGGCGGTCATGAAGATTACCCTCATGGTGGAAGGCAAGACGGAAAAAGCATTCTTGCCCTATCTTAGAACGTTTCTCCAGAATCATCTTATGGGGAGGATGCCGAAGCTGGATCCCAGTCCTTATGACGGCCGGATACCGACAGGAGCCAAGTTGGAACGAATTGTCCTTAACCTCCTCACCGGACGCAACGCGGCAGATCACGTCATCGCGTTGACCGATGTCTACACGGGTTCTCAGCCACCGCAATTCAACGACGCGCAGGATGCCAAAGACAAGATGCGCGCATGGGTCCACAACAATCCGAAGTTCCATGCGCACGCCGCTCAATGTGACTTTGAAGCATGGCTCCTGCCTTACTGGCCGACCATTCAACGGCTGGCAGGTCACAATCGTACGGCTCCGTCGGGCAATCCGGAGAGTGTAGATCACAACATGCCCCCAGCACACCGCATCAAGGCAGTTTTCGAGGCTGGGCAATGTCGCGGTAGCTATGTCAAGCCCCGCGATGCCGGACGGATTCTGCGCGAGAATGATCTGTCTGTCGCGGTGGATCGGTGCACCGAACTTAAAGCCCTTGTGAATACCATTCTATCGATATGCGGCGGCGCGTCTATTCCGTAACGCTTCTTGGGACATCATTGGTTGCTTGCAGCCAAGGCTGCCGAGAAGGAACCACGTGGCAACAGTAAGCACGATCTACGATGAGGGACAGAAGCAGTCAGCAGATATTGGCAATGACTTGTCAATGCTGGTTTGCACGCGTTTACCTGGGCTCTGCGTGTGGTTATCGAAATGTGCATGGAGTGATGGCGAGCCGATCCTTGCACCCGTTCAGTATGAGCGCACCTTGACAGAGAAGGGGCAAGAGCGTGGCAACAGGACGGACGCGGCAGTGGATCTCGGACGAGGCGGACCGATTGACGGGCGAGGGCGGGCTGCCGGAGGACGACCGGTCGCGAGGCAGGTTCCTCATCCTGTGTCTGACGGCTCTTGGCATCGTGTTCGGCGACATCGGCACCAGCCCGATCTACGCGTTGCGCGTGGCCTTCATGGGCCACCAGTTCCTGACGCCGACGCCGGATAACGTCCTGGGTGTCCTTTCGCTGATCTTCTGGTCGCTCGTAGTAATCATCTCCGCCAAGTACATGCTCTACGTCATGCGCGCCGACAACGAGGGCGAAGGCGGGATTCTGGCCCTCATGGCTCTGGTTCACCCGATGCACAAGGGCTCGCATCCCGAGCGGAAGGTGGTGGCGATCCTGGGCGTTTTCGGCGCCGCGCTGCTCTACGGCGACGGCATGATCACGCCGGCCATCTCCGTGCTCAGCGCCGTCGAGGGTCTGGAGGTCGCCACGCCGGCCTTCGATCCCTACGTCGTTCCCGCCACGGTGGTCATCCTGGTGCTCTTGTTCGCCTTTCAGCGTCGCGGCACGACCCGCGTCGGTTTCGTCTTTGGCCCGGTCATGGTCTTGTGGTTCTCCACACTGGCGGTGCTGGGGCTGCGGGGCATTCTCCTGCGGCCGGCGGTGCTGTCGGCCCTGATCCCGACCCACGCCATCGGGTTTCTCGCGCGGAACGGGCTCCAGGGGTTTCTCGTGCTCGGCGCGATCTTTCTCGTGGTCACGGGGGGCGAAGCGCTGTATGCGGACCTGGGCCATTTCACACGCCGGACGATTCGATTCACGTGGTTTGCGTTGGTCCAGCCGGCCTTGCTGCTGAACTACTTCGGCCAGGGCGCCCTGCTCCTGGCCCACCCGGAGGAGGTGACGCAGCCGTTCTACCGTCTGGCGCCGGCCTGGGCGCTGTATCCGATGGTGGTCCTGGCGACGGTCGCGACAGTGATTGCCTCTCAGGCGATCATCTCCGGCGTCTTCTCGCTCACGCGTCAGGCCACCCTGCTGGGGCTGTTCCCGCGCGTGCGGATCGTCCAGACCTCTTCCGAGCGGATCGGGCAGATCTACATCCCGGGCATCAACTGGCTGCTCATGCTCGCGACGATTGCCCTGGTCGTGGCCTTCAAGCGGTCGAACAACCTGGCGGCGGCGTACGGCATTGCCGTCTCGATCACCATGGTCATCACCACGATGCTCGCCTACCTGGTCGCGCGCGAGCTGTGGGGCTGGCCCAAGGCCGTCGTGATTCTGTTGACGCTGCTGTTCGTGGTAGTGGACGGGGCCTTCCTCGGCGCCAACCTGTACCGAATCGTGGAGGGCGGCTGGGTCCCGCTGCTGGTCGGCGCGCTGGCCTTCACGGCGCTGTGGACGTGGAAGACGGGGCGCACTCTCATTAGCAGCAAGCTGGCGACAAACATGGAATCGCTCGAGGGCCTGCTCCGAGAGATGGTTCAGAATCCACCGGCGCGGGTCGGCGGCACGGCGGTGTTCATGGCTGAGTCACCCGTAGGAGCGCCTCCGATGCTGGTACGCCTGCTCCGGCACAGCCGGGCCCTGCACGAGCGGGTGATCCTCCTGACGGTGGTTGTGGAGGGTGTGCCTCGCGTTTCACGGTCCCGCCGCTTCGAGATCGAGAATCTCGGACAGGGAATCTGCCGTGTTGTGCTGCACTTTGGCTTCATGCAGAACCCTCACGTGCCGCGCGCGCTGCGGCAGAACGCCAAACGGGTCGGGCCCGACGTTGATCTGGACGGCGCCAGCTACTACGTCGGTGGTCAGGTTCTGCTGGTGGCCGACCACCACCAGGGAATGGCACGATGGCGAAAGAGGCTGTTCGCCTTCATGGCCCGCAACGCCACGCGGCCGATGGCCTTCTACGGCCTGCCCCTGGAACGCGTGGTGGAGATCGGCACCCCCATCGAGTTCTGATGCCTCCGCGTTCGACGGAGTCCGCCGCAGAAACGAGCGTGACAGAGGCGGCCCCGTCTGGTATGATGGAGGGGTGGAGACAAACGAGTGTGTCAACCTTATCGGTGGGAGGCTGGTTATGGATCTGCAACGGATCGGTGTTGTGCTCTTGCTCAGTTTTGGAGTCGCTTTCCCCGCCGGGGCGGTGACGCGGACGGCGCCGGTGATCGTCGATCACACGTGTACGGGTATCACGCGGATTCCTGCGGACGCGATTCTGGCGGCGAAGGCGGCGTTGCACATCGCTTATGGGCACACCTCGCACGGCTCGCAGATCACCAGCGGGATGAGCGGTCTGGTGGCGTTTGCCAACGGCGGGGGCAAGGGTTTGCAGCACCCGGCCGGAATGTTCGCCTGGAACCACGGCGGCTCCGGCGGGGCGCTCGACCTGCACGACTACGCCATGAGCGGCGACGTCGGTTACTATCCCGACTGGGTGAACAACACCCGGAGCTATCTGAATGCGCGCGGGCACGAGAACGTCAACGTCATCGTGTGGTCCTGGTGCGGGCAGGTGAGCGGCAAGTACGCGGCGGGGCGGCTGTTCAGTGAGTACCTGACGCCGATGAGTCAGCTCGAACAGGAGTTCCCCGACGTTACGTTCGTGTATATGACCGGGCACGTCGATCACGGCGCCGACAGCAACAACAAGGCCGCCAATCAGGTCATCCGCGAGTACTGCCGCGCGAACCACAAGGTCCTCTTTGATTTCGCCGACATCGAAAGCCACGATCCGGACGGCAAGTACTACGCTTTCCCGAGTGACAACTGCGACTACTATTCCGAGATCAACGGATCGCGGCAGGGCAACTGGGCCGTCCAGTGGCAGAACAGTCACACGCGCAACGTGGATTGGTACTCCTGCGATTCAGCGCACAGCGAACCGCTGAACGCCAATCTGAAGGCTTACGCCGCCTGGTGGCTGTGGGCGCGCCTGGCGGGCTGGCCGGGACCGGCCGGCTCGGCCGACCTCGACGGCGACGGCCGGGTCGACGCTTGCGACCTGGCCCTCCTTGCCCGGCAGTGGCTCACCGAGACCGAAGTGGCCGCCTCCGACGAGGAGACAGAGACCCCACAACGCCGACGGTGAAACGCTGGTCTGGATTGCAGCAGAAGGGAGTTGAGAAATGAGAC
>CAZNSM010000295.1:0-4740 GCA_964575615.1 uncultured Pirellulales bacterium | reverse complement strand
AGACCCACCCCGGATAGGAACTGACCAGCGCGAAGAACCGCAGGGCTTTCGTTCCCCCATCCGATCAACCGCGGACTCGAGCGGGGAGCAGACCATCACGGGCGTGTCCAGTTCTCAATTCGCAGGCCCTCGATTCGGCGAAACTCCTTCTCATTGTTCGTCACGAGGATCAGATGGTACGACTTGGCCTGCGCCGCCAGCAACAGGTCCATCGGCCCGATTGGCCTTCCTTTCGACTCCAGCGAGGCCCGAATCTGCCCGTACTCGGCGCAGGCCCGTTGATTGAAGTCCAGGATGGCAAACGGAAACAGGAATTCCAACAGCGCGATCCGGTTGCGCTCGGGATACTGACTGCGGACGATGCCGTATTCCAGTTCGGCCAAGGTGATCGTGGAGATGGCGATCTGCCCTGGCTGCTTTGACCGCACCCGTTCTATCACCGTCGCCGGTTTCTTGCGGATGATATAGATGCAGATGTTTGTATCGAGGAGGTAGTTCATTTGATCGCATCACGCCGCTCGAAGGCACCTTGATCCCGCTTGCCGCGCAGGAGGTCGTCGGAGAACCGATCCAGGCTGTCGACGAACGGCCCCCAAGGGTCCTCGTCCTTGGGGATCAACAAGACGACCCCATTGATCCGCTTGACGTACACTTCGTCGCCCGCCATGGCGTATTCCTTCGGCAGCCGCACCGCCTGACTCCGCCCGTTTTTGAACAGCTTCGCTGTATCCATAAAGCCTCCTTATTAAGTATATATCATAATATATACCAAACAAGGCTCACTATCAAGGCCATCGCTGCGAAACCTGAACGCGCCAGAACCTTCGCCTGGCAGGATACCTCAATTCCAGGGCTCCAAAGCATAATTCTTTGGCTTTTCCTGTTTCCTCCGCTACTACTCGTGTCGGGTGCGGCGGAGGGTTTCGAGGTTGGCTTTGGCGGGCGGGACCTGGTCGAGGAATTTGCTGATGGTCGCACAGCCGTAGTCGTCGCAGAGGGCGCAGCTCTTGACGTGGCGTTCCAGGCCGCACTGGCGGATTTCGCACTCGCTACAGTGGCCGATGTGTACGCCCTTGAGCTTCAGGCAGCCCACGCAGTTGACCTGCTCGGGCGGAATCTCGACGCCGAACTGCCTGGACCACTCTGCGGCGGTCTTCGTTCGCAGGGCCTGGTCGTCGGTCTGGTGAGCAATCAAAGCGGGACAAGCCGCGCAGTCCAATCCGCACATCGCAAACATCTTCGCCATCTCTGGCTCCCTTCATAACTCCGGAACCGGCCCGGAGCAGCCGCACCGCCCTTGACGATCCTCCGCCAATCCACAGTCCATTGTAGAGCCACGCCGGCAGCAAGGCAATTACCTCTTCCAGTAACCCGGCGCGTCTGTCAAGACTTTAGGGCAGCACTCCCTTGAGGGCGCAAAGAGCCAGGAGTGGCAGCCTCAAGTCCGCAGGACTTGGGGATGGACGGCATCGGCGAGGCCTTTCCGTACGAGCGTGCCACTCACATTCGCCATCCCCAAAGCTCCGTTGCACTGCGCTTTGAGGCTGCCACACGGCTGCCAGGATATTCTCATACACACTAACCCGGTCCTGAAACACTGCACGTTCGTCTGGACTTGGCTCGGACGGAGAATCCACGTCGCAGGCGTCTTGACGGGCCGGCGGCACAGCGTATACTGGCGGGTTGACTCGCTTTGAATGACTTCGGTAGAGAGGTGACCATGCAACTTGTTTCCAGAAGATCGCAACTGCGCGGCAGTGTTCTGATCCCCGCGTCGAAATCCCATACGATCCGTGCCGTGGCCATCGCCGCGCTGGCCGAAGGCCAAAGCCTTATCCGCAACCCCCTGTTCTCAGGCGACAGCGAAGCGGCGGTGCGGTGCTACCGCGCGCTGGGCGCCGAGATCGACACGAGCCAGGAGAACGTCTGGAAGGTCACCGGCGTCGGCGGTCGCCTCGTCCCGCCGCAGGAGACCATCGACGTGCTCAACAGCGGCACGACCCTGCGGATCGCGATGGGTTCGGCCGCCCTCGCCGAGCCCGGCCGAAGCGCCACCTTCACCGGCGACGACCAGATCCAGACCCGGCCGGTCGGGCCGCTGATGGACGCCTTGCAGGACCTCGGCGCCAGGTGCGTCAGTCTCAAGGGCAACGGCAAGGCCCCCGTCCAGGTCTGGGGCGGCCTGAAAGGCGGCCATACCTCCATCGAAGCCAAGACCAGCCAGTACCTCACCAGCCTGCTGATGTGCACCCCTTTGGCTGCGAAAGACAGCGAGATCGACGTGACCCTGCTCAACGAGCCGGGCTACGCGCAGATGACCCTGGATTGGCTCGACAAGCAAGGCATCGTTTACGAGAACGATCGCATGCGCCGCTTCCACATCAGGGGCGGCCAGCGCTACCAGCCGTACCACCTGCCCGTGCCCGCCGACTTCTCCAGCGCCACGTTCTTCCTCTGCGCCGGCGCTCTGTTCGGCGACCCGGTCACCCTCCGAGGTCTGGACTTCGCCGACAGCCAGCCCGACAAGGCGGTGGTGGACTACCTGCGGGCCATGGGCGCCGACATCGCCGTCGACTCCGACGCCATCACCGTCAGGGCCGGCTCGCTCAAGGGCGTCGAGATCGACATGAACGCAACGCCCGACGCCCTGCCCGCGATGGCCGTGACCGCGACCTACGCCGAGGGGACCACGCGACTGGTCAACGTCCCCCAGGCGCGGATGAAGGAAACCGATCGCATCGCGTGCATGGCTCAGGAGCTGGCCAAGATGGGCGCCGCAGTCGAAGAGCTGTCCGACGGCCTGGTCGTACACCACAGCCGGCTGAAGGCCAGCCGTCTGGACGGGCGGGGCGACCACCGCATCGTGATGGCGCTTTCGCTGGCCGCGATGGGGCTCAACGAACCCTGCACGATCGATACGGCCGAGGCCATCGCGGTGACCTTCCCGGAGTTCGTGAACCTGATGCGGTCTATCGGGGCCGACATGAAGCTCCTCGCCTGATGGCGGCCCGGCCCAACCGTATAGACCGACCGGGGCCGCCGGCCGCCTGTAGGGGCGAATCATGATTCGCCCCCACCCCGCCCTGCTCCCAGGGCACGATGAGGCCCTCTTCCCCACCGGCTCAAGACGGGTCATCGCATCACAGGTGGACGCTTGCCTTCAACCACCCTGAACTGTAAAATCGGTTTGATACGGATCATGACACCGTTGTACGCTCCGTCCTGTCATCCTGAACGAAGTGAAGGATCTGGGCTGCGAACAGGAGGAGTGTCTTCTGCCGTGGCCAGATCCCTCGCGAAGCTCGGGATGACAGAGTTGTTTCGGGGCGAGAACTTCGTCTGATCCATATGACACAGTCAATCGGACTTGGAAAGGGGATTCGGAATGCTTGGATGTCACCTTGGACGCAACTTTCAACTGACTGTCGCCGGCGGCTCGTACCAGGAAGGGCTGTCCAGCACCATCCAGGGTGTCCCGCCGGGGCTGGTGTTGAGCGAGCAGGAGATCTACGGCGACCTGCTGCTGCGGAAACCCGGCGCCGATGAGCTGAGCAGCCCGCGGAAGGAGCCGGACCTGCCGATCATCTACGCGGGCGTCAACGCCGCCGACACAATCGAGAACGCCGGCAACAAGAACCACACCAACGGCACACCCTTGGTGATCCTGATCCCGAATCTGGACCGGCATTTCATCCACATCAAGCAGTACCAGGACACGAACCGCACGCCGCGACCGGGACACGCTTCGTATGCGAGCTTCGTGAAGTACGGCCCGGACGACGACGCGATCGGCGCCGGCATCTTCAGCGGACGGTACACCTCGACCATCGTCGCGGCCGGCTCCGTCGCCAAGACCGTGTTGCGAAAGTGCGGGATCGAAGTTTTCGCCTACATCAAGGAGATCGCGGGCGTCCGATGCCCCGAAGTGCCTTACGAGCAGGCGCTGCAATCCTGCGACCGCTACAAAGCGATGCGGCACGACCTGGACCCGTTCTACCAGGAGGTCTACGTCAAAGGCCGCATCCACATGGATATGCGCTTCCTCGAAAAGGCCGCAGTCCTGGCCCAGATCGAGCAGGAGATCGACGCCATCCGCGACAAGGCCCCCAAGATGAGCCACCAGGAGGTTCGCGACCGGTACGGCGTGCACGCGGTGGTCAACTGCCCCGACATCGACGCCGGACAGGCCATGCTCGACGCCTGCAACAGGATCTCGGCCGGCGGCGACTCGGCCGGCGGGCTGGTCGAAGTCGTCGTCCTCGGCGCCCCCATCGGGCTGGGCGAGCCCGTTTTCAGCAAGCTGGACGCCGAGCTGGGACGCATGCTGGGCATCGGCGCGGTCAAGGGCGTCGAGATCGGGGCCGGGTTTGCGGTCAAGGACATGACCGGCTATCAGAACAACGACCAGATGCGGTCCGTCGACGGCAAGGTGGTCTTCGAGTCCAACAACGCCGGCGGCATCACCGGCGGCCTGACCACGGGCCAGCCCATCGTCGCACGCCTGGCGGTCAAGCCGACGCCGACGATCGACAAGGCCCAGAAGACAATCGACAAGTACACACAGGAGAACACGCAACTGGCGGCCATTACCCGGCGCGACCCGACGATCGTCGCCCGGATCTGGCCGGTCGCGGAAAGTTACACCGCCCTGGTCATCCTGGACCACCTGATCATGCACTACGGCTATCAGGCCCTCAAGGCCAGGGTCAAATAGCCTTCACGGGCACAGCTCAAACAGCA
>CAZNSM010000294.1:0-4777 GCA_964575615.1 uncultured Pirellulales bacterium | reverse complement strand
ATCGACTACATTCCCGGCCAGTACGTGCAGTTGCGAACGCCTCCGTACGGCAAGAGCCGAAGCGAGGTCTACCGTGCCTATTCGATCTCTTCCGATCCGGCCGAGGAAGGGGTCATCGAGTTGATCATCCGGCTTGTGCCAGGCGGGATCTGCACGACGTACTGCTTCGAGCATCTCAAGGAAGGCGACGAGATGAGATTCAACGGCCCTTATGGAGATTTTCGGCTTTCGGAGTCGCCGTCTCCGATCGTCTTCATCGCCGGCGGCTCGGGGATGGCGCCGATCAAGTGCATGCTCCACCACATGAAGAACACCGCCAACCCGCGCAAGGCGGTGTACTTCTTCGGGGCCAACACGGTCAAGGAGTTGTGTCTGACCGATCTGATGCGGCAGTTCGAATCGGAGCTGGCCGATTTCCGCTTCGTGCCGGTCGTCGCCTCCACGCAGGACAGCCCCGACTGGGATGGCGAAACGGGCCTGGTGACCGAGGCCGTGCAGAGGGGTTTGACCGACGCTTCGAAACACGAAGCTTACTTGTGCGGCAGTCCGGGCATGATCGACGCCTGCATCAAAGTCTTGACGGGCCTGGGCATGCCCGAGACGAGCATCTTCTACGACAAGTTTGCGTAGGGGGCGATAGCGATGGAGCCTGGCAGATGAAACAGTCGCCCGACATGCAGAAACTGGAGCAGCTTCTCCGGTCTTCAACCCTCGTGGCCGGCGGCTTCATGGGCAGCGATCCGCGCAGCGTCGTCGACGTGATCGAAGCGGACGCCGCCGAGCTGTTCCGGCTGGGCGTCACGCCGGAGCAACTCGGCGCCCGAATGACCGAGATCACCCAAGCGGCCACGAAAGGGCTGGGAACCTGGGTCAAGATCGACGAGGCCCGTGAGGCTGTGATCGACGAGGCCCGCGGGCAGATGGTCTGTCCCTGGCCGCACGAGGCGCGCTTCCGCAAGACTGTCACCACGGTCCGCCGGATGGACTGCGGCCAGACTGTCCGATGGTCTGACCTGAACGCCCACCTGATCGCCGCCCATGGTTTCTTCGAGGGCAGGGGGTCCACCTTCCGCATCGAGCCTGCCCTTCTGGTGCGAGTCATCTTCTGACGATGCCCTGACTTTGGTCCTTTACGTCCTTCCGGACCCAAGAAACGCCGCATGGGCTTCAAGCCTATCCTGCGGAGGTCTACCCAATCGGCGACTCTTCGTGTATGATGGGCGTGCGCCTGGACAATATTCGAAATCACCTGAAGGACATCCTGATGCACCTGAATCGCGTCGTTTTTCATCCGGAGACCTATCCGACCCGCGAGCACTATCCGTTCAACCTCGACATCTTCCATCGGACCGCACAGATCGCCTTGGATCGCCCGGTGACGATGTTCGTCGGCGAGAATGGTACCGGCAAATCGACCCTGCTCGAAGCGATGGCTCGCAAGGCCGGCATCCACATCTGGCAGGAGCGAGGCCGGACCCGCTTCCGGTACAACCCCTACGAGAACCAGTTCCATCGGTGCATCTCGGTGGAGTGGGCCGACGGTTGGGTGCCCGGATCGTTCTTCGGATCGTCGGTGTTTCAGGACTTCGCCCGCATACTGGACGAATGGGCTGCCAGCGATCCGGGCCAGCTCGAATACTTCGGGGGCAAATCGCTGCTGACGCAGTCGCACGGCCAGTCGATCATGTCGTTCTTCAAGGCCCGCTACGGGATCAGAGGGCTCTATCTGATGGACGAGCCAGAAACGGCGCTGTCGCCGGTGACGCAGATCGCGTTGCTCAAGCTGCTGGGCCGGATGGCGGCGGCCGGACATGCACAGTTCATCATCGCGACGCATTCGCCCATCCTGCTGGCCTGCCCCGGCGCCACCATCTACAGCTTCGACCGGACCCCCATCGAACCTGTTGCCTACGAACAGACCCCGCACTATCAGACGTACAGGGATTTCATGAACGATCCGAAGAAGTACTGCGACGACCGATGATCGAAGTCCTGGAGGGCATCTGAGATGGCTGGAAGGCGACACGATTACAGAATGCCGATTGCCTGGCTGGCAGCTTGGGTGTTTCTGACAAGTATGTGTTGGGCGGCTGACGACGGAACAATGGAGCGGATTCGTCCCAGCGACGATGGGACGCATTTTGTCGGCGCTGAATCGGGCCGGCGATTCGTGGCTTGGGGTGTGAATTACGATCACGACGACGCCGGACGTCTGCTCGAAGACTACTGGCAGCGCGAATGGCCCACCGTCGTGGAGGACTTCGGCGAGATCAAGGCGCTCGGCGCCAACGTCGTTCGGATTCACCTGCAGGTCGGGCGATTCATGAACACGCCGCAGGAGCCCAACGACGCGTCGCTGTCCCGGCTGGCGGACCTCGTGAAGCTCGCCGAGCGAACGGGGCTCTATCTCGACGTCACCGGTCTGGGCTGCTACCACAAGAAGGATGTGCCCGCCTGGTACGACGCGATGAACGAGGCGCAGCGATGGGATGTTCAGACGCGGTTCTGGGAGGCGGTCGTCGGGACGTGCGCCGGCAGTGACGCGATCTTCTGTTACGACCTGATGAACGAGCCGATCCTGCCCGGCGGCGACAAGGTCGAGACCGACTGGCTGGCGGGCGACTTTGCGGGCAAGCATTTCGTCCAGCGGATCACGCTCGATCTGGCCGGACGCCGCCGGGAGCAGGTCGCCGAAGCGTGGGTCGACCGGCTTGTCGCCGCTATCCGCAAGCACGATGACCGGCACATGGTCACGGTCGGCGTGATCCCGTGGGCGCTGACTTGGCCGAAGGCCAGGCCCCTTTTCTACTCGAAAGAGGTCAGCGAGAACCTCGACTTCGCCAGCGTGCATTTCTATCCAAAAGGTGGCGAGATCGAGAAGGCCCTGACCGCGCTGGCGGTTTATGAGATCGGCAAGCCCCTGGTGATCGAGGAGATGTTCCCGCTGAGCTGCAGCGTCAACGAGATGGACGCTTTCATCGAAGGCTCGCGAAAGATCGCCGACGGTTACATCAGCTTCTACTGGGGCAAGACCATCGAGGAATACGGCAGCGGCCAACACGACCTTACCGCCATGCTCATCACCGGCTGGCTCAAGTACTTCCGCACCAAAGCCCCCGCTATCCTCGATATGTACCGCAAGCCGGATTGACCCAACTCATCTCCACGTGCGGGTGCGGTCGGTGCGCCGGTGGAAGCCGGTGGACATGGATTGGGCGCGGGCTTTGAGGAGCCGTTGGCGGCCCTCGGGGTTTCGTGTGTAGATCAGCTCGCAGGGGCCGATGTAGCGGGCCCACATCCTGCGGAAGTGCTCGGCCGATTCCTTGTTCTTCCCGAGGACCTTGGGCACGGCGTGGTAGCGCTTCCGCATCAGCGGTCCGAGCGGGCTCCTTCGCACGAGGACATAGCGCGGGTCGTCGACGGGGCCGAGCAATTCCTGGAGGGCGTCGAGGAAGACGGACCGCTCTCGGGTGGCCCCGCCCTTGAGCGAGCAGGTGACGAAACCGTAGTCGCGGCGTTGTGCGATCACCCGGGGCTGGGCGTGGCGGCTGTCGATGGTGTTCGCCTGCACCAGGGCCTTGAGCAGCGCCTTGCCGACCTGCTTCATGCTCGAGGCAACCGGGCCGTGACGCAGGAAGAGCCACAGGGCCTGGAAGAACTTCGGCAGGCCTGCGATCGCCGCCAGGGCCGAGGCGACCGCCAGCAGGATCATCAGTATCCGCAATCCCGCTGACGCTCCGGATCGGGACATCAGCACCGAGACGATCGACACACCCCAGAAGCAGACCTGCCACAGTGTGGCAAGGATTGCCCGGGCAAAGACAAAATCTCGCGGCAGCGCCAACGGCGAGGTCGTGACTTCCTCCTGCATAGCGCCGAAGCCGGCGGAGGCGAGCGCCAGCTCCCATCGCGTTCGCAGACCAATGCGATCGCGGGCCTGCTGCATCATCACCGTGTTGATGTGGTCGATGCGCGCCGGATCGTAAGGAGGGTTGCCGAGCCCGAGCCGGGCCAGGCCGCTTTCGATCGTGCTCCTCTTGAACGAGACGCCGACGAAGGCTTTGAACCGCCGGATCAGTGTATCCAGGTCTTCTCCCGGCTCGGCGATACCTTCCTCCTGGCAGACGAGGTGCCAGATGTTGGCGGTCTTGGCTGGATTTCCCTCCTCCGTTCGGATGGCGCGGCCCCGCATCTGGTTGCTCAGCATGTACGAGCCGACGAAGCTCGCCAGGATCAGCGCGTTGACCGATGGCGCATCCCACCCTTCGCCCAGCAGCGACGTCGTGCCGACCAACACGGTGACGCCGCCTTGGCGGAACAGGTTCGTGATAAGAGCGACAATCTTCTGCTTGTCAGGGCCGCGGACGGCAACTTCGCAGAACCGCTCGTCATGAGCCAGCGGCCTGTAGTCGAGGTTGGCGGGGTCGATTCCCAGTTCAACGGCGACGGTCCGTAGCGACTCCTGTGTGTCGGCAGGAATGACGGTCAATGTTCCTGTGAGGATGCCGAGTCGCACGCCGGAGGCTTGGCTGCGGCGGATCTGCTCGAAGATCGGCACGACGCCCAATCGCTTGAGAGGCTTGGCGTCGGCGGGGCCGTTGGGAAAATCCGCGCTGCGTACAAAGTCGGTCAGGACCACCATCCGCAGATCCGACCCGAGGGATTCGCTCTCGATCCGGACGATGTCCTCGATGCTCTGGAGCTTCGAAGCGCTACGGGTCAGCAATCGCGCGGTCCGGCTGGTGCTGCGCAGACTCACCGTCCTCCGCTCGATCGC
>CAZNSM010000293.1:0-4784 GCA_964575615.1 uncultured Pirellulales bacterium | reverse complement strand
GCGGCGAATCCACCACCACCTATTTCTGGCTGGGAGCGCTGGATCAGGTAGAGGTCTACAACCGGGTGCTGTCTCAGGAAGAAATCCTGTGGCTCGCCGGTCAGACGGAGCCGGTGGCCAAGCCCTTCTGAGGCGGGGTATTCGATCATGAGGCGACGCCGGGCTGGGCGTGGTCTCTACAACAGAGCAGCGCATGTGGCTCCGGGGGAGTTTTCCTCCGGAGCCACAGCTCTTTTGGCTGGCGCGGCCTCCTGAAGAGCGCCGCACTGCGCCGTTTTTGGTGTTTTTTTCCCGGTTTGACCGGCTTTGTCTTCCGAAATAGGGCTGCAGACGCTATTTCCCAAAGGATGGGTTCTGCCGGAACGGGCTTGGAGTGTGTCCTCGACCGGACGCAATGGGACCGGCGAATACCGACGATTGTACTGTGGAATCGCGATGACCGAACGCCAGCCGACGGACTGTCCGGGCGACATGTCACGGGGACGGGAGTTTCTGCGGCTGTATCAGGCCAATGAACGGAGGATCTTCGGGTTCATCCTGGCGCTGGTCCCGCAGTGGTCCGAGGCCGAAGACCTGCTCCAGGAGACCACGATGACCCTGTGGTCCAAGTTCGACACGTTTGAGCCTGGGACAGACTTCGCCGCGTGGGCGCTGTGCGTGGCACGGTATCGGGTCATGAATCATCGCAAGAAGAAGCGCCATCAGCACGTTCAGTTCAGCGACGAGGTCCTGGAGGTTCTGGACGAGCGCGTCCGCAGCACGGCGGCGGAGCTGGATATGTTTCGCGATGCGCTCGGCCGCTGTCTCCGGAAGCTGCCGGAGCGCGATCGCGAGCTGGTTCATCTGCGATACGAATACGACGCGACCACCAAATCGGTGGCCCAGCGTCTCGGCCGGAGTGTCGACGCCGTATACAAGGCCCTGAACCGAATTCACGTGCAGTTGCTCTACTGCATCCGTCGCACTTTGGCTGCGGAGAGATCGGCATGATCGATGGACCGACAGGACATTCCGAGTTCTTCGACCTGCTTAGCGCCCTGCGGGAAGGCGGCTTGACGGATGAGCAGTTCGTGCAGTTGGATCGCTCCCTCGCGGATGATCCGGTCGTGCAGCAGTTCTACGTCGAGTACATGCTGCTCTGCGCGGAGCTGCGTCACTACCATGGGATGCAGGAAGCCTCTGATGTTGCCGTTCCATCGGCAGAGTGGCCGGCGGATCTGTCGCTCTTATCGTCGGAGGCGGCCGCAACGAACGGGACGCAGGGGCTCCCGACGGTTCTCGACGAGCTCCTCGAACGGGACCGGGCACTGGCCGAGAGGCGAGCGGCCGAGGAGGCCCGGCAGCAGGCCGAAGCCCACAGAGAGGCGATACGAAGGGCTGCCGACGATGCCCTGGAGCGATTCAAAGAGCAGGAACGCTGCCGGCGCGAGGAGCTGGCCTACCGCGAATACCTTGCCAGGAGACGCCAGTTGGCGGTGAGTGTATTGGCCGTCGTGGTGCTCATGGTCTCCGGGGTGCTCGTGTGGATTTCCAGACTGCCCGTTCGCACGGTTTCCGTGCCTGTGCCGTCGGTTCCGGCCGTTCCTCCTGTGGTGGCGACGATCACGCGCTCCAGCAACGCTCTGTGGGATCGGGCGGATATTTCGACCGCCCAGGGAACGCCCCTGAGGGCGTCGTCGGTGTTCCTGGTGCAGGGACTGATCGAGATGGTCTTTGAGGGAGGCTCCGAAGTGCTTGTCCAGGCGCCGGCTGTCCTGTGTCTGGAGAGCGCCGACCAGATGTTTCTCCAGTCGGGAGCGGTCTCCGTCTCGATCGGCGAGGACTCGAGCGGCTTCATCGTGCGTACGCCCACCGGGACGGTCGTTGACTACGGCACGGAATTCGGCGTCATCGTCCGTCAGACAGGCGAGACCGAAGCGCTCGTGCATAAGGGGAAGGTCGGCATCCGGAGCGGTTCGGACCCGGTCCGTTCGGGGGCTTCGACGATTCTGGTAGAGGGCCAGGCCGGCGCGGTGGACGCCGGCGGCAACGTGGTCGCCAGGAGGTATCTTCCCAGCCAGATCGTGCGAGAGATGCCGGAGCACCCGAGTTTCGGCATTCCGGGCAGGCGTCTCGATTTGGCCGATGTCATTGGGGCAGGCAACGGTTTTGGCACCGGGACCGCCGGCTCGGCCATCAGTCCTGTGACGGGACGACATATGGTCCCTGTGGAAAGCGATCGGTGCGGGATGCACCAGTACGTGTCGGTCCCGTGGAACCGGTACGTGGATGGTGTCTTCGTGCCCGATGGGACCGGGCCGCAGGTCGTCAGTTCCGCCGGACACGCGTTTGCCGAATGCCCCATCACCAACAACATCTACTACCTTGAAATCACCAACGTAGGCGATGCAGAGATCGGCAGGCAGATGTTGAGCGGGCGCGACTACGGATCGCCCGATCGGCCCTGCATCCTCATGCACGCCAATCTCGGCATTACGTTCGATCTGGCCGAGATCGCGTCATTGAACGCCGGACTGCGAATGGAGCGGTTTCGTTCCGCGTACGGAGTCTCGGAGTCCGCCACAGATCGCCCCTGCAACGCCGATTTCTGGGTTCTGGTCGATGGCCGGGTGCGCTTCAGCCGGACAGGTGTGAAGATCAAAGGAATTGCGGGCCAGATCGATGTGGAGCTGGGCGACACAGACCGGTTTCTCACGCTGATTACGACTGATGGCGGCGATGCTGACGTGGCCGGCGGCCTGCGGGGAACCGACAGCGACTGGTGTGTCTTCGTCGAACCGAATCTCGAATTGGCCCCGCGGATGGGCCGGACCATCGATGTGTCAACGGTATCGGAGTTGTGACGGTCTGTACGATGTGCAAAAGGACCGAGGAGAAGGGGCGTGTGCAACACAATCACAGGTGGATATGGTCGCTTGTGTTCGCCCGCATGGGCTCGGCCGTGTGACGAAACGGGGGATTGTCTCGATCTTGGGTAAAGGAGGTGTGTATGTGGCGCAAACGTGTGTGGTTCGTCTGTTCGGTGGCTCTGCTGGCCACCTGTGTCGGCCCGGCCCTCGCCGCCGGCCCGGAACCGTTGGTCTACTATCCCTTCGACCAGTTGGACGGCATCGTTCTCGATGCGTCCGGCAACGGTCTTGACGGCGCACCCAACGGGGGCGTGCAATTGGTTTCAGGAGGCTATGCCAACGGCTGCTACTCATTCAATGGCAGCGACAGCTATGTCCAGTTGGAGCGGCCGGTGCAGGACAGCTTCACGCTGGCGGCCTGGATCAAGACGGACACCACCGGCCTGGCCGGGACTCAGGCGTATCAGGGCAACGGCCTGTTCTGGTCTGATGTCGCCGGCACAGCCAATGACTTTGTCGTCGCGGTCCTGGGCACGAAACTGTCGTTTTTCAACGGCAATCCCGACGGCTCGGTCAATTCGAACGGCGATATTGTCACGGGTGAGTGGGTGCACATCGCGTCAGTTCGTGACACAGCAGCCGGAACGATCAGTATCTACATCGATGGTGTGTTAGACAACAGCACTACACACACAAACACCGGGCCGTTGAATGCACAGCAGGACTTGGCGATCGGCGCCAACACGCTCGACTCGCGGTACTACACCGGCCTGATGGATGAGGTGAAGATTTACGATGTGGCGCTGACCGAGGGCGAGGTCCAGGGCGCCATGAAGGCCGGTCTGAAAGCCCAGCTTGCGGCCGATCCGAGTCCGGAAGATGGGCAGGTGGATGTGCCTCGGGATGTGGCGTTGAGCTGGACGGCGGGGGAGTTTGCGGCCTCGCACGATGTGTACTTCGGGACCTCGTTCGATGATGTCAATACGGCCGGACGGGCCAATCCGCTGGGCGTGCTTGCCAGTCAGGGCCAGAGCGGTACGAGCTACGATCCCGCTCCCGGCGCGCCGGGACTGGCCTTCGGGCAGACCTATTACTGGCGCGTCGACGAGGTCAACGCGGCGCCGGACAACACGATCTTCAAGGGCGACGTCTGGAGCTTTACCGTCGAACCGCTGGCGTACCCGGTGGCGAACGTGATCGCCACGAGCAACGCCACCAGCGAAGAAGGGGCCGGGCCGGAGAACACGGTCAACGGCTCGGGCCTCAACGCCGGCGATCAGCATTCGACGCTGTCGACGGACATGTGGGTGGGCGCCGCCGGCGAGCCGGTGTGGATTCAGTTCGAGTTCGACAAGGTCTATCTGCTGCACGAGCTGCTGGTGTGGAACTACAACGTCCAGTTCGAGCTGATGCTGGGCTTCGGGTTCAAGGACACCACGATCGAGTACAGCGAGAATGGCGTCGACTGGACGACGTTCGCAGACGTGCAGTTCGCCCAGGCCACAGCCAAGGGGACCTACGCGGCCAACACGACGGTTGACCTGAGCGGTGTAGCCGCCAAGTTCGTCCGTCTGACCGCCCGGAGCGGCTGGGGCCTCATGGGCCAGTTCGGTCTGAGCGAGGTGCGGTTCCTGTACATCCCGGTGCAGGCGCGGCAGCCGCAGCCGGAAGCCGGAGCGGTGGACGTGAGCGTCGGCTCGATCCTCGATTGGCGCAGCGGTCGGCAGGCCGCCTCGCACGAGGTGTACCTGGGCACCGACGAAGCGGCGGTGACCGACGGCACGGCTCTGGCGGGCACGGTCGCTGAGAGTCAGTACGCTCCGAGCGCTCTGGATCTGGACGCGACGTACTACTGGAGGGTCGACGAGGTCAACGAGGCCGAGGCGATCGCCTCCTGGACCGGTGAGGTCTGGAGCTTCTCGACGCAGCAGTTCG
>CAZNSM010000292.1:0-4794 GCA_964575615.1 uncultured Pirellulales bacterium | reverse complement strand
GGCAAGGTCCTCTACGAGGAGGCGGCCAAGAAGCAGGCGGCCGCCGGCGCGCAACCGTCACAGCCCAAGACCCCGCCCCAGGAAGGCGAGGTCAAACGCAAAGGCGGCGACGACGTGATCGACGCCGAGTTCGAAGCCAAGGACAACTAAGATTGGTCGTGGCGAGGGCATCCTGCCCTTGTACCCTATGTCACGGCCGAGACGGCCGTGCGACGCAAGAGCGGGACGCTCTCGCCACGCGAAACAACCGGCGTCGTTACACATATACCGAGCGGGCGAAGGCGGCCCCCAACCGCCTTCGCCCGAACGAATCGTAGGATGGGCTTCAGAGCCCATGCGGACCCGAGCGTGCCTGTTGTTAAAGCGCGCCCGGAGGGATTCATGCGAGACCCGAACAACGCCAAACCGCGCGGCCCCCGCCACGACCACACCCGCAAATTCAACTTTGATCCACCCTTTATGCGGAAGCGTCGTTTTTCGCCGGCCGCTTTTCGCTTGTATTTCCGCTCCATTGTCGCCATAACACCCCCAGGAAGTCATGACGGCCAAACCTGCGACAAATGAGTTGGAACCCGAAGCGGACCGACGTGGATACGCTAGGCCGACAATCTGAGATGCGTAGGTGTGACCCTGAGAGTACCTGGCACTGATGAGCGCCGACATGATGGAGGCACGCTCTTGAATGAAGTACTGACACAGATGATCGAAGCGCTCACCCTCGAGATCGCCGCCATCCGCAAGAAGGGCGGCGGCACCCAGATCGAACTGCGTGGCGGTGAGCGCATCGGCCAGGCTGAGGGCTCGTGGCTCTACCGCTTCGTGGTAGCCGAGGACCTCAACCTGAGAGACGAAACGCCGGTCCGCGTCACTGCGGGTCAGGAAGACGTCCCAGGCATCTTGGTATCCTTTCGGGACGGTGTGCTCGTCGTGGCCCTGGAGAACGACCTCGGGCAGCGGATCGCAGCCGCCCGATTGGTTGCGAACGACTCCTTTCTTGTGGAAAGGCTACAGCAGCGCCTCGAGGAAATCCGAGGGGGTGAAGTGCAGTTTAGTCGGACTGCGGCGGATCGCGTGCTCGGGCTCGCATCGCTCTCGACCGCCGATGCGGACCCGCACCCTTCGGTCAACGGAGACGGGATGGCCAACGCGGACCAGATCCGCGCCGTTCGGCGCTCGCTGGGCAGCGACACGACCTTCGTCTGGGGACCCCCAGGAACTGGCAAGACGACCACCCTTGCTCGCATTGCGGAAGCTCACTACCGGGCAGGGCGGTCCGTGCTGCTGGTGTCGAACACGAACATCGCTGTGGATACGGCGCTAGAGCGGATAGCGGAGCGGCTCAAGGGCGAGCCCGACTTCCATCAGGGACTTGTCATCCGACAAGGGCCGGTGGTGAAGGAGGAATTGCGTCGTCGCTTCGGGCCGCAGGTGATTCCCGAGGAGATTGTCGCGCGGCTCGGCCAAAGGCTCCAGCACGAGAAGGGCGACCTCCTCCGCGAGGCGGCGCCTCTCGAGGCTGAGGAGCACTCGCTTGTCACGGCGCTCAGGGACCTCGAACGGCTTACCTCCGCTCGTGAGACCTTCGCCGCTCGCCAGAACGCAGTGGAGGCCGCGAAGCGGAATATCGCGGCACGCCAGCAAGAGGCCGAGCAGCACCGCGCCCGCGCCGCGAAGGTCCGGTCCGATTTGGAACGCGCGCGAACCATGGGTTCGGTGCGGCGTTTCTTCTCGGGCCTCAACCCCGACCGCTTGGCGCGAGATTTAGCCGCCGCCGCCGGCGCCGCGCAGGCCGCCGCCGAGGCGGCTCTGGCGCTTGCCTCCGACCTGCCCAAGCTCCAAGCCGAGATCACGGCGCGCCGCGGAGAGCTGGACCGCCTCATCGCGGAGACCCAAAGGCACCCCTCGGCAGCCCAGATCCAGGCGCGACTCGGACCGCTGCGCACCCGGCTCGGTCAGATCCGCGAGCGTATTACGGCCATCGACCGCGAGCTCGCCGAGCTCGAGCAGCAGGTCCTCGCTCGCTGCAAGATCCTCGCAACCACGGTCTACCGCACCTATCTCGCGAAGAGGGCGCCACGCCAGTTCGACACCGTCGTGGTCGACGAGGCGTCGATGCTCATGCCGCCGCTCATCTTTTATGCGGCGGGGCTCGCGAAACAGTCGGTGACGGTCGCTGGCGACTTCCGCCAGTTACCGCCGATTGTCATGTCCGACGAGCCGTTAGCCGCCGAGTGGCTCAAGTGCGACGTCTTCGAGAAGGCCGGCATCCCCAGGCGCCTCGCGCGCGGCGAGCCAGCGCCTCACCTCGTCGTGCTTGGCACTCAGTACCGGATGCGCGAGCCAATCTGCGCCGTTGTCAACAAGCTCTTCTACGCCGACCACCCCCTGCGGTCGCACCCGAGCGTAAACTCGCGGAACGACCGTTTTCCCCTGGCCGACGCACCGCTCCTCTACGTGGACACGGCCTCCTTCCGCCCCTGGGCGGCGCTCCGTGTCGGGACGTACTCGCGGTACAACCTGTTCCATGCCCTCTTGGTACGGAACATCGTCCTGCACCTTGCCGAGACAGGCTTCCTACCGCCAACAGGCGAGCCTAACGATGCCGTAGGTGCCGTCGCCCCGTACTCCTCACAGGCGCGCCTGATCCAAGCACTGCTCGACGACCGCCTCGGAAGCCGCGCCGCTGGCGTTGCTGCTACCGTCCACCGGTTCCAGGGCAACGAGAAGGCGGCGATGGTGCTGGACCTTACCGACTCGCTCGGCGTGCGCCTTGGCCGCTTTCTCCAGGCCACTCGCATTGAGGAAGACGGCGCGCGCCTGCTCAACGTGGCCGCCAGCCGCGCGCGGCGCCACGTCATCCTTCTCGGCAACTTCGAGTATCTTCGGGCTAAGGCGCCGCGCGACGGCTTTGTGCGCCGCCTCGTGGACCACATCGAAGAGCACGGCGAGGCGCTTGACCTCGACGCGCTGCTGCCGCTGGCCGAGCGGGACTGGATTGACGGCCTCCACCGCGTGTTACCCGCGACCTTCGACCTTCCAGAGGGAGCAGCTGGCGCGTTCACCGAAGGCACCTTCTACCCAACATTCCTCAAGGACCTGGCCCGCGTGCGGCAGTCGATCGTTATCTTTTCGCCTTTCGCGACGGGAGACGGCACAGCCCGTTGGGTAGACTTGCTGCGTGCGGCGCTCGCCCGCGGCGTCAGAGTGCGCATCCTCACCCGTCCACCGGAGGCGTTTGGCGGAGGTTCGACTGATGAGGTGGCCGAGCTGATAAAGGGGCTCCGAAGTCTCGGCATCACCGTGGACCTGCGAGCGCGGATGCATGAGAAGATCGCTGTACTCGATGGGCGCATCCTATGGCACGGCTCACTAAACATCCTTTCGCATCGCGACACCCACGAGAGCATGCTGCGCCTTGAGAGCCCCGCTGCGTGTGAGCAGCTCAGCCGGTTCATCAGCACTCCGGCCGGCCGCCGCGACGAGGCCGCCGCGCCGTCGCTATACGCGCCCGAGAACCCTCAATGCCCGCAATGCGGGAGGCCAACCATCTGGAACGACGGGCGCTACGGGGTCTACTTTGAGTGTGAGAACCCAGACTGCGATGGAAAGGTAGACGCGCGCAGAGCCCGGAGTCGCGCGCCAAGGGGCCCTGAACGTGGCGGCGCGAGCCGGCAACGTCGCGGGCGGCGGGCTGAGCGAGAAAGCAGGGTTACCGAGCAGTCATGTCCGCAGCCAGGCTGCGGTGGGCACCTTGTGGAACGTACGGGCAGATACGGTCGCTTTCTTGGTTGCACCAACTGCCCGCGCTGTCGTTACACGGTCAACTTGGAGTGAAGTCGTCCCACCTAACAAGCGGTTGCAGCGGAGGGTCCGCTACACAGGCGAATTCTGGGGACAGCTTAGAATGGCGCTACGTTAAGGGATGCACCACGCATGAAATCCCCGTTTCTGGCCCAAGAACGCGGATAGAAGCGACAAGAATCGCGTTAACGGACCGTTGTTCGGGACACCTTAGTCATTTTGACTAGCTCCGCAGGGTGTGCGGTGCACACCCTACGAATCCATTCACACTTGTAAGGAGGTTCTCTGCATTGGACATTCCACGGATCTTCAACATCAGCGAAAGTGCTCACCGCATCCATAACCCGATCACGGCCGAGAAGCTCGCCACTCTCGGCGCAGCGCTACATCTGGAAAGGGGGACGCGAGTGCTCGACCTGGGCAGCGGTTCGGGGGAGATGCTGTGCACCTGGGCACGCGATCACGGCGTCATCGGCACCGGCATCGACATGAGCCAGTTGTTCACCGAGCAAGCGAAACTCCGCGCTGAAGAACTCGGCGTCGCCGATCGAGTCAAGTTCATTCATGGCGATGCGGCCGGCTACGTCTCTAGCGAGAAGGTCGGTGTGGCCGCCTGTCTCGGCGCCACGTGGATCGGCGGCGGTGTCGCCGGCACGATCGAGCTTCTGGCGCGGAGCCTGCGTCCCGGCGGGATCATCCTCATCGGCGAGCCCTACTGGCGGCAGTTGCCGCCGACGGAAGAGGTTGCCAGGGGGTGTCTTGCCGACTCCATCTCCGAGTTTCTCACGCTTCCGGAACTCCTCGCGTCCTTCGGCCGCCTCGGCTACGACGTCGTGGAAATGGTCCTGGCAAACCAGGACGGCTGGGACCGATACGAGGCAGCCAAGTGGCTCACCATGCGCCGATGGCTGGATGCCAATCCCGACGACGAGCTGGCGAAAGAGGTTCGAGCCAAACTGACCTCGGAACCGCAGCGCCACGCCGCGTACACGC
>CAZNSM010000291.1:0-4809 GCA_964575615.1 uncultured Pirellulales bacterium | reverse complement strand
ACAGCGTGCCGGCTTGAGCACTGGGCTTCTCGTCGTAGCCGATCCGCGCGCCGGAGAGGATGTGCTGGGCGGAATAGACGTAGGAGCCGCTGTCGAACGGGTCCGGGTAGCTCAGCTCGAAGTACTTGCCCAGAACGAATGGGACGCCGGCCAGGAGGAGAATCAGACCCGCGATCAGGAATCGCTTCCAGTGTCCGCCGCCAGAGGCAGCGCGTTTCTCGCCGGCATGGGTTGAACGTCCGTGGGAATGCCTGCTTCGCTGAGGTATCTTACTCATTCACATGATCTCCACGGCCGTCCGTCGCGTCGAGAACTTCTCTTATCACATACGTCGGGCGATTCTGGGATTCGTGATAGGTGCGCACGAGCAGTTCGGCCAGCAGACCCATCAGAACGAACTGGATCGTCGTCAGGAACAGCACCGCCGTGAGCAACAGCAGCGGATTGCCGCTCATGTCCACGCCCGCGTTGACCTTCTGCGAGATGACCAGCAAACCCAGCAGGAAGGCGAAAAGGGCCATCAGACCGCCGAGACCGCCGAAGATGTAGATCGGTTTGGTCGAGAAGGACCCGAGGAACTTGACGGTGATCAGATCGAGGATGACCTTCCAGGTCCGGCCGAGCCCGTACTTGGCCACCCCGGCGGTCCGAGGCCGGTGGTTGACCACGCATTCGGCGATCTGTGCCCCGCTCCAACTGGCCAAGGCGGGGATGAACCGGTGCATCTCGCCGTAGAGTTTGGTCTGAGCCAGGACCTCGCGCCGGTAGGCCTTGAGCGTGCAGCCGTAGTCGTGCAGCTTGACGCCGGTGATCTTCGAAATCAGCCAGTTGGCCATCCGCGAGGGCAGCCGCCTCGTTAAAGCCTTGTCGTGCCGCTGTTTGCGCCAACCACTGACGACGTCGTACCCTTCGCGGAGCTTGGCGACAAGCATGGGGATGTCCGCCGGATCATTCTGGAGGTCGGCGTCCATCGCGATCACGATGCCGCCCCGGGCATGGGAAAAACCGGCGCTCAGGGCCGCGGTCTGCCCGAAATTCTTGCGGAAGCGAATCACCCGCACATTCGGATCGGCGTCGTGGAATTCCTTCAGGACCTGGAAGCTGCCGTCGGTGCTGCCGTCATCGACGAAGATGATCTCGTATGCGCAGCGTCCGTCCAGAGCCTGTCGGATCTGGCCGTACAGCGGGCGGAGGTTCTCCTGCTCGTCGAGCAATGGCACCACCACCGATAGCTCCGTCTGACCTTTGTCGTGCGTCACGTTGGCGATATCCTAAGCATGTCTGCCGGGCTGTTTCGAGGCCCTATCCTAATCCGGGGGCCGCGATTTTGCAAACAATCGCAAAATCCGCTCAGTCAAAGGATTATCGGCGATATGAGGGTGCCGTCTGAGAAGAATCTCGTGACGTTTCACGGCCATCGTGCGCGCAGGGCAATCCGTCCGTGAAGGGTGCGCCGAACAGCCCTAATCCGACTCATACGGCCCGATCTCTTCGACGGGAATCGGTTGGAATAGAACGGACCGCAGCAGGCTGGAATCACCGGGGATCTGCCCGCCGGAGGCGATCTGCGTCGCGAGGGTCCCGTCGGCAGCGGCGTTGAGAGCGACCTGCCCGGTTCCCCCATCGCGCAGAGAGATAGTCTCGCACCGGGCGAAGAGGTTACGGCTGATAATATTGACGTCGGCGTGACTCTTGAGGTCGGCCAGCTCGGGGTAGCGGCTCGCATAGGCAGGCTCGCCCGCCTGTACCAGGAACCGTTCGATGGCTTCGAGCCAGCGGGACTGGCCCCAGCGGCTGAAACTCAGACCTGCCAGACAGTCGACGAAAAGGTTGCCTTCGATGAGATTCTCCTTGCCGCCGTGGATCTGGACGCCGCCGAAGTGAACCGCGCCGCACCGCTCGAAGATGTTCCCATAGACTGCGACGCCGGAGATCATGTCGTCCAGCCGCACCCCCGCCGCCCCGTGCTGCGTGCCACCTCGAATATCGCTCCAGCGATTCCAGCGGATCACCACGCCGCGATAAAGCGGATTGCCGAACATGTCCAGCCCACCCTGGTCGTCCGATTCGCGGACCACGTTGCGGATGTGGTTCAGCTCGATCACGTGGTCGTTGCCCTCGATGCGCATCGCCGAGGAGGGTATGTCCTCGAACAGGTTGTGCGCGATGCGGTTGCCGCAGCCGTCAAGATGAACCGCGGGCGCGTAGGTGCGTTTAAGTCGGGATATGTCGGAGACAATGCAATTCTCGACAAAGTGTCGGCCCGGCGTCAGCGTCGTCCGGTCGCCGCCGGCCACGCGCGTCCCGCCGCAGCCGAGCGTGCGCATCGTGCAGCTCCAGATGCCATGATGCAGACCGCCTTCGACGACGATGGCGTCGCCACCGAACCGCTGGATCGTGCAATCCGCCACGAGGCAGTCCGTTCCACCGCGGATGTGGATCGCGTCTCCACGTCCCTCCTGGAGCGTCAGGCCGCGCAGGATCACATGTCCAACGTCAGTCAACGCGATGAACGGCTGGTCGAATACACTCAGGACCACGTCGGCCTTCGGCACGTTGAGCCCCTGTGGCGGCAGCCAGTGGACGGTCTGCGTCCGCCGGTCCAGATACCATTCGCCCTCGGCGTCCAGTTCGCGGAACACATTCAGTGCGTGGTAACGCTGATCCTTGCGGTACCCATAGTGAGCATAGGGCGGCGCCAATGTGAACGTCTTCGCATCCGCGTCAATCGAGGCGACCTTCTGATACTCCTCAAACCAGTCCCAGAACCAGTAGCCGTACAGACGCGCGTCCGGCTCGTCGAGCCATCGGCTCGGGCGGTCCTCGACGTAACGGAACTTCCCGTCGCGACAGCCTTCAATCGTGTTCCAGAGCTTGAAGGTGTCGTCGCCCAGAATCTCGCCGGTCTTGACGAAGCCCTCGTTGGGCCATCGGGCGAGCGTCTGAGGCTTCCCATCGACGAACAGCTCCGGCCTGCGCCGCAGCGCTGTGGCATCGCCCCATTCGTCCACGCCCAGGGGCTTGAGGCCGGCTTCGAGCACGCGACTGCGAACGGCCTCATCCAGTCGCCCGCGAACCGCCGCATCCGAGATCGGCTTCCATCCAGTAACTCGCACACCCCCGCGAAGGACGGCCGCCGGACCTTCATAGACTACCGGCGCCTCGGCAGAGCCGGAGTCTTCGCTGGTCAATTGCAGCGTCCGCCCCCAGACATACTCCCCGGCACCGATGGCGATCTTCACTCCGCCTCCGGGCAGTCCGCCACTCGATTTCTTCAGTTGACGTACCGCCTCGCGCGCCCTCTCGATGCTGCGAAACGGCCTCCGACGCGAACCGTCGGCAGCATCATCTCCCGTCGGCGTCACATAGAACACTCTTCCCGGCTGGGGCAACAACGGTAACGGTTCACGGTAGACCTTTGGGTCGCGCGCGGGCAGGCCCTGGGCGATGCGTCGCGCTTCCGCGATCCGTCGCTTCGCGATGTCCCGATGGAACCGCAGCAACGTCGCGTCCGCCTCCAGACGTTCCCAGGCCGCGAGCGCTCCTGCTGTATCCTGTTTCGCCAGCGCCACTTCCGCCAGTCCAAACAAAGCCAAACCGCGAGCGAACGGCGCAACAGAGGCGTCGCGCGCCACCGTCTCGAATCCCCTGATGGCTTCCTCCAGCCTGCCCTCGGCAAAGGCCCCAGCCGCCCCATCAAGCCCCGGACAAGACGACGCCGGCATCTCCTGTGACGCTCCCGTCGCCGCAACCGCCAGAAGCAGAACGCCAACCAAAATCATCGGAGCAGTCGAAAATCGCGTCAGACTCATGCGTGTCTATCCTCCCGTCAGGATTTCGTTCCAGTATCGTCACCCGCAGACTACAGATGCACGACCCGCACAATATACCAGAGCTGCCCACGGGATCAAACACCGCGTGTGCCAGGCAACACCACGAAGCTGCGTGCTTGAATGGTGGTGCGGGTGAGCATAAGATACGGCGATGCTGGAGAAAGGATTGGTTCAGATCTATACCGGTGACGGCAAAGGCAAGACGACGGCGGCGTTCGGGCTGGCGCTGCGGGCGGCCGGATGCGGCAACAGAGTGCTGGTCTATCAGTTCCTCAAGCCCCCTTCGCTTGACCTCGGGGAGCGTCTCGCCCTGCAATCAACGGCGGACATCCGGATTGAGGCAATGGAAGAGGACTGGGACATGGCTGTCTCGTTTAAGGACAGGGAGGCGGTGGAACGGACGCGGGCTGCCATTCGCGAAGCTCTGGCCAGGCTCACTGAGGCAGCAGCGAGGCGGTCTTACGACGTCTTGGTCTTGGACGAAATCGTCTATTGTCTGGGCCACGGACTGGCAAGTCTGGACGACGTCAGGCGTCTGATCGAACGGCGCGATCCGGCTGTGGAAGTTGTCCTGACGGGACGGGACGCCCCCGTCGAACTGGTGGAGCTGGCTGACCTCGTCACGGAGATGAAGAAGATCAAACACCCGTTCGACGAGGGGATCGGCGCCCGGCGCGGAATCGATTATTAACCGTAAGCCCTGTACGGGCGAATGATCATTCGCCCCCACCAACAAATAAAGGAGAAGACGTTGGCCAAGAGTGTGGCAGCGATCATCTGTGCCGCCGGACCGGGAACCCGGTTCGGGGGAAAGCGAAAGAAGCAATTCACCGACGTTGACGGCCGGGCGGTCTTCGTGCGAAGCATCGAGCTGTTCGCCAACCGCGACGACGTCAAACAGGTGCTCCTGGGCATCTCCAAAGAAGACGAGGAGATCGTCAACGTCAAATGGGGCGCCAACCTGAAGTTCTTCGGC
>CAZNSM010000290.1:0-4813 GCA_964575615.1 uncultured Pirellulales bacterium | reverse complement strand
CTTTCGATGGCCTGCTGCTGGAGAGGCAGGAAGTCCTCATGGCCCCAGTACTTGGCCAACACCGCCTTGACGTCTTTGAGCATGGTAGTCTTTCCTCCGCCAGTCCGCCCAGTCGAGTTCCCTGTCCCAGGCATGATACTACAGGGCGCGATCCGTCTCCAACATTTTCCGGCTGCAACCGGTATCAGGTTGCTAGGCGGAGATGGAATACTACTCCGTATTCCCTTTGATCTATGTCGAAAGGAGTAGATCAGGCGGTCTGATCCTGGTTTCTGGCGTTTCTCCGCGAAGGGCCAAGACGGAGAAATGACCCGAAATGCGACGAAAGTGCGAGCGTGCGGGGCGTTCTGCACTTGCCATGCCCCCTGAGCGGCATGTGTCTTAGTGGTCGCTATTATGGGAAGGAAGGAACGCAGAGAGGTCCTCTGTGTTAGTATGGGATAAAATACGCAGTTCTACGTAGTTGAATCTGGGGTGGAACGTTAATATAATATGTGTGTAGATAGATAGGTAGGTAGGTGGATCGTCTGGTGTAAAAGGGCAGGTGTTCCCGGCTTCCCCTTCGGGGATGGTCCGAACGCGCTGCAGATGAGTGACTTGCCTGAGATCGCCTCTTGCGCATTGAGTACGCACGGGGGCGAGATCGCGCTGCGCTTTGAGCTGATCGGCGCAGCCGGACGGCATGGAGGCAAGGTGAGAGAGAGATTCCTAACGGAGGAGGCCTTCCTCACGATGGGGCATGGATGCAAGCTTGGGCGCGCATGATTCGTCCGGCGGGCACGAATGTGCTGACCGTGCAGGGCTGACCGCCGGAGAGGGGCAAAAACGGATTGCCCGAAAGCAATCGCGCCCTGATCTGAGGTGGCCTGCTGTGAAGGGAGGAGAGTCGTTATGTTGATAGCCGAGGGTGATGTGTCGTCACGGACGCAGTGCATTCCCAGGGCGGTTAACGTTGCCGGCGTTCCCGTTGTCCCGTTTGAGTCATACGATCAGGCTCTCGCCTGTATTGAAGCCACGGTAGAGGCTCGAGAGAAAACCTTCTGGGTGGCGATCAACCCTCAGAAGTGCTTTCGCGCCTGGCACGAAAGCAACCTGCTGGACCTGTTGAATCGAGCCGACGTCGGCATCTGCGACGGCGTGGGCGTCTCGATCGCGGCCCGGATTCTCCACGGCCAAGCAATCAAACGATGTACGGGGTGCGACCTGTTCTTGAAGGTGCTGCCATACGCTGCCAAGAAGGGATGGGGTGTCTTCATGCTTGGGGCCTCGGCGGAATCGAACGCCGGCGCCTGTGCCAGACTCCAGCAGACCTATCCCGATCTGAGGATTGTCGGTCGTCAAGACGGATACTTCACTGACTCGGCTCAGGTTGTGGAACAGATCAATGCCAGCGGGGCGGACCTGGTCTTCGTTGCCATGGGGTCGCCGACCCAGGAATACTGGATCGCGAAGCATCGGGAACTGATCGATGCGCCTTTCTGCATGGGAGTGGGAGGGAGTTTCGACGTCGTTTCGGGGAGGATTCGCAGAGCGCCCCGGATCTTCCGCCGAACGGGGACCGAATGGCTCTTCCAACTCCTGACGGAGCCTCATAAGAGGTTCAAGAGACAGACCGTGTACGTGCCATTCATGCTGCGCGTGGTGTCCAAAAAACTGCTGGGGTCCATTGACGCCAGCCAGTGGACGATGCGGCCCGTCCGGCAATAAGCTCACCAGGTTGTCCTGCCAAGGGGAAGAAGTCTCCCGTCGGGGCCTACGCGGACCGGCCGGGGAGACGGAGGGACTCGCTGCCACTGTTGCGTGGCGTGTTCCCGGACGATCATGCCACAGGATCTGGTTCTGTGCGAACCCTCTGAAGTCCCAGAGAGCATGCAAAATCAGCCACCTTTTGAGAAGTCGCCGGGCAAAAATGACGAATTAGGTGCTGAGTCGAAGGCGCCGATTCGGCGAACTGTCGAAGCGTGCGCAAAAGACACGCCCGTGGGCCAGTGGGCCCGCAGGGGGGCCGAAGTGGCCCGAGAGGTTGTCGCTCCGTCGGACGAACGGCAATCGACGGGATCGATGCTTGACGGGTGTGGCAACAGCTCACATTATGGGTGCTTGAGTACCGCAGGGATGGGGAAAGAGTGCCGGGACGGCTTCTCGGACGGAGGCATTTCCCAGGAAAGTGCATGGATGCGTGGAGCAAGGAGCACTCTGAGTGCTTGGCGTATCGGGCCTCTGGCGGGGTGTGTACGTCAGGACCAGGGCGCGTTCGCAGGTGCCTCTCGGCGCAGCCGACGAGGACGGAGTCCGCGCCGGTGAGCTGCTTACAGCGGCAATAGCGGGAAACGAATGGAAATGAGCGAAGAACTCAGCGTGGTGCGAACATGAGCCTGGACCAACCGAACGACCCGATGGAACGAGAGATCCAGCGTCCTCTGGATCCGATCGCGCGCAACGACAAGGACCTTCCCGGTCGCCCGGACGGGCGAACGAAGATCAGTCGCGTGGTGGATGTTCTGATGTCCGATGCGCCAGCCCGTGACGCCATCCAGCCGGCCCAAGTCAGCCGGCGGACGGGAATGCCCGGCAGTTCGGCAGGTGTTCCGGCTGTGCCCGAGCACCCGTGGGGTGTCGCTCCGGCAGCCCAGACACCGGCGCCCACCGAGATGCTTGCCTCGGTCTTTCGATTCAAATGGACGATTGTCCTGGTCTCCATCCTTGTGTCGGCGCCGGTGATCGCCCTGATCTGGACCCAGATCGTTCCGCAATACCAGGCCCGGGCCGAGGTGCGAGTCCGCCCAATCATTCCTCACCTGGTTTTCAAGACAGAGGACAACGGCATGATCCCTCTGTACGACTCGTTCGTCAACACGCAGGTCTCTCTGATGCGCAGTCCCACGGTTCTGCAGCGCGTCCTCGATCAGAAGGCCATCCAGGAGACGCAGTGGTATCAGAACGCGCCGCGTACGTTCCTGGAACGGCTCAGCGCCAATCCGACTCCTCCGATGGAACGGTTGCGAGAGAGCCTGTCGGTCCGTCCTCGTCCTCGGACCGAGATCATCGACGTGTCCTTCATGAACCCCAGCAGCAAAGAGGCCAAGATGATCGTCGATGCGGTCCTTGAGCAGTATATCATGTACACTGCTCTCAAATCGGACGCGACGCAGGATGATATCTTTCAGAAGCTCGCGCAACAGAAGGCCGCCCTGACCAGCGAGATTGCCGGCAAAGAGACGGAGCTGGCGACCCTGCGCAAGTCCCTCGGAACCGGTGCGCCCGAAGAGCTGGTCGCCAGCAAGAGAATGCAACTCGACGGACTCCAGGTTCGTCTGAGCACGCTGCGGCAGAGTATCGCCATTCTCCAATGGGAGCTCGAACAGACGGTCGTCGCAGACGGCAACGATGCGACGATGGACCCCGCCAGCGAAACGGAGCGGCTGCGGGCCTATCACGAAGACCCCGAGTGGCGCCGCCTGGACATCGAGATTCGGACACTCGAGCACCAGCTTGACAACAGCCTCTATGGGCCCAAGCATCCGAACAAGCTCAAGCTCCAGAACGACATCGAGTTCGCCAGGACCCTTCTGAAGGAGCGGGAAACACAACTGAATGAGCTCTGGCAAAACCGGCCGGAGAATGGGCTGGCTGCCTCTGTTGCGGGCAGCGCGGCCGGCCAGCTCAGCGGCGAGGAAGCCAGAAGGGTCATTGAATACCGCCTGGCGCGCGCCAGGCAGGAGGAGAAGCTGCTGCTGGAAGACCTGAAGCCGCAGGAAGAGGCGTTCGAGAAGCTGTTCAACGACGCCCAGCGGCTTGCAAAGGGAAATCTGGAGTTGCAGCGCACGCGCGAACTGCTGAATGCGGTCCAGCTCCGGATCGACCAGAAAGACATGGAGCGGAACGTCGCCGGTTCCATCGAGGTGCTGACAGCCGCGTTCTCTCCTTCGAAACCGGAGAAGGACCGGCGGGTGGTGTTCACGGCCATGGCCCTTTTCATGGGCCTTGGATTGGGTGGCGGCGTGGCGTTTCTGCGGGCCAGCCGGAGCCAGACGATTCATGCAGTCAAGGACATGCCGCAGCCGGTGCAGGTCCCGTTCCTCGGGCATGTGCCTCTGGTCAACGCCACCAGAGCGCCAGGCAAAGCGCTGGCCGATGAACTCGAACAGAATCAGTTCCTGTTGGTCGAAGCGATTCGCGTCCTGCGCACGGCCCTGCTGACCCGGCTGGGCGGACGTACCGGCGCCACCGTGCTGGTGACCAGCGCCAATGAAGGAACGGGCAAATCGAGCTTCACAATGGTCTTGGGTCGCAGCCTGGCCCAGGCCGGCAAGAAGGTCCTGATGATCGACACGGACTTCCACAAGGTGACTCTGTCGAAGCGATTCGAACTGGCCGCGCAGCCGGGCTTCGTGGAGTCGCTCCGCGACAAGACGATGGCGAAGCTGCCGATCTACCCGACGCAGACGCCGGGGCTGGACATCATGCCGGCGGGAAACCGCAACGGCAACGACACCACCTACGATGAGATTGCCAACGGCGCCTTCAAGTCGTGCATCGGCCGGGTGCGTAAGCACTGCCAGTACGACGTGATCCTGCTCGACGCCTCGCCGATCCTGCCCGTGGCGGACGCCACGATCCTGGCCGGACAGGTCGACGGCACAATCCTCGTGGAGCGCGAGCAGGTCTCGCATCGCACCCACGTCCTCAGCGCCATGGCCCGCCTGCACTCAGCCGGCGGAACCATGCTCGGCACCGTCTTCGTCGGCTCCCTGGAACGCCACGGCTACGGCTACGGCTACAAATACGGCAGCTACGCCAAAAAACGCGAATC
>CAZNSM010000289.1:0-4884 GCA_964575615.1 uncultured Pirellulales bacterium | reverse complement strand
CCGAGCCGATTCCGAGGCACAACGAGATCAACGAACGTCTGGCTCACGCGATTCTAAACCGAGTCCGACATTGGGGACACCTATGATGCGGTTTTGTGGTCACGTCTATAAGAACGACAGCCATTGGCTGGCCGAGATCCCCTTGCTGGGATACATCTCGCAGGGACGGACAAAGAAAGAAGCTCTGGAAATGATTGGCGACCTGATCGAGACGATGGTGGACAAGGAAGGCTTCACCGTCCAGGTCCATGCCACGCGAGGAGACCGCTTCGAGTTGGGCTCGGAGGATGTCAAAGCCCTCGTGGCGCTGCTGCTCCAGAGAAAACGGGAACTGAGCGGCCTGACCCTGGCCCAGGCAGCGGAGCGGCTCGGCATCTCCTCGCGCAACGCCTACGCCCGCTATGAACAGGGCAAGGCAGCGCCGACCATCGAGAAACTCTGCCAGCTCCTCCACGCCGTCAGCCCCGAAGACGACCTCGTCATCGCATAAGGCCACCTTCTCACCATGCCGACCAGTTCCATCTGCCGACAACAATCACCCCTTGTGCGTCAGCGACAGGGGGCTGGACTTGGGGCGGGGTTTCGGGTACACTCGTACGGCTAAGTTCTTTTGGGTCTTTGTGTTGTGGAAGTCTATGGGATTACCTACCGTTGCCATCGTGGGCCGGCCGAACGTGGGCAAGAGCAGTCTGCTCAACGCGTTGGCGGGCGAGAGGATCAGCATCGTCGAGCCGACCGCCGGCGTGACGCGCGATCGCGTCAGCACGTTCCTCAGCCGGGATGACAGGTACTTCGAGCTGGTCGACACCGGCGGCTACGGCATCGTCGACTCCGACCAGCTCAGCGACCACATCGAGCGGCAGATCTTCCAGGCCATCGGCTCGGCGACGCTGGTGATCTTCATGGTCGACATCCGCGACGGCCTGACGCCCCTCGATGAGAAGATCGCCCAACTCCTGCGCAAGTACAACCTCGACGTCATCGGCGTGGCCAACAAAGCCGACAGCGCCAAGATGTTCCCGGCGGCCGGCGAGTTCGTGCGGCTCGGCTTCGGCGAGTTCCTCTGCGTCTCGGCCGAGAACAACCTCAACAAGGCGGTGCTGCTCGACCGGATCTTCGCGCGGCTGGCGGACCGCGAGGACACCGGCGCCCCGCCGGAACCCGTGATGAAGATCGCCATGGTCGGCAAACGCAACGCCGGCAAGAGCTCCATGGTCAACGCCATCGCCGGCGCCGAACGCGTCATCGTCAGCGAAATCCCGGGCACGACCCGCGACGCCGTCGACGTGCGGATCGAGAAGGACGGCAAGACCCTCGTCGTGATCGACACCGCCGGCGTCCGCAAAAAAGGCAAAATGGCCGACAATATCGAATTTTACAGCAATGTCCGCGTCGCCCGCTCCATCCAGCGGGCCGACGTCGTCTGGTTCCTCATCGACGCGACCGTTCCGCTGAGCCAGGTGGACAAGAAGCTGGCCCGACAGATCGCTGAGGAGCACAAAAGCTGCATCCTCGTCGTCAACAAGTGGGACCTCGCCAAGGACGTTGCGGCGACCAGTGACTACGAGGAATACCTGACCGCCAGGCTGCCCGTGCTGAAATACGCGCCGATCGCCTTCACGACCGCCGCCGCCGGCAAGAACGTCCAGGCGGTGCTGGACCTGTCGGCCGAGCTGTTCAAGCAGGCCACCACGCGAATCGGCACCGGCCGGCTCAACAAGGCCTTCGAGATCATCCGGAGCGAGCGGACCGGCGCCAAGCGCGGCGGGACCACCTGGCCCCGGGTCTACTACGCCACGCAGATCGCGACAAACCCGATCACCATCCTCATGTTCGTCAACAATCCCAAGCTCTTCGACGAGAACTACATGCGCTACGTCGCCAACCGGCTCGGGGCCCTGCTGCCGATCGGCGAGGTGCCCATCCGCCTGTTCGCCCGCTCCCACCGCAACGAGGCCTCCAAACGCAAGTCCCGCGCCGCCCGGCGTTGATCCCGCCCCCCAATGTTCGTACTGGCGTCGTCAGCCGCTATTCTCAACTGCCTGCGGGTGCACAACAAGCGCCTCCGCATGCGCACCGGGAAGGACCCTCTCTCGAAAATGTATCGGACACCTCTAATCCCCTTACGATCGGTGGTCAGGACAAGACGGACAGCACCATCGCGTATACCTGATCGGCAAACTGCTCGAATCGGGCGGCGTCCTGCGCCGTCGGTCTGCCGGAGGGAAGCAGTCCGAGATCGCCGGGGTAGCGGCAGTCCGTGTAGACATCCGTCAACTCACGAAGCACGTCGAGATTCAGGCCGTGAGGAAACTGGTGGGCGATGACTTCCCAGAGCCTTCGCAGGTCATGGACGCGTGGCACTGTCCCCATCCGCTCTTCAGCAACGGCCTTGAGGCACTTCTCCACGCACTGCTGGGCATGGAACGCGACGACGGCGGTGAGCTGGGGATTGCTGCGCAGGGCTCGAATGGCTTCGAGGTCGTCACCCGCTTTGACGAGCCATGCCTCTGTGACTGGCTTCACAGCTCCACCCCCTGGCTGACGACCTCTCTGGAGAAGGCGCTGCCCATCTCCTGAAAGCGCCTCCACTCCGGGCAGGTGTACACCAGCACGTCCAGCGCATAGTCCCGATTCAGCGCATCCAGAGCCCGGCGGACGGCAAGCCGATTCTCCACCCGCTCGCGGTACGTCTGCGGCGCCGCCTCGCTGTCCAACACGACGATCAGATCAATGTCCCTGTCCTGATCCGCCCCGTCTCGGACGCAGGAGCCGTATACGATGACCTTCGCAGGGCGCAGGGGCTTCAAGGACTCCCTGATCCGACCGCTCAACGTATCCAGAGACTCTGTCCTGTTGCTGAACATGCCCACATTCTACGACCCCAGTCGAGTCCGGTCAACCACCACCGCCACGTGCGAAAAGGCCTCCCTCCAAACGCACATTCGGCGAGTCCCGGTATTGACCCGCCCGCCGGACGGTAGGGGCGAATAATCATTCGCCCCTACGCCATGCCCTTACGAACACACTACGAACACGGATGCCGCCCGTTTGTAGTGACGCCATAAGGCGTTCCGTTTGTCAGGGCGAGGCATGCCTCGCCCCTACGGCCAGTCCACAAGCGTCTGCGATGTGAATCCCACACCACCCAGACCCCGCCAAGGAAATCCGCTTCAGTCTCGGCAGGAGCACGACCCCACCGGATGCCGCAGCACGCCGCGAGGAAAACCACCCCCACGAGTGTACCGGACACCTGTATCTTTCCCCCGCAATTGACTTTCAATTCGCACCCCGACAGTTCCGGCAACTCACGAGCAAGTGGGACGTGTCGAGCGCTATTCGATTCGTTCGACTGTCGTGGTGCCTTCTATGGTCGTCTGCATGGTCATGGGTTCGCTCTGTTGAGCCGCACGCATCTGGGTTTCGCCGCTGAATTTCATTTGTGTCTTGCGGTCGAGCAGCAGGCCGGTGGTTGGATTGACGTTGACGGTGGCCGTGCAGGTTCCGCCCAGTTTGGCCGTCGTCTTGCCGCTTGGTGTGGCCGACACGACAGGCGGATCGTCCATCGCTCGCTCGGCGGTGATTTGGATCGTGCACTTCTCGCGTGCCGCAGCCGTCAGCGTGCAGGTGCCCGTCATGGCGAGGGGGGTATTCGCGGCAACGGTCAGCGGGATCTGCCAACCGTCGCCCTGCTGAACGGGCACATCGGGAAAACGGACGATCAATTCGCCAACCAGGGTGCGGATGCGGTCCGCGTTCATCAGGGGGAACGCCTCGATCTGCTTCTTCAGGGCCTGCCGTCGGCCCTCCCGCGAACCGAACCTCTGGTCGGTTTGCAGTATGGCGTTGCCGGCGCGTTCCTTGAGCCGCTGGCGCATCATGTCATCCTCCCGCTCCATGATATTGCGTGCGACCGCCAGGAAGAGACTGTCGGTGCCCAACTCGAGAATTTCGCCTTTGGGTGAGATCTTGACAGGGCAACACTCGCCGATGAAGGCCGAATAGTGGCTCGCCAGGGGATCGCTGCTGTCGGTGGGTTTGGTCGAATCGTATACGAGGCCCGGCTCGGCTCCCTTCATGCCGCTCTTCTCCTGGATGGCCACGAAACGGACGTTGGCCAGGACCGTGCCGTTGTCGGCCGTCTCGATATGTTCGACCGCCAGGGTAGTCGTCCGGGAGTTGGCGATGACCATCTGCTGGGGGCCCATCTGCGTGGCGAGGTCCATCGTGGTGGTCGCCCGGCATGTCTGCTTCTGCCCGGGCGGGGGGCGAAACTGCAAGTCGATCTTCTCAGCCGCATACACATGGGGACATGCGGCGGCACAAAGCGTCAGGGCAAGTACGGTCCTCTGCATGGGTTGCATTTGGCGTCTCCTTTCGATGCGTCGGTGGAGCTTCTCGGCGTGGCCGCCTTCGGCCAGAGCCTCTTCTATCCTACGGACGCCCGCGCGACGGAATAATCGAACAAAACGCCGAGCGGAAACTCAAAAGCGTATTCAAACGTGTCCAGTACTTCTTACGGGCTATACCTGGCTGGCTCGATCCTCTGAATCCCACGTCGGTTACATGTGTACGTGCCTCTCGACGTCCAGGCAGCGCATGACGGACTTCAACGGATTCATCGCAAGCAGGTCCGCGTCGTCTTCCTGGCGATATGATAGCAGAGGACAGACGCCGGGCCAAGAAAGACTGGGTGTCAGCCGCCTGAGATCGACGCGCCATTCTCGTCCGCCATCCCCAAGCCCTGCGGGCTTGAGGCTGCCACCCTGGGCCTTCCGTGGGCAGGGCTTTCAGAAGGGCGATTGTCGCAGGTGTTTGCATAGACGCGAGCGGGGAGTATACTGGTATCAGATGAACGAGCAGACCCTGTTCTCTGGAGAACCG
>CAZNSM010000288.1:0-4927 GCA_964575615.1 uncultured Pirellulales bacterium | reverse complement strand
CAGATGTCTCCGCATCTCATCGAACTGATCGAGGATCGAGGTGACCTTCATCTGAACGGCAAGGTACACGCCGTGCGGCAGTTCGGGGTGATGTGACATGAAGCGGGCCGTCGTGTCGCGCACCAGGGCCATGAACCGGTTGCCCTTCTCGCGGTTGGTCGGGAAGTCGGGGATGTAGCCGCCGTAGTCCGAATCGACCAGACCTCCCAGACACAGCAAACCCAGGAGAAGAGCGCTTTGCGGCTCCAGAAACGCGATGGCGTAGGGCATCTCCTCCAGAAGATGCCAGGCCCACTGACGAATCTCGGGGTGCTTGTCTCCACCATAGTACCGCCACAGCGGTCCGGAGTCCTGGTCATATCCGTGAATGGTGAGCACGAGATTCGTCAAAGGCGCGACCCGCCCGGCGCGGCGCGCCAGCTCCCTCTCGGAATGCTCCTGGCAGTCCAGATCGGAGAACAGCTCGCGCAGCTCACCGCTCCTGCCCTCGACCGCCGCACGGACCAGACCGATGTCCTTTGCCAACACCTCCTCCCTGGATACGACAAGGACGGACCGGAGGACTTGCGAGCCTCCGGACCGCCTGCGCATGAGCCGATCCACGCCGTATCCCGCCAGACCGTACACAGCGCCCCAGACAAGACTCGCGGCCGCCTTGCTGCCGGGAGCCACCTGCCTATGCACGTGCTCGATCCTCTCAACGGCCGAGCCGAGACGCGGCCAGATGCGCCAACTGATCCCCCAGACAGATGCGCACGCCGGAATGATGACGAGCCCCAGCGTCAGACCGGCGGCGCGCCATTGCCGGCCCGGCCAAAGGAATCGCACCAGCACAAACACCACCACCGGGGCCGCGACAAGCAATACACCCAAATCCTTCATGGCAGCTCCTGCGAAACCAGGCTTCCCGAACGCCCGGTGGTCATGATAGCCGGCGGCCGCGATGAATGTCAACAATTCCCGCCACCAATCCGGGGAATCTCAGTATGCCTGTGGAAGGCTGTGCGGGGGGCTCTACAAAACCGCCGGGGTGCCCGACAGCCGGGTGCAGGCGACGCCGGTTGGCGCGCCGGTGGCGAGTCGTTCTTCCACATCGATGAGACGAAATAGATTGTGGAGCGTTGGGGGATGGATTACAGTCGCTTCCTGGTGCATAGCGGCCTGAGCTGTGTAACATCGGCAGCCTTGCAGAACGGCGTCGTGAGACCGACTCTTTGAAGCGATAGAAACCATGCGAAAGAGACACGTCAAAGTGTTGCTGGGAGTCATCGCCTTTCTGCTCGCCCTCGGGGGCATGTTGTCCTTCTGGGCCAGGCCCATTCCCGACCATCCCTTCTTCGGGGACGACAGGCCTCTGGTGATAGCCCATCGAGGCGGCGCGGGTCTGTGGCCGGAGAACACGCTCTACGCCTTCGAGCATGCCGTCAAACTTGGCGTGGACGTCCTGGAGATGGACGTGCAGAGCACGAAGGACGGCGAGCTGGTCGTGATCCACGACGAGACGGTGGACCGCACGACGAACGGCACCGGTCGCGTCGAGGAACTGACGCTGGCAGAGATCCAAAACCTGGATGCCGGCTACACCTGGACGCCGGACGATGGCGCGACCTACCCCTTCCGAGGTCAGGGGCTTCGGATTCCCACCCTGGCGGAGGTCCTGGCCGCGTTTCCAGAGGTAAGGATGAACATCGAGATCAAACAGCGCCCCGTCGCCGCTCCTCTGTGCCGGATGCTGCGCGACCATGGGATGGCCGAGCGGGTTTTGATCGCGGCGTTCGACGCCGGGACAATGAGCCGGTTTCGCCGGCTTTGTCCGGAGGTTGCCACCGCCGTGGCAGAGAAGGAAATCAGGACCTTCTATGGCCTTAATCTGGCGCACCTGGGCCGATTCTATCGACCGCCGGCGGAGGCCCTGCAAATCCCGGAGTATCACGGCGACCGGCGTGTGCTCACCCGCCCGTTTATCAGAGCCGCCCACGGACGCAACATGGAGGTGCACGTGTGGGTGGTCAACGACGTCAACGACATGCGTCGCATGGTGGACTTGGGGGCCGACGGCATCATCACGGACTACCCCGACCGACTGCAGGCCGTCCTGGGACGGTCCCTGCCCCCGCGATAGGGCGGCCGATACGCCGTCGATACAACAGAGATTCCCGCACGCGCCCCCAGCGGGTTTCCTGAACAACAGATGCTATCGGTCCACCATCGGAGCACGACAGCTCCCCCCTGCGCAGAGACACACACGTGTGGCTCCACGCCCCACCACCGGTGTACAAGCCCTGGAATTGATCACGCCGCGTCAATCCGGTTAGGCAAATTCCTGTCGCTGCACGGTACATTGCCCTCATCACCGGATAAGGTCTTTTGACATACGCGCATGAGGGAATTGCTATTGCTGCACCGCTGAAGCCGTCGCGCAGTGACCGAAAACGTAATCGCGGCAGTTCGTTCCGGACGGCCGGCATGGTTGCGGCCGTCCGGTCATCAGCGTAAGGACATATCATCTATTGCAAAGGAGTGGATCCCATGAAACGACAATTCCTGACGATAGGGTTGAGAGCATCGCTGGCCGTGCTTTGCATGGCCGCGGCCGTGGCGGCGAGCCCGGATACGGAAAGCCTGGTGTTGTACTTGTCGTGTGATGAGGCGGTGAACCCCGTCGATGCCTCTGCGGATCCGGCCACGGTAGTGGTGCACGGGACGTTGGCGCTGGTCCCCGGGCAGTTTGGAGGCAACGCCTTGGGCTTCAACGGCAACAAAGCCAACCGCATTCAAGTTCGTAACGATCCGAAGCTGGACGGGATGCCCGCTCTGACCGTCGAAGCCTGGGCGCAGCCTCGCAACTTGGCATCGCACGGAGGACTGGCCGTCGTCTCCAAGGCAATGGGACCCCAGGTCGGTCATTCGTACACCCTCTGGGCCTGGCCCGACCGGAATATGTATGGGCGGATCAATGGAAACCAGGGCGCTGAGGTGCGGAGCACAACAACTCTGCAAGACGGCGTTTGGTACCACCTTGCCTTGGTGTTCGATGGCCAGAACCCTGCCAACGAAAGAACGAGAATGTACATCAACGGGGTCCTGGAGGCCACCCAGTACCATCCGGATGCACGCGTAAACCAGAGTGCTTCGTCCCTGTGGGTCGGGGATGTGGGTGAGAATACAGTGGGGTTCACCTGGGATGGCGCCCTCGACGAGATTGGCATTTGGAACACCGCCCTGACCGAGGCAGAGATCGGAGACCTGATGCTCGAGAGCAAGGCCAATATGCTCCGGGAATGGGCTACGGCCGAACCGCCGTTTGAGGTGGTCGCCGGCGGGCTCGACAATCCGCGGGGGCTGGCCTTCGCGCACAATGGAGCGCTGTATGTCGCCGAGGCCGGTCGCGGCGGCGACGGCCCCTGCCTGGTGAGCACGGAGGGAGAATTGTGCTTTGGGCTCAGTGGCGCGATCACGCAGGTGCTGGACGGCGTTCAAACGCGCATCGTTACCGGCCTGCCCTCGAAGGCCGGAGCCGGAGGCAACCGGGCGGTGGGTCCACACGACCTGGCGCTAAGTGCAGGTAACGTCGCGTTTGTCGTCACCGCGCTGGGTCTGCCGGTGGGCACGCCTGCGACCCGCGAGGCGTTCGGCCCGGACGCGGCGGACTTGGGCAAGTTGCTGCGCGTCGACCTCAAGCAGGGCACCTGGGATAGCCTGGCCGATCTGGTCGCCTACGAGGCCATGGACAACCCGGACGGCGGCAGCGCCGACAGCAATCCGTATGCCATCCTGTCCGTGCCCGGCCGGTTCATCGTGGTCGATGCCGGTGGTAATGACCTGGTCAGTGTAAAGCACAACGGCCAGGTCTCCACGCTTGCCTTGTTCCCGAGCCAGATGCAGGACGCGCCACCATCCTTCGGCTTGCCGCCGGGAACACAGATCCCCGCACAGTCGGTGCCCACTGCCGTGGCGCTGGGGCCGGACCTGGCGCTGTACGTCGGCGAGCTGACGGGCGTTCCCTTCAAACCGGGCAGCGCCCGCGTCTATCGGATGACACCGGGCTCCGAGCCGGAGGTCTTCGCCGAAGGGTTCACCAACATCATTGACATCGAGTTCCGCCCGGACGATGGGTTGCTCTACGTGCTCGAACACGCGGCGAACGGACTGATGTCCGGCGACACGACCGGGGCGCTGGTCCGCGTGAACGAGGACGGCACAAAGGACGTGATTGCCGATGACGGCCTGGTCTCGCCCGGCGGGCTGACCTTCGGGCCCGACGGAGCAGCTTACGTCTCCAACTACAGCACCTCCGCCGCCCAGGGGCAGGTGATCCGCATCCCCATCGAGCCGTAGCACCGTCGTCTTCGACTCGCAAGGAGAAAGCGTGGAACGCGGGAGTGGTGAAGCTCGGCCGTTCGAGTCTCGCCACTCCGGCATCTTATCGGTTCGCCACTCGTCGACCCTGGCGAGACTCATCCCGGCGTGCCATGGGAACAGGCAACAGTTGACTGTCGTGGATATCGTCGCTCTGTGGAGATGTGTGGCCGCCGGATTCGCGGGACGCCACACGAGCACTACACGGGCCCGAGGCCGGAGCGGGAGGCGAACTTGACGCGGGGGTCCTGCTCGTCGCGCTTCCTGGCCAGGCACCCGATCTTCCAGGTCCAGTTTCCACCCCAACCTTCGTCCCGAGCCCGCTTGCAGATCTCGATAGCCTTGCTGTACGAGCCCTCCTGCTCCAGCAGGACCGCGAGCGTCAGGTAACCGATGTGGGCGGGCAGCGGCTCGCGCGGGTGCAGTTCGTGGAAAGCCTTGGCGGCCGCGGCGGACAGCGTGATCTGCTTGTGACAGGCCCCATAGATCAGGTCCAGGGCGTCGAGGCTGTGATCCCGCCACTTGCTGTGCAGGCGGATCATCTCCTGGTAGACCAGGTGCAGGCCGA
>CAZNSM010000287.1:0-4956 GCA_964575615.1 uncultured Pirellulales bacterium | reverse complement strand
CGGACGCCCGGCCTTCTCCAGGGCGGCATAGGCCCGACGGAGCTTCGCGGCCGAAGCCGCCACCGCCACCGCATAGGCGATGCCGAGAACGACGACGACGATTACAACCCCCGTCAGGATTCGAACCGTTCTTCTGCGCATGAGAGTATCCCTTCGATCTGTCCTTATGAATAGGAGCCGAAACCTGCCTGCGTCGGGATCACCCGGCTCTGCCCTTCGACGAGCGTAGAGGAGTTCGCGTCTGCGCTGCCCTGGGTCTCTTCGAGGATATGGCGGATGCGTGCGACATGTTCACGCAGAGTCGATGCGTCGATGGCAGATGGTCGGCCCCGCAGCCTCAGATGCACCGCCGCCAAATCAGCCGAGCCCAGCAAGGCCTCGAGATTGACGGGCTCCTGGATCGCCACCGCGACGTCCCCGGATCGCCATGGCGAGACGGTGTGGTCGCCGTACCGATCGGCCAGGGCGACGACGATCACCGCCGCCGCGGCCGCCGCGACGAGACGCCTCAGGCCGATTCGCGCGGGAATGTCGATCGAGTCTCGTCGCCAGGCCTTCTGCGCTGCGGCCGTGACGCGTGCCTTCAGTGCGTCCGAAGGACCGGGCAAACCCGCCGCCTTCATCAAGCGCTCGATTCTGTCCTGGTCTCTGTCTGTTCCGCTCATGACAACCGCTCCTTCAACAGGGTTCGCAGCCTTTCCATCCCGTAGCGGTATCGGCCGGCCGCCGTGTTGAGCGAGATGCCCACGATCCGGGCAATCTCCTCAAACGTCTTGTCGCGGTATACCTTCAATACCACCGCCTGGCGCTGGGACTCGGGCAGGCGGCTCAGGGCCACCTCCAGCAGCTCCACGATATCGGTGCGCTCCTGGCCGGCCTCCGACGCCTCCAGCCAGAAGTCCTTGGCCGCCTCATCCTTTCGATCGCGTCGGCGCCGGCGCGTGTATGAAACGGCCTCGTTGCGCGCGATTCGGTAGATGTAGGCGTCCAGGCAGCCGGCTCTGGCGAGCTTGCGGCGTTTGCCCGCGATTCGAACGAAGACGGCCTGGAGGACGTCTTCGGCATCGTGGCGGCAGCAGAGCTTCGTCACCAGATACGCCAGCAGGCTGTCGGCGTACCGCTGCCATATCAGCTCGACCGCGGCCGGATCGTCCCGGCCCAACGCCTCTCGTATCGCCTCATCGAGGCTGCATTTGTCCAAGTTCTCTGTCCTCGACTCGGATGCTCATTCTCACGGTAAGACGCCCTGAACCTGCCAGATTTGTATACGTAAAACAGAATCTTTCGTCCATCTTGACACGGAACGGGACGGAAAGGAACATGGAGTCCGTAGTGACGCCGTAAGGCGTTAGTCTTTGTATGGAAAGTATGCCCTCAGGGGCACGCTACGTACCAAGGTGGTCAGGGATGGCGGAAAAAGCAAAGCCCAAGACGATCCTGTTGAAACAGCCGGCCATGCGTCGCGTGCTGCTGGCCTTGCTGCCCTGCGTGGCAGGCGGGATCTATTTCTTCGGCTGGCGGAGTCTTTTTCTGATTGTCTGGGCCGCCGCCGTCGGCCTCGTGGTCGAGTATATTTTCACCCGCCGTCGTCGCGAGCCGGTCAGCGAGGCCGTCTTTGTCACCACGACCCTGTTTGCCCTGGTCATGCCGCCGACGGTCCCGCTGCACGTGCTGACGATCGGCGTGGTGTTCGCGGTCATGTTCACCAAGGAGGTCTTCGGCGGTTTCGGACGCAACATCTTCAATCCCGCTCTGGCCGGCCGCTGCTTCGTCTACATCTGTTTCCCCGTGGCCCTGACGGCTACCTGGGCCCCGGCCGCCGCCAGCCCCTGGGGCGCTCTGAACCTCTGGACTACGGCCTCGAGCCCCAACGCCGTCACAGGCGCCACACCGCTGGCCAATCTCAAGGCCGGCAAGATCGTCCTGGGCATGGACAAGGCGGCCCGCTTTGACATTCCCTTCGAGATCGAGGAAGGACAGACCGCGCGGGTACACAAGAAGGCGTTGCTGCGAGCGCTGCTCTTCGGGCGCATCAGCGGCACGATGGGAGTGACCAGCGCGCTGCTCATCTCGATCGGCGGTCTCTATCTGTTCTGGACGAAGACGGCCAACCGGACGATCATCGTGACTCTGATCGTCACCTATGCGGCGCTCAGCCAGATTCTCCATTCGTTCGGCGTGGCGCCTGTGCCGACGGCCTGGACAGCGGTGCTCGGCGGAGGCTTTCTGCTCGGTGCGTTTTTCATGGCCACCGATCCGGTCAGCTCGCCGAAAACGAACCTTGCCAGAATCATCTACGCGATCATCATCGGCGTCTGCACCGTCGTGATCCGCAACTTCTCGATCTTCAACGGCGGTCTGATGTTCTCGATCCTGATCGGCAACATGTTCGCACCCATTCTCGACTACGCGGTTCGGGCGCGTCAATCGGCCAGGAAGGCCGGAGGGCGGGCGTGATGCGAGAGAAGCGCTGGTTTCCCATCCTGTACATGTTTGGTGTGACGGCCTTTTTCAGCTCGATCATCATCGCCTTTGCGTCCGTGACGCGGGGACGGGTGGAGGCCAACGAGGAGCTGGCCTTCGAGAGGGCTGTTCTCGAAATTGTGCCCGGTCTGTCCGGCGCGAACCTGAGCAATGCGGAGGTTCACCCGCGGTTTGCGGAAATGGTCGAAGAACCTACGGCGTCCTCCGGCGGCGCTTACCTCGTCAAGAAGGATGGCCAGGTCGTCGCCTATGCGCTGCCCTTCTTGGGGCAGGGGTTTTGGGCGCCCATCGGGGGCATCCTCGGCATCGAGCCGGACCAGAGGACCGTCACGGGGATCGCTTTCTACGAGCAGAACGAGACGCCCGGGCTGGGCGCCGAGATCGTCAAGCCGCCGTTTCGCAGCCAGTTCAAGGGCAAGGTGCTCGCCTCTGGGGGAAAGCCCCTGGGCATGAAACGCCCTGGTGGCGAGCTGGACGACAGCAGCGTCCACGCCATCACCGGCGCGACGCAGACCAGCACCCGGCTTGAGGGAATCATCAACGCTGCTCTGACCGAGTGGCAATCCAAGGTGGCCAGGGAGGGCACGCGATCATGACAGGTCCCGGCGCCGAATCCGAAACCCGGAAGATCATCCTGGCGGGCCTGTGGCGCGACAACCCGATCTTCAAACAGGTGCTCGGCATCTGCAGCACGCTGGCGGTGACGAACCTTGTGCTGAACACGGTCGTGATGTGCGTGGCGCTGGTGTTCACGATCGCGCTGAGCTCCGCCAGCGTCTCGCTGCTGCGATCGGTCACGCCGCGCAACGTCCGGATGATGGTCGAGACGCTGATCATCGCGTTCTACGTCATCATCGTGGACATCCTGCTGAAGGCGTATTGGCCCGAGATGAGCGCCAACCTCGGTCCTTACGTCGGTCTGATCATCACGAACTGCATCGTCATGGGCCGGTGCGAGGCGTTCGGCAACAGCAATCCGCCGGGCCGGGCGTTCCTCGACGGCGCCTTCAGCGCGATGGGCTATTCCTTCATCCTGCTGATCATCGCGACGTTCCGCGAGGTGCTCGGGATGGGGACCTTCGCGGGGCTGGCGGTGCCGTTCTTCTCGGGACCGGCGTGGGACAAGTGGATCATCATGGTGATGCCGCCGGGGGCCTTCTTCATGCTGGCCGTCGTGATATGGGTGTTTCGATCGATCCAGATCAGACTGGAGGCGAAGACCAAATGAACCTGGGAGCGGAAATCTGGCAGGCGGTTACGGTATGTGTCGCCGCCGTTTTCACACAGAACATCCTCCTGGCTTATTTCCTGGGCCTGTGTCCCTTCATCGGGGTCTCGCGCGAGGTCAAGACTGCTTTCGGACTCGGGCTGGCAGTGATCTTCGTCATGACGACCACCACGCTGCTGAACTGGCTGGCGTATCGTTACGTGCTCCAGCCCCTGGGCCTGGAGTTCTTCCGTTTCATCCTGTTCATCGTCATCATCGCGGCGTTCGTGCAGTTCGTGGAGATGGCCATCGAGCGGTTCTCGCCGTTCCTGTACCAGCAGCTCGGTGTGTTCCTGCCATTGATTACCGTCAACTGCGCCATCCTCGGCGCGTCGCTCTTCATGGTGATTCGCGACTACTCGTTCATCGTCACCATCGGCTATGGACTGGGCAGCGGGATCGGCTGGTTTCTGGCGATCATGGCGATGGCCGGCATTCGCCAGAGGCTGGCCAACGAGCGGATTCCCGCCGGATTGCAGGGGCCCGGAATCACGCTGATCATCGCCGGGCTGATGGCGCTGGCGTTCATCGGATTCACTGGCGTGCTCCAGGGAAGATGAAAGCAAAGGTAGGGGCGAATAATGATTCGCCCGTATTCATCCCGATGGCCATCGGGATTCCGCTATTCTGATATCTGCTTCTTGTTTTTTGACATAGTCTGTGGTGCGGGAGGTCAATGATAGCGTCCACACTGATCGCGGTTCTCGTTGTCAGCCTCATCGCAGGGGCCTTGGCGGCTGTCCTGGTCGTTGCGGAATACTACCTGGCCAACTACGGTCCGTGTAAGATCAAGGTCAACGACGAGAAGGAGCTTACGGTCCAGGGAGGCAAAGATCTACTCGGACTCCTGACGGCCGAGAAGCTGTTCATCCCCAGCGCCTGCGGCGGCCGCGCCACGTGCGGGCTGTGCAAGGTCAAGGTGCTCGAAGGGGCCGGTCCGATCCTGCCGACCGAAGAACCTTATCTGGATAAGTCTGAAAGGGAATCAAACGTCCGGCTGGCCTGCCAGGTCAAGGTCCGCCGTGACCTGCGAGTTGATATCCCGAAGGAACTGCTGGCTATCCGTGAGTACACCTGTCGCTGCGCGAAGATCGTTGACCTGACGCATGACATGAAGCTGTTCCGGCTGGAGCTGACCGACCCGGCCACCATCGACTACATTCCCGGCCAGTACGTGCAGTTGCGAACGCCTCCGTACGGCAAGA
>CAZNSM010000286.1:0-4963 GCA_964575615.1 uncultured Pirellulales bacterium | reverse complement strand
GTCCAAAACGCCATCATCCTGGTCCTGACGCTTGTCCCAACGGTCGCAATCGCCTCGCTGCCCGCCCAGCCAAGGAGCTATTCGATCCCGGTCGTGGACATCGCGGGCGAGACGCATCGTCAGACTGTGGTTGACCGTGAAGGCGGTCAATACCTGGGTCACCCCACCACGGTGCTTCTGGAGGACAACCGGACGATGCTGGCTGTCTATCCCAAGGGCCACGGTCGCGGCGCCATCGTGATGAAACGCAGCACGGATGCGGGCCTGACCTGGTCGGACCGCCTGCCGACGCCCGAGAACTGGGCAGCCTCGCAGGAGACCCCCACCATCCACCGCGTCGTCGATCGCCAAGGCCGCAAGAGGCTGATCCTGTTCTCCGGTCTCTACCCGATACGAATGGCCGTCTCTGAGAACGATGGCCGGGACTGGACGGCCTTGGAGCCGATCGGCGATTTCGGCGGGATCGTTGCGATGGCTTCCGTCGAGCGTCTGGCGAACGGTTACTACATGGCCCTGTTCCACGACGACGGGCGCTTTCTTCGAAATGGGGGCAAGCCGACGCAGTTTCGGGTGTATAAGACGATCTCGCAGGACGGTGGCCTGACTTGGGGCCAGCCGACTGCCATCGCCGAGCATCCAGAAGCTCATCTGTGCGAGCCCGGCCTGATTCGCTCGCCGGATGGGCGACAGATCGCCGTCCTGCTGCGGGAGAACAGCCGCAAGTTCAATTCCTTCGTCATCTTCAGCGACGACGAAGGGCAGACCTGGAGTGAGCCGCGCGAGCTGCCGGCCGCACTGACGGGCGACCGGCACGTGGGCAAGTATGCCCCCGACGGGCGCCTCTTCGTCACCTTCCGGGACACCACGCACGTCAGCTCCTCCAAAGGCGACTGGGTCGGTTGGGTGGGCACGTACGACGACATCGTCGCCGGCCGGGAAGGTCACTACCGCGTCCGCCTGATGGACAACACCAAGGAGGCCGACTGCGCCTATCCGGGCCTCGAAGTGCTCTCTGACGGCACGTTCATCGCGACCACCTATGGCCACTGGACCCGGGATGAGCAACCCTGCATCGTCAGCATCCGCCTGAAGCTTTCGGAACTGGACCAGCGGGCAGCGGAACGTAGAGTCGCCCTGAGCGACCTCTACGTCAGTGGCAACGATGGATATCACACGTATCGAATCCCGTCGCTGCTCGTGACCAGGAAAGGAACGCTTCTGGCGTTCTGCGAGGGACGCAAAGGAGGTCGAGGTGACTCGGGCAACATCGACCTGCTCGTCAAGCGGTCGGCCGATGGCTGCAGGACATGGAGCCCCCAACAGGTCGTCTGGGACGATGCTGGCAACACCTGCGGCAATCCATGTCCTGTCGTGGACCAACAGACCGGGACAATCTGGCTGACCATGACCTGGAACCATGGGCAGGACAAAGAGAGCCAGATCATGCAGAACACGAGCAGGGACACGCGGCGCGTGTTCGTCACACACAGCGAGGACGACGGTCAGACGTGGTCGGCGCCGCGTCAGATCACCGAAACGGCCAAACGACCCGAGTGGCGATGGTACGCCACCGGCCCGGGCGTCGGCATTCAACTGGAACGAGGTCCGTGGCGAGGGCGTCTGCTGATACCCTGCGACCACAGCGTCGTCTCTCCCGAGGACCCCACCGGCTACAACTCGCACGTGATCTTCAGCGACGATCGAGGACAGAGTTGGCAACTCGGCGGCGCGATCCGGCCGGCCGTCAACGAGTGTCAGGTCGTGGAACTGGCCGACGGAACGCTCCTGATGAACATGCGGAACTACAACCGGTCCGCGACGACACGCGCCGTGGCGACGAGCCGTGACGGGGGAATGACCTGGTCGCAGGTCCGACACGATCCGGCCCTCGTCGAGCCAATCTGCCAGGCGAGCCTCGTGCGGTACGATGGACCGCGAGAGGAGGACCAGGACTGCCTGCTGTTCTCCAACCCTGCCCACGGCGAAAGCGGCGTGCGCCGGGACATGACCGTGCGTCTCAGTCGCGACGGGGGCAGGACCTGGCCTGTCGAACGCCTTGTCTGGCCTGGACCGGCTGCCTATTCGTGTTTGGCGGTTCTGCCCGACGGCGCGATCGCGTGTCTGTTTGAAGGCGGCCTGGCGAATCCGTACGAGCGGATCGTCCTGGCGAGATTCGAACGCCGCTGGCTCACCGGCGAGTTGCTCGGTCCCTGATGATATGGCGTGTTAGCATGACTTTCATGTTTCTGTAGCACGTTTTGGAAAGGATCCAGGAATGAGTAGTTGGACGTTGATCCTCGTGGGCGTCGCTGCTGTACTGATTGTCGTGGCACTGATCATGAAAAAGGGGAAATCGTAGTCCCCCCAACGGAATCGTTCCGTCCAATTGAAGGGAGTACCCATGTCAGGAGCACTGATCGTACTGTTGGTCTTCGTCGGCCTTCTGGTCGTCCTGGCCCTGCTCGTGATCGGCATCTACAATGCCCTGGTCCGACTGCGAAATCAGGTGGACAACGCCTGGTCGCAGATCGACGTGCAGTTGAAGCGCCGGCACGATCTGATTCCGAACCTGGTCGAGACCGCCAGGGGCTACATGAAACATGAACGCGAGACCTTCGAGGCCATCACGCAGGCCCGCAGCCAGGCGATGGGCGCCAAGAGCGTGGCCGAGACCGCCAAAGCGGAAGGCCAGCTCGCCGATGCACTGAGCAAGTTCATGCTCGTCGTCGAGAACTATCCCGACCTGAAGGCCAACCAGAACTTCCTGGCCCTCCAGGAAGAGCTGACCAGCACGGAGAACAAGATCGCGTTCTCGCGTCAGAACTACAACGACCAGGTCTTGTTCTACAACAACAAGATCCAGATGTTCCCGTCGAACATCATCGCGGGAATGTGCAGCTTCACGAAGCGCGACTTCTTCCAGGTCGACAGCGCGGCGGAGCGCGCGGTCCCCAAGGTGAGTTTCTCGTAACAGAACGGTTCGGTGCTCCTGGCATGGCCGGCGCGTGCGCCGGATCGGGGGACAGCGGTGAGGTTATGCCCGGAGATGGCCTGCCCATGAGATGGACGGACACAGGGAAGGACCATGTGGGAACTGATTAGAGCGAACAAGAAACACTCGATCCTTTTGATGGCCCTGATGGCGTTTGTCCTGTTGTTGGTCGGCGCGGTCATTGGGCTGGCGGCGTTCGGCCCGGACGGCGGATGGATCGGTCTGGGAGTCGCGACCGTCGTTTGGCTGGTGCTGGCTCTGATCAGTCTGTCCTCCGGCGATCAGATCCTGCTGGCGGCCAGTCGCGCCCAGCGAGTCGACCACGACGTCCATCCGCAATTGTTCAACATCGTGGAGGAGATGAAGATCGCGGCCGGGCTGCCGGCCATGCCGAAAGTCTATATCATCAACGATCCGGCTCCGAACGCCTTCGCCACCGGCCGCAGCCCCCAATCCGCCTCCGTCGCCGTCACCGCCGGACTGCTGGCCCGGCTCAACCGCGACGAGCTCCAGGGCGTGGTCGCACACGAGATGAGCCATATCCTCCATCGCGATATTCTGTACGTGACTCTGGCGGGCATCATGCTCGGCGGCATCGTGCTCATGTCGCAGGTCTTTCTGCGAGGGATGTTCTATGGTTCGATGGGGTCGAGACGGCGCTATTCCGGCGGCGGCCGGGGCAACGGTCAGGCCCAGATCGTGCTGGTCCTGATCGCCATCGTCGTCGCGGTGCTCGCCCCCATCATGGCCCAGTTGCTCTACTTCGCCCTGTCGCGCCGCCGGGAATACCTCGCCGACGCCGGCGCGGCAAGGCTGACACGCTACCCCGAGGGACTCGCCAGCGCTCTGGAGAAGATCGCCTCCGATCCGGCCCCGCAACTGCGTCCGGCCAACCAGGCGACGGCGCCAATGTACATCGTCAATCCCTTCAAGAAGAAGGGCCAGATGAAGCTGTCCGATCTGACCAGCACGCACCCGCCGATCTCCGAACGCGTCCGCATCCTGCGCCGCATGTCCCAGGGCGCTTCCTACCGAGACTACGGCGAGGCCTTCACGAAGGTAACCCATTCGAAGAACATCGTTCCGGCCGCCGCCTTGAGAGACGAGGCCGTCGATCTCCGGCAGGGCCGGACGCAGCCGACCCAGGACCAGAGCGTCCGCAGACAGGTCCATCAGGTCGGGGACATCATGCGCAAGGTCAACGGTTTTGCGTTCCTGGACTGCTCCTGCGGCCTCAGCCTGAAGGTCCCTCCCAACTTCCAGGGGGACACGGTCCGGTGTCCCCGCTGCAACAAGAACCTGGATCTGGCCGCCCAGCGGGTGCCCCCAAGGTAAATGCCTGTCACCTTTGGCCGGGGGCGCGCTTGCCGAATCCTCCCCGACCGGATAATCTACCGATGTCGAAACCCGGACGAACGCCGTTCCCCTACAGGATGGGACCAGAGGAACCCTATGGCCGACGAACAAGCGTGCGAACAAGCCGACCAGATCGAAAGCGAACTCGATGATCTTCGCAAGGAATTGGAGAATTTCCAGAGGGAGAAGGAGCGTGTCCGCGCCATTGTCGGCAAAATCGGCGGCGTCCCCAAGACGCGCGTCCGCCTGGTCAACACCCTGTTCATCCTCGTCGTGGTCTTTTCCGTGGTCGCGTCCGTCGTCGGCGGCCACAAGTGGCAACTGCCCATGATCGAACTGGCGGCGGTCACGCTGTCGGTGAAAATCATCTATCTGATCCACGCGCAGATGCGCATCGCCCATTTCGAGTTCTGGATCCTCTCCTCGCTCGAGTGGCGAGTCAACGAAGTGATGAAGCAGGTTCGCCAACTCCGCAAGGATCTGGGGCAACCATGACCCTCTGGCGGTCGCAATGGGCAGCGACGAGATCAAATCCGGATATTGTCTCGCGAAAACGACCGTTCTGCTGGGGGGGGGGGGGGGGGGGGGGGGGGGGGGGGGGGGGGGGGGGGGGGG
>CAZNSM010000285.1:0-4964 GCA_964575615.1 uncultured Pirellulales bacterium | reverse complement strand
CATCCGCCCCTCCCGCTCCTGCAACGCGCGCACCGGCCGGACCGAGTCCAGGAGCGTTCGCGCTTGCACCGGGCGCAAATCGGCGCCAGCGGGCGCCGCCAGCGACAGCGAATCGTAGAGCATCCAACTGCCGCTCAGCGTAGTGACGCGGACTTCGTTGTCGCCTCTCTTGAGCAGGTCGGCCGGGAAGGCGACCGCGAATTTGTACTCGCGTCCCTTCTCGGGCCGGCCGGACACGGAGGCATCGCCCGCACCATTGGGCAGGGACTGCTCGAACGCATGGCCGTTCACTTCCACGCGCAATTTGGGCGGGCCGGCGCTGTGGGTGTCGATCAGATCGAACAGGAGCCGGCATTCACCGCTTGCCGGCGGGGTCCTCAAACCGAAGAGCACGATGAACGTATGCGGGCGAGCGCCCGCCCAGCCATCCGCCGGGCCGGGCTGCACGTACGGCCAGTCTTTCTTTGGCTCGGAAGCCCCGACCACGAAGAACGCATCGTCCTCGAACCGCGCATGGCCGTCCGGCGCCAAGGCAAACTCCGCGTTGTCATTGTCGGCCCGGCCGATCTGCCAGAGCACAGCAGGGGAATCGACCGAGGCGCCCTGCTGCTGTTCGGCCCAGGCCAGCAGCTCGACGATGGCCATTCCGAGAACGCCCGCCGAGCCGCGAAACTGACCCGACCCTCGCGGCTGATTGTCGCGCGACCACCATTCATGAAAGTCGCCATGCCGAAGGACTCTCGCGGTCATGGGCGCAAGTTCCCGGTAGGCCTCGGCGACGAACCCATGACGGATCAGTTGGCGGATCATCCGACCGCCGAACCAGCACCAGTCGCCGCCGTTCTGATAGGAGTACGGACCCATGGCCGGATTCTTGAAGCTGCCTTCAGGATAGACCGGGTAGAGCGTCAGCCCAATCGAGCCGGCGCCGGCGCTTCGGACGTTCTCCACCATCTGCCGAAGTGAATCTGCGATTTCGTCGCGCGTCAGGAGTCCCGCTTCGATGGCTACCGCCGTACCGCCATGGTAGTAGACCGCCGCCTCGTCAAAGCCGCTCGGAAAAGGCGACCCTTCGAGATAGACATGGGGACGGAACTTGCGACGATCCGGGTCCCAGAGGTGTTTGCGCACGTTTGTTCGCAGGTCGTCTCGGACCTCGCGCCAGCGTGCCGACGGAGCCTCTGTGTCAGCGGCCAGCGAGAGATAATCGTCGATGGCCACAAGAAACATGGCGTTGTCGTAGATGTCGATGGCGCGATGGGAATTGTCGTCCAGCTCGACGCCCCACTCGTGCTCGGGCTGCACGTCGCCCCAATCGGCGGTCGTAGCGCCCCACACCAGACCATGCGCGGCATCGAATCGGTGGGCGAGCACGTACTCCAGCGCGCCAGCCAGGCGATCGCGAACCGACGCGCCGTCCACCTTCTCGTCGAGAATAGAGGAATCTCCCGTGACGGCAACGTACTTCCGCACCGCCTGAACGAGCGAGGATTCCTGGTCGGTCTCGACGGTGTTCTTATGGGCGAGCAGTTCCGGCGCCACAGCCGACCGGCGGTATTTGTAGGCGACGTTGCCCTGCGCCTTCGGGATGTACCCATCCACAATGTCGCCCTGCGGCCCCTGGAACCGGAAGAAGGTCAACAGGGCCTCGCGGACCGGCCCCGGATCGTTCACCTGGAGCGACAGCTCGATGAAGGTGTTCAGATCGCGAATCCAGACCTCGCCGTAACCGCTGCCGGCGGTGAATCCGGTCTTCAGCAGGCTCCTGGCCTTGTCCAGGACCAGCGGCAGGTTCGGATCGGCCAGGATCTGCCGGGCCACGGAGGGAGATTGGAGCGATGGGGCAGTCCCCGGCGCGGCCCCCGGTATTCCAATACTCGTGCATGCCAGTATTCCGACCAGGACAAGCAAATGGTGAAGTGCGCCAGACATCTTGGGACCCTCGGGGTTTACTATTTGCGATCGGCCATCTACAATTCTGCTCAGCGACAGCCACATGGTAAATCGCAGATGGCGAATTGTAAATGGTAAGCCTATGACACCGAGAGAAAGAGTCCTGGCCGCACTGAATCACGTCGAACCCGACCGCGTCCCCATCGATCTGTCCGGGCATCGTTCCTCGGGCATCGCCGCGATGGCGTACCCCCGGCTGCGCAGATGCCTCGGCCTCGAACCGAGACCCGTGCGCGTCTACGATGTGGTTCAGCAACTCGCGATCGTCGACGACGACGTGCTCGACCGCTTCGGTGTCGACTGCATCGAAATGGGACGGGGCTTCGCCCTCACCGACGACGACTGGAAGCCCTGGAGGCTTCCCGACGGCACGGATTGTCTCATTCCGGCCTGGACCCGAATGGAGCGCCGGTCCGATCGATGGGTCATTCTCTCCGGCTCCGGGGCAGTCATCGCGCACATGCCCGACGGCACGCTATACTTCGAGCAGACGTACTTCCCGTTCGCCGAATCGGACGATGATGCGATGCTCGCCGACGCCTTCGGCGAATGCATGTGGACCGCCGTGGCGTCCCCGCCCGGACCCGTCGATTCGCAGACCCTCCGCGAGGGCGCTCAGCGCCTGCGCCAGAGCACCGACCGGGCCATCATCGGCCTGTTCGGCGGCAATCTCTTCGAGACCGGCCAGTTCTTCTACCGGGCCGACAACTTCTTCATGCTGCTGGCCTCCGACCCCGCGAGAGCCCATCGTTTTCTGGACCGCCTGGTGGAAATTCATCTGGCCAATCTCGAGAAATTCCTTGGGGCGGTGGGTTCGTCGATCGACATCATCCTCTTCGGCGACGATCTCGGCATGCAGACAGGCCCGATGCTCAGCCCGCGCATGTACTGCGAGTTCTTCAAGCCCCGCCACCAGATTCTCTGGAATCGCGCCAAGGAACTGGCCGACGTGAAGGTCATGCTCCACTGCTGTGGCGGAGTTCGCGAGCTTCTGGCTCATCTCATCGAGGCGGGCCTGGACGCCATCAACCCCGTCCAGATCAGTTGCGCGGGCATGAACGTGGCGGAATTGAAAGCGGAATTCGGCCGGGACCTGACCTTCTGGGGCGGCGGTTGCGACACGCAAGAGATTCTTACCGGCGCGCAACCGCAGGAAGTGGCCCAGCACGTCAGGAATCAGGTTCGCACCCTCTCGCCGGGCGGCGGCTTCGTCTTCCAGCAGGTCCACAACATCCTCGCCAACGTCCCGGCCGAGAACATCGTCGCCATGTTCGACGCCGTGAACGCAGGCCGGTGACGACGCCGTGCGGAGAAGAAAGGGGCCCCTGCCGCACTAACAGGGGCCCGAAAGCACACGCCACTATGGTTAGCGGTTCGCGCGCCACCTCCCCTATCGACTCAGAAGGGCTTGTGCAGCGGCTCCGTGCGGCCGGCCAGCCCGGCGACTTCTTCCGCCAACAGGACGCGATCGTAGACGCGAACCTCATCGATCATGCCGAGGCACCATTGGTCCCAATGATTGTGGCCAATCTCAAACGGCCCGGCGCCGGCAACCAGATTGCTGCTGGCCAGGGTGTCCGTCGCGACCCCGTTGACATAGAACGTGCAGCCGGCGGCCTGACCGGGCACGAAGGTGACCGCCACGTGTTGCCAGGTGTTCAACTGCAGGAGCGAGTTGTTGCCGTCATGATCCATGATACCGGGCGTTGTGAAACGCAGGTGATCGTTCATGGACTTGAATGCATAACCGCCATCGGCGGCCGAACGGCCGGCAAAGGCGCGGTCTCCCGTAAGGTCGGACGGATTGACCCACAGCGTGATGCTGAACGCCTCGGTAAACGCGAGCTGAGGCGCGTCCCCGCAGTTCACACGGCTGCTGCCGTCAAACTGCAAGGCGCCGTTCATCGCACCGGTTACCCACTGTGCAGCGCCTTCGAGCGTGCCATCATTTCCGTTTCCGCTCGAATCCGCTGCCAGGGTTCCGCTGCCCTCATCGAGGTTCCAGTGACCAACCAGATCGGTGTCATCCGGCTGTGTCGGCACGACAAACTCCGGCGCCTTGGGGTATAGCCGGATGTCGTCGATGTACAGCGTCCCGGTGGCTCCCGCTCCTTCGATGCCGATCACCAGGGAGCTGACGTTGCTCACATTGCCGGCGGTGGACAGATCGATGTTCCAGACCATCCACATACTCTGCGCCAGGTCGCTGGCCGGACCGTCGTAGGACACCTTGGCATTGTCGATCTTGACGTACAGTTGGCCGCCGTTGCCCGCGGCGCCGTGGAAGTACAGCGACAGGCTGCGAATCCCGTAGAGCGTCCAATCCTGGTCGAGAGCAAATTCCGTCTCGGAGACGGCCGCTGCCGTGTTGTCGTAAAACAGCGGCATGGCTTGTCTGCCGCCATGGACAATCGTCTGCTCGGCAAAGGGGGCGTTGAGATAGCCGACCGTCGAGCCGGTCTCGTTGACCCAGCCGTCGATCCACGTGTCGAAGATCGTCGTGCCGGCATCGACGTCGTCGTTGTAGCTCTCGAAGTCATCCACGACGATGTAGTCCTGGGTCGCAAAGCTCCAGACGGGCCCCGCCCACGTCGTGACGGCCTGTGCCTCATTGACTTCGTCGATTCGCCAATAGTACGTGGCGCCCAGACTCACCGAGCCCGGATCGAAACTCGGCGCATCGACCGTGCCGGCCAGCGTCAGGGCGTCCGGGTCCGTGCCCAGATACACCTGGTGCTCGACGGCCTCACGACCGGCCCGCCAGCTCAGAACCGTGTCCGGCTCGACCTCGGTGGCGCCGTCGGCCGGCTGCGGCTCGCGGGCTTGGACAGGGATATACGTGAAGCGAACTTCGCTCAGGCCATACTGGGCCATCATGCCCCAACCGCTGTTGACGGTCAGGCGGACGTACCGGGCCGGCACGCCCTGGAGATCGACCACCGTGTTATAGACGTACGTCTCTTTGCCCGTCGCCCTGACGAACTCGACGTCACCCAAGGCCGTCCAATCGG